>NZ_JAUOSW010000002.1:0-460949 GCF_030549005.1 Tenacibaculum soleae
GGGCAATTAGCTCAGTTGGTTCAGAGCACCTCGTTTACACCGAGGGGGTCGGGGGTTCGAATCCCTCATTGCCCACAGAAAAAGTCTCGTCAGATAATGGTGAGGCTTTTTTTTGTTTATAATATTTTGTTAACTATGTTTTTTGTAATTTCGTAAGCTATTTTAGTAGTAAGAAAAAGATGAGTGTACCAAAAATTGCAATTATAGGATTAGGTTATGTAGGATTGCCGTTAGCTAGGTTATTTGCAACAAAATATACAGTAGTTGGTTTTGATATAAAATCGAAACGAGTTGACGAATTAAAGTCAGGTGTAGATGTAACGTTAGAGGTAGCAGATGATTTGTTAAAGTCCGTTTTAGTTCAAGAATCTACCATAGAAAAAGGTTTGTATGTTACCAGTAGTGAAAAGGATATTGAAAACTGCGATTATTACATTGTAACGGTGCCGACATCTGTAGATAAAAATAATCAACCAATTTTAACACCCTTATTAAGTGCAAGTAAAACAATTGGGAGTGTTTTAAAAAAAGGATCTATAGTTGTTTATGAATCTACCGTATATCCAGGAGCCACTGAAGAGGATTGTGTACCAGTGCTAGAAAAAGAATCGGGATTAACATTGAATCAAGGTTTTTTTGTAGGGTATTCGCCAGAAAGAATAAGTCCTGGAGACAAAGTTCGTACTGTAGAAAATATATTAAAAGTTACTTCAGGTTCTACTAAAGAGACCGCCCAAAAAATAGACGATTTATATAAATCAGTTATTAAAGCAGGTACTCATAAGGCAGCATCCATTAAAGTTGCCGAAGCATCAAAAATTATTGAAAATTGTCAAAGAGATATCAATATAGCTTTTGTTAATGAATTGGCAAAAATATTTAATTTGATGAATATTGATACGAGCGAAGTTTTAGAAGCCGCCTCTACAAAATGGAATTTTTTACCTTTTAAGCCAGGTTTAGTTGGCGGGCATTGTATTGGAGTTGATCCGTTTTACTTAGCGCAAAAAGCGCAACAATTTGGCTATTATCCAGAAATAATACTATCGGGTAGACGATTGAATGATAGTATGGGAAGTCATGTGGCTTCAGAAGTTGTGAAGTTGATGATTTCAGAAGATGTAAAAGTAAAAAATGCTGAAATTTTAATTTTAGGAATAACCTTTAAAGAAAACTGTCCGGATATTAGAAATACCAAAGTGGTTGATGTATATCATGCTTTAAGGAGTTATGGCGTAAATATTGATATTTATGATCCTTGGGCAAAAAAAGAAGAGGTTATTAGAGAGTATAATTTTGGTCTAATAACCAATTTATATGAAAAAAAATACGATGCCATTGTTTTAGCAGTATCGCATAATGAATTTAAAGAAATAGAATTGTTGAGGTTAAAAAAAGAAAATGGAGTGGTGTATGATGTGAAAAATATATTACCTAAGCAATTAATAGATAAAACATTATAATGAAAAACTTTGCGTTAATAGGTGCAGCAGGATATATAGCACCACGTCATTTAAAGGCGATAAAAGATACGAATAGTAATTTAATAGCAGCACTAGATAAATTTGATAGTGTTGGTGTGATGGATAGTTATTTTCCGAATGCAGATTTTTTTGTGGAGTTTGAACGTTTTGATCGACATATTGAAAAAATTAAACGTCAACAAAATATTCAATTAGATTATGTAAGTATTTGTACACCAAACTATTTACACGATTCACATATAAGAATGGCTTTACGTAGAGGGGCAGATGCTATTTGTGAGAAACCACTAGTTTTAAATCCGTGGAATGTAGATGCTTTACAAGCAATCGAAAAAGAGTCAGGAAATAAGATTAATACAATACTTCAATTAAGGTTACATCCAAGTATTATTGCTTTAAAAAATAAAGTCGCATCTGAAAATAAAAAAGAGAAATATGATATAGATTTAACCTATATTACTTCTCGTGGTAATTGGTACGATGTCTCGTGGAAAGGAGACGAAAGTAAATCAGGAGGAATAGCCACAAACATTGGGGTGCATTTTTATGATATGTTATCTTGGATTTTTGGCGATGTACAAGAAAACTTGGTGCATTTAAGAGAAAAAGACAAGTCGGCAGGTTATTTAGAGTTTGAAAATGCAAGAGTACGTTGGTTTTTGTCGATTGATGAAAATTCATTGCCAAAGCAAATTCAAGAAGTCGGACAAAGAACTTACCGTTCTATAACCGTTGATGGAGAAGAAATAGAGTTTAGCGGCGGATTTACAGAATTACATACCGAAAGTTATAAAGGTATTTTAAAAGGAAATGGTTTTGGGTTGATGGATGCAAAGGCTTCTATAGAAATTGTACATGATATTAGAAATACAGAATTGGTTAATTTAGGGGAGAAACATTTGTTTTTAAATAGATAAAACTATATTTGCTGAAAAGAAAAAATATGAAAATAGGAATTACTTTTAGTGCTTTCGATTTACTACATGCAGGTCATGTAAAAATGCTTGAAGACGCAAAAGAACAGTGCGATTATCTTATTTGTGGTCTACAAACAGATCCTACGGTTGATAGACCCGAAAAAAACAAACCCATACAATCTGTTGTAGAGAGATACATTCAGCTAAAAGGATGTAAATATGTTGATGAGATAGTGCCGTATACTACAGAGCAAGACTTAGAGGATGTATTGCAATCTTTTAAAATAGACATACGCATTTTAGGAGATGAATATGCTGATAAAAATTTTACAGGGCGTACCTACTGTGAAGAAAAAGGCATCACCTTATTTTATAACAAACGAGAACATCGTTTTTCTAGCAGCGAATTGCGTAAGGAGGTAGCTGAAAAAGAAAATAATAAGCTTAAATAATAAGAAGAATGAATATAGCAGTTGTCGGATCAGGATATGTAGGTTTGGTTTCAGGGGCTTGTTTTTCTGAGATGGGAAACAGGGTTACTTGTGTAGATATTGATTCACATAAAATAGATAAGCTACATGAAGGGATTATTCCTATTTATGAGCCAGGTTTAGAAAATATGGTGTTGAAAAATATCGCAAATAAAAACCTGTTTTTCACCACCAAGTTAGAAGAAGCGATAAGAGATGCTGAGGTTGTTTTTATAGCTGTAGGAACTCCTATGGGCGATGATGGCTCTGCAGATTTACAATATGTATTGTCTGTAGCCAAAGAAATAGGCCGTAAAATGACTAAAAGACTTGTGGTGGTTGATAAATCTACCGTGCCAGTTGGTACAGCAGATAAAGTAAAAGTTGCCATTCAACAAGAATTAGCTAGCAGAGGAGAAGAGATAGCTTTTGATATAGTTTCAAATCCTGAATTTTTAAAGGAAGGAGCCGCCATCGATGATTTTATGAAGCCCGATAGAGTTGTTATTGGCGCAGCATCGGAATATGCTTTTGATACCATGAAAGAACTGTATAGCCCATTTTTAAGGTCACACGACCGTCTTATTAGCATGGATATTCGCTCAGCAGAAATGACAAAGTACGCAGCCAATGCCATGTTAGCGACTAAAATTTCTTTTATGAACGAGATTGCTAATATCTGTGAAAAAGTAGGCGCAGATGCGAACCAAGTCCGTATTGGTATCGGTTCAGATAGTAGAATAGGATACAGTTTTATTTATCCAGGAGCAGGGTACGGAGGTTCTTGTTTTCCTAAAGATGTAAAGGCCTTAAATAAAATTGCCCAAGAACACGGGTACAATGCTGAGTTAATAAAGTCTGTTGAAGAGGTTAATAATCGACAGAAGTTTGTGATTGCAGAGAAAATCGTAAAAAGATTTGGTGAAGATTTATCAGGAAAGGTTTTTGCTCTTTGGGGACTGGCTTTTAAACCAGGTACCGATGATATGCGAGAAGCACCCGCTATTTATGTAGTAAAAGAATTGGTAAAACGTGGAGCAACAATAAAAGCGTACGATCCGAAAGCGATGGAGGAAGCACAACACTTTTATTTAAAAGGGGTTGATGGTATTTCATACTTCGAATCAAAATATGAGGTTTTAAAAGAAGCAGATGCTTTAATTATGTTAACAGAATGGAAAGAGTTCCGCTCTCCTGATTTTTCAGAAATAAAACAACAACTTAATACTCCTATTATTTTTGATGGTAGAAATCAGTATAATGTTTTCAATTTACAAGATAAAGGTTTTGAATATTATCAAATAGGAAAACAAAACTAGCATACATGAAAATACTTGTTACAGGAGCTGCGGGTTTTATTGGTTTTCATTTGTCAAAAAAACTATTAGATAAAGGTCATACTGTTATAGGAATCGATAATATTAACGACTATTATAATGTTGATTTAAAGTACGATCGTTTAAAAGAACTAGGTATACAAAAAGAAACAGCTGCTGCTTTTTATAAAGAAAATATAAGTAGCACGTATAGTGACTTTAAATTTAGGAGAATAAATTTAGAGGACAAAGAAGCTTTAGTTGCATTATTTGAACAAGAAAAGTTCGACGTAGTCTGTAATTTAGCAGCACAAGCAGGGGTTCGTTATAGTATTGAAAATCCGGATGCCTATATACAAAGTAACATCGTAGGTTTTTTAAATATTTTAGAATGCGCTCGCTATAACAACATAAAACACCTAGTATATGCGAGTAGTTCTAGTGTATATGGGGCAAATGCAAAAATACCTTTTTCAGAAGAAGATAAGGTAGATACACCTGTGAGTTTATATGCAGCGACCAAAAAAAGCAACGAGTTAATGGCATATACCTATAGCCATTTATATAAAATACCTACAACAGGATTGCGTTTTTTTACGGTGTATGGACCTTGGGGAAGACCCGATATGGCTCCTATGTTATTTGCTGATGCCATATCAAACGATCGCCCTATAAAAGTTTTTAATTATGGTAAAATGCAGCGTGATTTTACCTATATAGATGATATTGTAGCAGGAATAGAACGCGTTTTAGTATCTGATATAAAGGACAGGACGCTATATAAAGTATACAATATAGGAAATAATAATTCGGTGAAATTATTAGATTTTATATCAGAAATAGAAAAAAATATAGGTAAAGAAGCTAAGAAAGAGCTACTACCAATTCAGCTAGGAGACGTTGAAAAAACATGGGCAAACGTTAATGATCTAATGAAAGATTATAACTATAAACCCAATACCTTACTAAGTAAAGGAATTAAAGAATTCATTAATTGGTTTAAAAATTATGCAATTGACAAATAAAATAGGAAGAGAAGAAGTCTTAAAAAGTGTTTTTATAGTTCTTTTCGTATTCGTTAGTTTTACAAATTATGCTCAGAGTATTCAGCAACAAATGAATACTATTGAGGTAGATAACTTGTCAGATGAACAAGTAGCGAATTATCGTGATAAAATTAAAAAAGAAGGGTATACTTTAGAACAGGCATTGTCAATAGCCAAAACAAGAGGGATGTCTGAGCTACAAGCCCAGAAATTACAAGCTAGAATTCGAAATTTAGGTACTTCAACCAATAATCAAAATACTAATATAGATGAATCGCAAGGAAATAACAGTACTTCGAGTAATCAATTGCTTTTTGGATTGACAGGCAAAGAAGAGGTGAAACCTAAAGAATCGTTACTTTTCGGGTATGACTTTTTTAACAATCCAAATATTACATTCACACCAAACTTAAATATAGCAACGCCTGAAAATTATGTAATCGGTAGCGGAGATATACTCTCAATTGATTTATGGGGTGCTGCTGAAGCTAATTACGAGAAGAAAGTAAATAGGCAAGGTGCAATTAATATTCAAGGTGTTGGTTATATTCAAATAGTAGGTTTACCTATAAAAGCAGCAAAATCTAAAATAAAGAATTATTTAAAAAGAATTTATGCTGGTATTGGCGCTTCGTCTAATAGTTATAACAAAGTACACATGGCTGTTTCTATTAAAGAAGTTCGCAATGTGCAAGTAAGTATTGTAGGCGAAGTTAAAGTACCAGGGTCTTACTCGTTAAGTGGTTTTTCTACCGTATTAAATGCTTTATACGCAGCAGGTGGACCCACTGAAAACGGAACGTTTAGAAATATTCGATTGTTCAGAGGGGGAGAAAAAGTAGCCGACTTTGATTTTTATGATTTTTTAATCAATGGTTCTGAGACAGGTAATATCACAGTGCAAGATCAAGATGTTATCATTGTTAAACCTTACGATAAAATAGTAACTATTGAAGGAGCCGTAAAAAGACCTGGTTTATATGAAATGAAAGCAGCAGAAACAGTAGTTGATTTAATAAAATATTGTAGTGGTTTTGTTTTTGATGCATACAAACAAAATATCATTATTGAAAGAATTAATGGAAAGCAAAAAGAATTAGTAGAGATTCCGTTAGTAGCTTTCGCTAAAGAAAAATTGAAAGATGGAGACTTTATAAAAATAAATAAAGTGTCTAATCAATTTTTAAATAAAGTTAGTGTTGCGGGAGCAGTTTTTCAACCTGGTAAATATGAGTATAAAGAAAATTTGTCATTAGCATCTTTATTAACAAAAGCTGAAGGTGTAACCAAAGAAGCCTTTTTAGATAGAGGTATTATTGTAAGAACTTACGATAAGGTAAATAAAGAGACCATTTCATTTTCGTTAAGAAGTAAAAATGAAAGCTTATTATTGAAAGAAAATGACAGCGTATATGTTTTTTATAAAGAAGAGTTAAAAGAAAAAGAATTTATTACTATTAACGGAGCTGTTAATAAGGCAGATGAATTCGATTTTATGCAAGGCATGCAAGTAGAAGATTTAATTGCGCTTGCAGGAGGGTTAAAAGATGGGGCAGACGCTACAATGATAGATGTTTCTAGGAGATTAAAAGATGGTAGTTTCGAAACAATAAGTGAAAACTTTGATTTAAAAGCCAGTGGTAGTTTAGGAGGTACTGTTAGTAATAATTTTACATTACAACCTTTTGATATTGTTTCAGTACGTTATTTAAAAGGGTATACAAAACAAAAAACGGTATTTATAAAAGGAGAAGCTAATTTTGAAGGCGAATATTCTTTAGGCGGTAAAAATGAAAGAATTTCAGATTTAATAGTACAAGCAGGTGGGTTAACAAAATACGCATATATAGAAGGCGCTTTTTTAACAAGAAAAAACAATAAGGTAGAAGATGTTAAACAATTAGAAATGATAGCAGACTTTGCTAAAAAAGACAGTTTAACAGCCGACACATCAAATGAAATAAAACAAAAAAATACTTTTAAGATTGGTATTAAATTAAATGAAATTTTAGCCCAAGATGGTAAAGATTCAAAGTTCGATTTGATTTTAGAAGAAGGAGATGAGTTGTTTATTCCTTCAGAAAGACAAACCGTAAAAGTAGAAGGAGAGGTACTATCACCATCGTTAGTTCGCTACGAAAAAGGGAAGAGTTTTAAACATTATATAGAAAATTCTGGAGGATTTTCAGCTAATGCAAAAAAGAGCAGGGCCTATGTTATTCATGCAAATGGAGATATAAAAACAACCAAACGCTTTTTGTTTTTTAAATCGTACCCTACTGTAAAACCAGGTTCAGTAATTTTAATACCTAATAAACCTGAAAATACTAGAAAGATTTCTACTCAAGAAGTTATTGCAATTACTACAGGTTTGGCAACGTTGGGTGTTTTGGTAAAAAGTTTAACAGATAATAAGTAATTTTAAAATGGAAAATAAAAATACTTATAAAGCTGAAGACGAAATAGATTTATTAGCATTGTTTAAAACTATTTTACAAGGCAAGAAGACTATCATTCGTTTTGTTATGGTATTCGGATGTATCGGTTTATTTATCGCTATTTTTTCAGCTAAAGAATATACAGCGTCAGTTACCTTAGTACCCCAAACAGGTGGTAGCAAAGTGTCGGGTAATTTAGGAGGCTTAGCAGCCATGGCAGGGATCAATTTAGGAGGAGGAAATGAAGAAGGGATTCCACCGGCCTTATATCCTAAAATCGTACAAAGCATTCCGTTTCAAAAAGAGTTACTACAAACACCCTTAAGTTTTTCTCATATAAGTAATACTGTAAGTTACGAAGAGTACTATACTAAACATGAGCAATTTAATTTATTACGTTTTCTTAAAGAGTATACTATAGGCTTACCAGGTAAAATTATTGCTAAATTAAGAACTGGTGGTATTGAAGAGTTAAATGTAGATTCTCTTAATGGCATCCATAAAATTACAAAAGAAGAGAATATACTTTTTAAAATGCAACAAGAGCAATTAAGTGTTAATGTTAATGAAAAAGAAGGCTATATAGAGTTGTTTTTTTCCATGCCAGAAGCATTGCCTGCAGCACAAATGACAAAAAAGGTACAAGAACTATTACAAAAAGCAATCACTAATTTTAAAATACAAAAAACTAAAGATGAGTTTGAATTTATAGAAGAACGCTATGCCGAGTTAAAAAAAGATTTCGAAAAGAAACAGGCTGCTTTGGCATCTTATAGAGATCGCAATCAAGGTTTAATTACCTCTCGCTCACAGTCGCGGTTAGAAAGTTTACAAGCTGAATATAATTTAGCATTCAGTATTTATTCTGAGTTGGCGAAGCAGCTAGAAACTCAGAAAATAAAGCTAAAAGAAGATACGCCTATTTTCACGGTAATAGATCCGGTAAGTGTCCCAGTTGATAAATCAAAGCCAAAGCGTATTTTAATTATAGTTGTATGGGGTATGTTAGGTGTTTTTATTGGTGTTGGAAATGTTGTAGGGAAGAATTTGATTTATGAATTTAAAGAGAAAATCAGTAAAAGGAAGCTAGATATATAGATGTTTTTATTATGGTTGTTAAAAAAAGTAAATTAATTTCATTTTTTTATGCTTAAAAAGCGGTTGTTTTCTTTATTAAAGCTTAATTCAGGGGCAAAAAAAATTATATTTAATATATCCTGGCTTTTTTTTGATAAAATACTAAAGATGCTATTTGGTGTTTTCGTAATTTCAATGATTTCAAGGTATTTAGGACCTACTCAATATGGTTTGTTAAATTACATTACAGCTCTTATTTCTCTTTTTATCGCTTTTTCTGCATTAGGTTTAAATGGAATAGTTGTAAGGGATTTATTAATTAAAGAAAAAGAGGCGCCAATAATTTTGGGTACAGCTTTTGGTTTGAAATTAATAGGAGGAATAATATCTTTCTTTTTCTTTTTATTATTGGTTTATACTCTACGACCAGATGATAACGTTACCATTTCACTAAGTTTAGTGCTTGGTTTTATGTTGATTTTTAAATCAGCTGATGTAATAAAATTTTGGTATGAATCTCAAACAGCGTCAAAATATACTGTTATTGTAGAAAACAGTGCTTTTTTGATAGTAGGGACTGTTAAGTTAGCTTTAATTTACTTTGAGGCATCTTTAAAGATGTTTGTGTTAGCAATATTGTTGGAAAGTATACTTGTGTTTATTTTTTTCTTTTTAATTTATAAAAAAAATAAGAGTAGTTTTTTTAATTGGAAATTTAAAAGAGACAAAGCGAAAAATTTATTAAGAGATAGTTGGCCTTTAATAATTTCATCATCAGCATGGATTATTTATTCAAAAATAGACCAAGTAATGATAGGACAAATGATGGATGACACAGCTGTTGGTTATTATTCTGCGGCTACTAGAATAAGTGATATGGTGAGTTTTATACCTGCAATGGTAGCTTTTTCTATTATTCCTTCTATATTAAAGTATAGAAAAAAGAATAATAAACTTTACATGTATAAATTTCAAAATATCTATAATATCGTCACATCAATATTGTTTTTGCTAGCAATATTTATTACATTTTTTTCAGAACATATAATTAATTTTGTTTTTGGGGCTCAATATTCACAATCAGCTAATGTATTAAAGATTCATTTTTGGACTGTGATCTTAATTGGTTTGGCTGTTGTTAGTGGACGCTATTTAATAAACGAAGGCTTGCAAAGAATAACAATGTATAGGCATTTAACCGGAGTTTTAATAAATATACCTTTAAACTTTATTCTGATTCCCAAAATAGGTATTGATGGAGCTGCTGTATCTAGTTTAATTTCATTGTTTTGTGCAAACTATTTATTAGATTATTTTAATAGAGATACTAAAATAATTTTCAAACAAAAAACTAAAGCTCTTTTCTTTACTTGGGGTCTTAATCAATTAAAAAATAAAAAACATGAAGAATAAAGCAGTAATAAATAAAGAAGCTGTTAAGAATAAAGTGGAGTCTTTTATTTACAATAATATTGATTCTGTCGAAGTTGAAGTTCATAATGAAGTACCTGTATTAACACATAATAGGTTTGATTTAGCATTTAAAATTTTATTCTTAGAATCAATTCTAAATTTTAAGACTAAAAGAGCAAAAGATATTTATAAAGAACATATTAGAGCTTTTTCTTTAGGCTCTTATAAAGAGCCAGGTAATGAAGATAAAAATAGTTTAAATAAATTTATTAATACTTTTAAATCTCTTTATGAAGATATTAATGCAAATGGATTTAATGAAAACACAAGTTTAGTACCTTTATCTAAAGACGGTACTATTTTAAATGGCGCACATAGAACTGCTATTTGTATTTACCTTAAAAAGGAATTAAGAGTAGTTAATACTATGTTAGAAGCTCATCAATATGATTATAATTTTTTTTATAATCGTAATGTAGCGGATGATATTTTAGATGAGGTAGCAACAAAATATGTGGAGTATTCAGAGAATACCTATATAGCATTGCTCTGGCCAACAGCACAAGGTAAAGACAATGAAATTGAAGAAATAATACCTAATATTGTATACCGTAAAAATGTTGACCTAAATAATAATGGAGCTCATAATTTATTGTCAGAAGTATATTTTGGGGAAAATTGGATAGGTAATAAAAAGAATAATTTTAAAGGTGTTAAAAAGAAATTAGTAGAATGTTTTAAAAATAAATCTGCTTTAAGAGCTATAGCTTTTCAAGCAGAAAGTTTAGATAAAGTATTAGAAATAAAAGAAGAAGTTAGAAAGTTATTTAATGTTGGTAAACATTCTATACATATTACTGATACAAAAGATGAGGCAGTACAATTATCTAGGATGCTATTTAATAATAACAGTATTCATTTTTTAAACCATGCAAAACCAAATACAATTTTATCTACTCATGAAAAAATAGAGAAATTTAAAATTACTATTTTAAAAAATAAAGTTGATTTTAAAAACGTATTATTAGATGGGGGCATAATGTTGTCTTTATACGGTGTAAGAGAAGCATCTGACATAGATTATTTTATTGCAGGAAAAGATAAATTAAAGGATTTTGAAAGTTTAGATATAGAGGATCATGATGAGGAGTTAGTTTTTCATGATAAAGAAAAAACAGATTTAATATTTAACCCTACAAATTATTTTTACTTTAATGATTTAAAGTTTGTTTCTTACAAACAATTATATAAAATGAAAAGGAATCGGTATAATAAAAATTTGAATACAAAAGATAAAAATGATTATCAAATTATGGATGCTATGATAGAAAAAAAGACTATCAAGAAACATTTTTATTATATTAAGCAAGTTTTATATTATCAAGGACTAAAACTTATACCAAAAATAAAGAGCTTATTAAAAATCACAAAATTAGAAACTCCAGCAAAATACATATATAAGAAAATAAGTAAAAAATAATGAATTTAAATCTTAAACAAAATAATCAAATTCCTATTTACTTAGTTTCATTGGATGAAGATACGCAAAGACGAGAAACTTTAGCAAAAGATTTTCCTTTATATTATCCTAATATTACAAGAGTTTCTGCAGTAGATGGACGTAAAATTACAGCAAAGTCATATTATAATTCAATAATTGACTATTATAGAAGAACTAATAAAGTGTTGTCACCAGCTGAATTAGGATGTACACTGAGTCATATAAAAGCATTAAAACTTTTTTTAAATAGCGATAATGAATTTGCATTGATTTTGGAAGACGATGTGATAGGAAATGACAAAAATATTGATGATATTTTTTCTTTAACAACCGTTGTTCATCCAAATTCGTTATTAATTTGTGGTGGGCAGGAAGGATTAAATGCACGAAAATATCAATTTGGTAAAAAATCTAAATATGAGGGGTTAACAGAAATAAGTATGTTTTCTTACCGTCATGTGTTTAGAACCTGTTGTTATTTGGTAACTAAAAATAGTGCAAAAGCAATTGTCGACTATCAAGAGAGAAATCTAACTTTAGCCGATAAATGGGACGTTTTTTTTAAAGATACTGATATAAAAATATTTTATAAAAACTCTTTGTCACACCCAAAAGATCTAGCAAATAGTCATATAGAACAGGACAGAGCATATTTTAAAAATAAAACTTCTTTGCAGAAGTTTTTTTCAAAAAATATTTTAGAAAGAGTTGCTATAAAATTATATAATGAAACACAATTTATTTTACATAAAATAAAAGGATATAAGTCATTATGATAAAATTACAACCCATTAAAAAGATAGATGTCTTCTTAATGTTTTTATTGATACATGGTTTTTACATAGTGCCACCCATTAATAGTTCTATGTTGGCGGTGGGAATAGTGCTTTTTTTAGGAGCTTTATTAAAACCTAAATTTATAAACGACAGTTTTAAATTGCTTGTAAATAGAAAAATAGCAATGCTTTTTGTTTGGGTTTTTGTTATGATTGCTTTTAATATAGTTATTTCTTTAATTCACTCTACATTTGATCTATCCTATAATAAAAATCTCATATCGCAAATAGTGCAAATAGTGATGGTTATTTTTGTGATTAGCTATATTTTTTATGATTATAAAGGAGATAGATATACAGTGTACCTTGGTTATCTAATAGTATGGGCTTTTTTGATGCAATCTGTTGTAGAAATAGTTGCGTTTATAGTACCTGCTTTTGCATCAGTTGTACATTTAACATACAAAGCTGAGCAAATAGAATTAATGTATGAAGGTTATGGCGGAGTTAGAGGGCTGGCACTTACAGGCTCTGCTGGTTGGGGGCTTGCTGTGGGTTTTGGTTTTGCTTTTTTATTTTTTTTTAAATTATACATTGTGAATAAAAAAGCTACTATTTTTACTATAATACTAGGGCTTATTTTGGTGCTTGGTGCTTTTTTTGCAGGAAGGTCATCTTTTGTTGGGGCAATTTTAGGTGTAGTTTACTATATTTTTTCACAAGGTAAAGTGCTTATAAAACTAAGAAATGTTTTTTTTGGTATTGCTTTGTTAGTTGTATGTATAATGGCTGTTTATTTTTTACTTCCCGCTTTTTCAGAGTTATTGCTAGAGCGAGTATTCCCTTTTGTATTCGAGTTTTACTATAAATACGAATCTTCGGGCGTAGCACAAACAGGTTCTACTAATAAGCTAATGGAAATGTGGTCGGTTCCGATTTCATCAACAACTTTTTTTATAGGAGATGGTGTATTTACAGACCCTATAACTGGTAAATATTATATGTTAACAGATGTTGGTTATATTCGTAATTTGCTTTTTGGCGGGTTTTTCTGGGTAGTTTTAGTAATAAGTTATCATTTTTATATTAGTTCTGTTGGTATCTTGTTTAATAAAAAAGTAATTTTTAATGACAAATTATTTATTGTTTTTTTGCTTTTATATATGTTGATTTTAGAAGCCAAGGCTATGTCATTAGGATATAATAAATATGCATTTATAATATTAGTTTTATATTTAATAGCTTGGATTTATGAAAAAAATAACAAGAGCGAAAAATACATTGATAGACCCTAGGTTTTATTAAAATCAATATAGATATAGTTAGTAAAAAAAATAAAATTTAATGAAGTACACAATTGTAATACCTGCTTATAATGTAGAGGATTATATAAACAATACTATTGATTCTGTTTTATCTCAAACATATAAAGATATTGAAATCATTATAATAAATGATGGCTCAACAGATAATACCATTAGCGTAATATCTAATTATGAAAATCATAATCAGATAAAAATTATTAATCAAAAAAATAAGGGAGTTTCGGCAGCAAGGAATGTAGGAATTAAAGAAGCTACGGGAGATTATATTTTTTTCTTAGATGCAGATGATACAATTGAACCAAATTTATTTGAAGACGTTAATGTTTTTATTAAAAAAAATATTGATAAAGTTGAGATCGTATCTTTTGGTTATAATATTATTAAAAATAAGGTTATAAAGGATGAAATGTCTCGCTATGAGTTTAATGAACGGGTATTTGAAAGCCATTTTTTTTTAAATAGCTATTTAAAAAAGGAAATTTATCAATGTATGTGTTCATTCGTAGTTAAAAGAGAGTTAGTTATTGATGAGAAAATATTTTTTGATGAAAGCACATTTAATGGAGAGGATCAAGAATTTCAAATAAAATGTATGTTGAAGGCAAAAGAAGTTTTATACCTTTCTTTTCCTTACTTTAATTATATCGTTCGAGACAATTCTGCAGTTAATTCTGGTTTTTCAGAAAAATACATAACTTTACTAAATGCATTTATTAGGTTAGATAATTATGTTAATAATAATAAAAGGCTAGAAAATGAAGTGAAAGAAAATTTAATTAGATATAGTAATTTAATATATTTTTATACTTTAAGGAAGGCTGTAAAATCTAAAGACAAAAAATTAATAAGTGAAGTGGTCTTGAAAAAAGCTTATTTTAACAGTAATTATAAATTTAAATTAGATAAATTAGGTGTTAAGTTGTTGTTTTGTAGTGGGTTAAATAAAGTTAGTGCTAAATTATTAACAAAAATACTTAGTTTAACATAGTATGTCAAATAAATATTCAACATTCGAGAGAGAGGTAGCGAAGTTTGTTTCAAGTTTCCCTAAATTAAAAGCATTAATAAAGAAAGTCTATTTATGGTTGAATTATGTCTTGTATAAAAAGGATTACAAAAGCAAAACACCATACAGAATTCAAAAAATCAGTTATGATAATGAAGAGTCATTTTTTGGGTATTATGACAATTCCCCGATTAATGTTGATAATTCTTATATAGTTTTTCATTCTGTAAATTTTTCTACTAAGAGTTTACCAAACAGTAAAAAGGCTATATCAATTGTACTTTATAATGTTAGAAACAAAGAATACAAAGTAATAGATAAAACATATTCATACAATTGGCAGCAAGGCGCTAAATTAATGTGGTTAGATAATAATAGGTTTATATTCAATATATTCGATAATAAATCAAGTACTTATAAGTCAAAAATTTATGATATACTTAATAAAAGCTCGAGAATTGTTGATATGCCGATTTATGATGCTTGTAGTACATTTGGAATTTCATTAAATTTTGAAAGACTCCGTGTAGATGATGGTGATTATGCTTATTCTAATAGAAAGAACACTATTGACTGGCATGATAATTATGATGCTTTGCTTTATGTTGATTTAGTTAGTGGTAAAAGAACAAAAATAATCTCACTGGAAGATGTTATTAATTTTAACTTCAAAAACTCAATGAATAATGCGAAACACACGTTTAATCATGTTATGATATCTCCATTAAATAATAAAATTATGTTTATGCATAGATGGTATTCTCAAGGTAATAAAAGGTTTGAAACTTTGTATGTTTGTGATGTTGATGGAGAAAATTTGAGGATTATAGCCGATGATGGTATGGTAAGTCATTGCTGTTGGAAGAGTAATAATGAAATAATAGCATTTTTAAGAGACGAAAAACGAGGTGATCAATATTATACTATTAATGTAATTGATTCAACTAAAGTTATATTAAATGAAAAGTTGAAAGTTTTTGGAGACGGTCATCCTTCATTTTTAAATGATAAAGTTTTGTTTGATACCTACCCTAATAAATCAAGAATGAAAGGGTTATTCATATTAGATCTAAAAAAGGATAAATTACTTACGATGGGAGATTTTTATGAGTCTCTAAGTTATTATAAACAAACTAGATGTGATTTACATCCCAGGTTTAGTTTAGATGGGAGTAAAGTCTTTTTTGATAGTGTGCATGAAGGAAAACGAGGACTTTATATAATGGATATATAGTATATGGAAAAAATAGCTTTTTTAATTACTGTATATAAAAAAGAGAGATTAGATTTTTTTAAAAGATCTATTAATTCTATCATTAACCAAGATTATGGTTTTCAAAATATTAATATTTATTTGGGAATAGATGGTGAATTGACAGATGAATTAAATAATTACATAACAGAAAATCAAGATTTTTTCTACAAAACTATTCGCAATGATTCAAATAAAGGATTGGCTTATACACTGAATCGATTAATTGAAGTATTAGAAAATGAGCTCTATATCTTTAGAATGGATAGTGATGACGTTTGTGCACTAAATAGGGTAAGTACGCAGGTTGATTTTTTAGAGAATAACAATGCACTTATTGTAGGTAGTAATTTAATTGAAATTGATGAAGAGGGGAAAACAATTAGAGAAAAGAAAATGCCGATAGGACATAAAGAAATTATTAAGTATTCTATTACCAGAAATCCACTTAATCATCCAACGGTAGCTTTTAAAAAAGAGTTTTTTAATAGGGTAGGTAATTATAATGAAACTTTTTTAAAAGCACAAGATTATGAACTGTGGGCTAGAGCTCTAAAGAAACATATTGTTTTAGCGAATATAAACGAACCATTACTCTATTTTAGAGTAGCTAAGGATTATCTTATAAAGCGAAACTCTGTATCTAATTATACAAATGAGTTAAACGTATCAATTTCATTAATGAAACATTTTAAAAAATATAATCAATTACCTAAAATCTTAGCTAAATTTATTTTCAGATTAATGCCAAAGTCAGTTGGAGCGTATATTTATAAAAAAGATAGAAGTTAAATTATTATAAAAAAGGGGATTTAATATAAAGAGGAGTTAATTCTAATTCTAAAAAATGATTTTAGAACTAAATTGTTATATCTTAATTAATCCATTATTAAAATTTACCAAATAGTTTTTACTCAATATATCTTCTTAAAAGAATGTAAAATTATCCTTAATTTAGCAAAAAAAGCTAGAAAAGAAATAAAATGAATTTGATTACCTTAAAGCAAAATGAAATTGTAAGAAGCGTGGTGATGATTAAAAAAGAAAAATGTTTATTTGTAAACTTAAATAAATCATTAGATAAGCTATTGACGAGTGGTAAAATATCTGATAAGTATGAAGTTGTTTTTCATAAAGATTTAAATTTACAAGACAAAGCAATTACTTGCTATATAAAAGAAAGTAACATAAAAGTTGTTGTTTTTGAGAAAACACAATTAAACCAATTATCTAATAAAGAAGTTAATGAATTAGTTAATTTGCGTTTGTTGGGTATTGAAATATATGATTCAGAAAATTTTTATGAATGTGTGAATAAAAGAATTCCAATTATAAAAATTCAAGATAATCAATATTTTTCAGATGAAATATTTAGTCTTAATAGGAAAAGAAGATTTACATTTTTTAAAAGAGGTTTTGATACTTTGTTTTCCTTAACAGTGTTACCACTTGTTTTACCATTAACTATTTTAGGGTGTTTTTTAACAAAAATAAGCTCAAAAGGAAATATGTTTTACTCACAAATACGCATCGGTAGAGAAGGTAAAGAGTTTAAAATATACAAAATACGTACTATGGAAAATAATGAAGGTGGATTTACTGTTAAAAATGATAACCGAATTACTCCGGTTGGTAAATTCTTAAGATTGTCTAAAATAGATGAATTACCTCAGTTTTATAATATTCTTATGGGGCATATGAGTTTAATAGGCCCAAGGCCAGAACAGCCTAAATATGTAGAAGAGTATAGTAAAGAGAATCCTTTTTTCAATTTAAGACATATGATAAGACCAGGGGTGTCTGGCTGGGCGCAAATACATATGCCGAAAGCTACACCCGAAGAAAATTTAAAGAAGTTAGAGTATGACTTATATTATATAAAAAAGTACTCATGGAAATTGGATGTTAAAATACTATTTAAGACTGTTCAGATTGTTTTCACGATGAATAGTAATTAAAATAGTACTTTTGTTTTTAAAAAAGAGCAGAAGACTATGAAAAACATTTTAGTAACTGGTGGTTTGGGTTTTATAGGTTCGCATGTTGTAGTAGACTTGCAAAAATCAGGATACGAAGTTTTAATTATAGATAATTTATCTAATAGTAAAATAGAAGTAGTGGACCAAATCACTGAAATTACAGGTGTTAAACCAGTATTTTTTCAAATAGATTTACGAAATAAAAAAGACGTAGCAAACTTCTTTTTACAAAATACAGTTGATGGTGTAATACATTTTGCCGCATCTAAAGCTGTTGGCGAGAGTGTAACTGATCCTTTAAAGTATTATGAAAATAATATAAATAGCTTAGTATATTTATTGCAAGAAATGAAGGCATCAAAAGTAAATAACTTTATATTCAGTTCGTCATGCACGGTATATGGTCAGGCAGATGAGTTGCCAATTACAGAAAATGCACCGGTAAAAAAAGCAGAATCGCCATATGGTAACACCAAAAAAGTTGGTGAAGAAATAATAGAAGAATGCTCTAAGGCATATGATATTAGAGCTATTGCATTACGTTATTTTAATCCAATAGGCGCACACGAATCTATAAAAATAGGAGAATTACCAATCGGTATCCCTCAAAACCTTATTCCTTTTGTAACACAAACAGCAGCCGGTATTCGAAAAGAATTGGCAGTTTTCGGTGATGACTATCCTACAAAGGACGGAACAGCTGTTAGAGATTATATACATGTGGTAGATTTGGCTAAAGCCCATGTTACTGCATTACAACGTTTGCTTAAAAACAAAAGTAACTTAAAGTACGAAGTATTTAATATTGGTACGGGTAAAGGAACTTCTGTGATGGAGGTTATTAATTCTTTTGAACAAGTAACTAATAAACAAGTAAACTACAAAATTGTTTCACGAAGAGAAGGGGATATCACTGCAGCCTATGCAGATACTACAAAAGCAAACGAAATTTTAGGGTGGACAGCCGAAAAAACGCTTGAAGAAGGATTGCTTTCTGCGTGGAAATGGCAAGAAAAAAAATAATTAGGAAATGTTATAATAGCCCTATGAAAGGAATTATACTAGCAGGCGGTTCAGGAACTCGCTTATATCCGATAACAAAAGGAGTCTCAAAACAACTACTCCCTGTTTATGATAAACCGATGATTTATTATCCATTGTCGGTATTGATGTTGGCGGGTATTAACGAAGTTTTAATTATATCAACACCTGATGATTTACCTAATTTTGAAAAATTATTAGGTAATGGAACCGATTTAGGAATCCAATTAAGTTATGCCGAACAACCCTCTCCAGATGGATTAGCTCAGGCTTTTATTATAGGTGAAGATTTTATAGGTAATGATGATGTTTGTTTAATTTTAGGAGATAATATTTTTTATGGCCACGGATTACCTGAAATGTTACAAACAGCAAAATATAATGTTATAAATGACAAAAAAGCAACTGTTTTTGGTTATTATGTAAAAGAAGCACAACGTTATGGTGTGGTAGATTTTGATGAAAAGGGAAATGCCTTGTCGATAATTGAAAAACCAGAGCATCCGAAGTCGAATTATGCGGTGGTCGGTTTGTATTTTTATCCTAATAATGTAATTAAAGTAGCAAAAAAAGTAAAACCATCTAAAAGAGGTGAGTTAGAAATTACTTCGATAAATCAACATTATTTATTAGAAAATAATTTAAAAGTAGCGTTGATGGGAAGAGGATTTGCTTGGTTAGATACTGGTACACATGATTCTTTACTTGAGGCAAGTCAGTTTATCGAAACCATTGAAAAGCGTCAAGGATTAAAAGTAGCTTGTTTAGAGGAAATAGCCTTATATATGGGGTATATAACCAAAGAACAGGTGAAAAAATTAGCAGCACCTTTAAGTAAAAATGGTTACGGACAATATCTATTGAATTTAGTGAAAGAGTAATAATAGATTCGTTTAAATTCATTACTCAATATTGCAAGTAGCGTCATTCTGAATTTATTTAAGAATCACATACAAGATTGCGTTGTTGCAATGCGAACCTGAAACAAGTTCAGGTTGATATGAGGCTACTTGTTATAAATGATAGGGAATACTTATTCAATTTAGTAAAAGAATTAAACTAAAAAGTCGCAGCATGCTGTATTTAATTCAGCTTCACATCATTTATTATTAGTAAATTTGATTCGTTATTAAAATAATCCGAATGATTTTTACTAGAACTGAAATTCAAGATGTTGTAATTATTGAACCTCGCGTCTTTAAAGATGAAAGAGGTTATTTTTTTGAGTCTTTCAATCAACAAAAATTCAACGAACAGCTAGGTACTATAAATTTTGTACAAGACAACGAGTCGAAATCAGTTTTCGGCACGTTAAGAGGATTTCATTTTCAAAAACCGCCTTTTGCACAAGCAAAATTAGTACGTTGTATTCAAGGTAAGGTTTTAGATATTGCAGTAGATATACGTAAAAATTCACCTACTTATGGTAAACATGTAGCGGTAGAATTATCGGATGAAAATAAAAAACAATTATTTATTCCACGAGGATTTGCACACGCTTTTGTAACCCTGTCTGAAGAAGCCGTTTTTGCCTATAAAGTTGATAATTGGTATGCGCCAGAGTGTGATGCTGGAATTATATACAATGATTCTGACTTAAATATTGATTGGAAAATCAATCCAAAAGAAATTATTTTATCATCAAAAGATGAATTACTACCAACTTTAAAAGAGTTTAAAACACCGTTTATGTATTAAACACATTAGTTATTGTCTGTTTTTAGTTCTGTAATCTTAGTTTAAATAACCTTTCGACATGTTGAATTTATTTCAGCATATCTTCCATACAAGGTTTTACATTATTAGACCGTAAAAACTAGCTTTCCAATCTGTTTTTAAATCAGAAACTCTGTTTATTTATTAGTAACTTTGACAGTACTAAAAAGAATTAAATCTTACATGAAGAATATTTTAATTACAGGTGGCGCAGGTTTTATAGGTTCGCACGTGGTACGATTATTTGTAAACAGTTATCCAAATTATAATATTATTAATTTAGATTTACTTACGTACGCAGGAAATTTAGATAATTTAAAAGATGTTGAAAACCGAGAAAATTACACTTTTATAAAAGGTGATATTTGTGATGAAGTTTTGGTGAAAAATATTTTTGAACAAAACAAAATAACACATGTTATTCATTTGGCAGCAGAATCTCATGTAGATCGCTCAATTTCTGACCCTTTTTCATTTGTAAAAACTAATGTTTTCGGAACATTAAATTTGTTAGAAAATGCTAAAAATAGTTGGGAAGCTAATTTTAAAGACAAACGCTTTTATCATATCTCTACAGATGAGGTGTATGGAACTTTACAAGAAACAGGTTTTTTTACTGAACAAACAGCTTACGATCCGCACTCACCTTATTCGGCATCAAAAGCATCTTCTGATCACTTTGTACGAGCATTTCATGATACCTATGGTTTGCCAATGGTAATTTCTAATTGTTCTAATAATTACGGGCCAAATCAATTTCCTGAAAAATTAATTCCTTTATTTATTAACAATATATGTGAAAATAAAGCATTACCAATTTATGGAGAAGGGAATAATGTTCGAGATTGGTTGTACGTTGAAGACCATGCAAAAGCGATTGATTTATTGTTTCATAAAGGGAATTCAGGCGAAACTTATAATATTGGAGGTAATAATGAATGGAAAAACATCGATTTAATTAAAGTTTTGATAAAAGAAGTTGATGTTTTATTAAATAGAAATAAAGGAGATTCAGAAAAGTTACTAACTTATGTTAAAGATAGAGCAGGTCATGATTATAGATATGCTATTGATTCGAGTAAATTAAAAAACGAATTAGGTTGGGAGCCTTCGTTACAATTTGAAGAAGGTATAAAAAAAACCATACAATGGTATTTAGATAATCAAGAATGGTTAAGCAATATAAAAGATAAAGAATAAATAAAAAACCTCACATTTTAATGTGAGGTTTTTTTATTTTATTTAAGCCGTGTTAAACTTAAGTCTTGGTTGTATTTTATTATAAAAAGACCTCTGTTACTTGTACTACCAAAGTTTTTTTTGTGATAGTCAAATTTATTTTCTAAACGAAAGGAAACGCCTTCTTTAAAAGTATCTGTCAATTCTTTTCCAGAAGCTAATCGAACTAAAACATCATAGGTAATATCAAAACCTTTTATAGCATAGTCAGATGGTGATGTATTGTTTTTTGCAAAATATTTTTTATTAAAATCCTTTACATTACTTGAGGTGTTGTCTTCAAATGAACTTGATACATAAGTAAAATCAACGCTTGCTAGTTTATTGTTATCTATTTTATCATAATCTTTGTTCTTTTCAATAGCAAAAATTTGCACCGTAACGTCATCAGGCACTCCTATCATACTATTTAAAACATCACTAATGGCTACATAATCATTTGAGGTAATGATAACCCAGTTGTGTTTTTTTGTAGTCATTTTTTTTGTAAAAAGCGCTCGTTTTATGTAGCCTTTTTCGGGTTTTAGAACATGAACTTTTGTGATAGAATCATGCTTTTTTAAACCACTAACAATTTTATTTACTCTTTTGTTAGAAGCTTTTTTACCATCACCAACAACAAAAACCTGTTCACCTCTATAATTCTCTTTTAAATATGAAATTAAATAATCAGTGTAATTTTCTTTGTCTGGAGCTGATTTGATAAGTTTTTTAGAAGAAAAATGCTGTTGTTTTCCTGAAAAGTGAGGAAATACAACTGGAACATTAATTTTATCAGCAACTATCTCAGCCTTATCAGAATAAAAAGGACCAATAACAACATCTGTATCACTTAACTTTCCACTATCTATAATAGTAGTAATATTTTCACCCCTATTTCCTGTGTCTAAAACGGTTACATTAACATCAACTCCTTGTTTTTTTATTGAATCAACAGCTATTTCAATACCTGTGTAAAAATCAGTTACCATATTTGCTAATGGAGCCGAGCTATTTTTTTCTTTACTAAAAATATTTATGTAAGAGGTTTTTTTGTATTCCTCAGCTTTAAAAGGAAGTAAAATACTAAGGTTAACGGTAGCATCTTGCTGAATGCTATCTTTGTAAAAAAGAAAATTTTCATCAGGATTTACTTCGTCAATTAATTTTATTTTTAACAACTGGTTAATTGATAATTCATTGTTTATAATTCCAGGGTATTCTGGATTTAAACGAATTAAATCATCTTTAGAAATATTATAAAAACGAGTTAAACTATACACTGTTTCTTTACTTTTAACAGTGTGTGTCAAAAAGTTTTTTAAAACCTCTTTTCTATCAATTGTTATTGTTTTTTCAATCGACTTAACTTTTAATACTTGACCGATACTTAAAATATTACGTTCGATTCCTGGAAATTCAGGATTCCATTTAATTAAATCATCTTTAGTAATCTCATATTGCTTAGTAATTCGATAAACAGTTTCTCCTGCTTTTACAGTATGATTTTCGTATTCATATATTGTTTGTTGAAAAACATCTGAAGCTTTTTCATCTTCAGATGTTTCATTACTATCTTTTAAATTTTCATCTTTAATATCATCAACATCAGTGTCAATAACTTTGGTTGATTTTTCTTTGTTTAATTCCGGGTTTGGAATAACAATTACGGTATTAGCATCTGGCCGTCTGTCAACATCAGGATTTAAACGTAATAAATCCTTTGTTTTCATATTAAGACGATTAGCAATATCGCGCATGGTTTCACCCTCTTGAGTTTTGTAGGATATATATCGTTTTTGCTGACCACAAGAAACGGTAAATGTTAAAATACAAACTAAGAGTAAAAACTGTAACTTTTTCATGTAATTTTTTTTAAAATTCTATTCCCATTCAATTGTAGCAGGTGGTTTAGAGCTTATGTCATATACAACCCTATTAACACCTTTTACATTATTGATTATTTTATTTGATGTTTTTTGTAAAAACTCATAAGGTAAATTTACCCAATCGGCAGTCATACCATCGGTACTTTCTACTGCTCGTAAAGCTACTACTTTTTCGTAAGTTCTTTCATCGCCCATAACACCAACAGAGTTTACAGGTAATAAAATAGCACCAGCTTGCCATACTTTGTTATACAAACCATCTTCTTTTAGTCCGTTGATAAAAACGGCATCTACTTCTTGTAAAATACGTACTTTTTCTTCGGTGATATCACCTAAAATACGAATAGCTAATCCTGGTCCTGGAAAAGGATGACGGCCTAATAAATCTTTATCAATACCCATTGAAGCTCCAACGCGTCTAACTTCATCTTTAAATATCATACGTAAAGGTTCTACGATTTTAAGTTTCATAAAATCAGGTAAACCTCCTACGTTGTGGTGACTTTTAATGGTTGCTGATGGACCTCCGTTTACAGAAACTGATTCGATAACATCAGGATATATTGTTCCTTGTGCTAACCATTTAGCGTCTTTAATCTGATTTGCTTCATCATCAAAAACATCAATAAAAACTTTACCAATAGCTTTACGTTTTGCTTCAGGGTCACTTAAGCCGGCAAGCTCATTTAAAAAACGTGCCGAAGCATCTACGCCTTTTACGTTTAAGCCCATACCTTCGTATTGCTTTAAAACATCAGTATATTCATTTTTACGTAATAATCCGTTGTTAACAAATATACAGTGTAAATTGCTTCCGATAGCTTTGTGTAATAAAACTGCTGCTACAGTTGAATCTACTCCGCCTGACAAACCTAAAACAACTTTATCGTTTCCTACTTTTGCTTGTATATTAGCAACGGTTTCGTCAACAAAAGAATCAGGTGTCCAAGTTTGTGCTACTCCTGCTATAGTAACTAAAAAGTTTTCTAATAATTGTTTACCATCGGTAGAATGATATACTTCTGGGTGAAATTGAATTGCATAGGTGTTTTCTCCTTCAATTTTATAAGCAGCATTTTCTACATCGTGAGTGCTGGCTAATAAAGTTCCGTTTGTAGGTAAGTTTTTAATGGTGTCTGAATGACTCATCCAAACTTGACTACCAATGTTAATTCCTTTAAAGAAATCTTCTCCTTCTTTTACAAAAGATAAATTTGCCCTACCATACTCCCTGGTATTTGAAGGTGCTACCAATCCGCCAGAAAAGTGTGCTAAATATTGAGCACCATAACAGACAGCTAATAAGGGTTTTTTACCTCTAATTTCAGTTAATTCAGGATGTAAAACATCTTCTGAACGAACAGAGTTGGGGCTTCCTGAAAGGATAACTGCCTTAAAGTCGTTTAAGTTTTTTGGTATTTTGTTATATGGATGAATTTCACAGTAAATGTTTAATTCTCTCACACGGCGCGCAATAAGTTGTGTGTATTGCGATCCGAAATCTAAAATAAGTACGTTGTGTTGTTGCATATGCAAAAATAGTACTTAGATTTTAGACTTTAAGTATTTGATTTTAGATTTTTTTGAACTTTTTTAATAACGATATACAATTGCATTAATATTCATTCCTGCGCCTACAGATGCAAGTATAATAACATCTCCATTTTTTACTTCTTGATTATCAATATTCCCTTTTAAAACTAAATCAAGTAGTGTAGGTACAGTTGCTACAGAGCTATTACCTAATGTATGAATACTCATAGGGGTAACACCTTTAGGAACCGTTTTTTTATACAATCTATAAAAACGTTTAATAATTGCGTCGTCCATTTTTTCATTTGCTTGATGAATAAATATTTTTTTAACCTGGTCAATTTCAATTCCGCTTTTATCTAAAGCAGTTTTCATTGCTTGCGGTACATTATTTAAAGCAAATTCATAAATTTTTCGTCCGTGCATTTTTATATACCGAACATCTTTGTTTAAATCTTTATTGTATGAGTTTCCAAAAAACAAAAAATAAGCTTCGTCTTTAGTAAAACTTTGTGTAGCATGGCTAAGTATACCACTATCACTGCCTTCTTTTTGCTCAACAATACAAGCACCAGCACCATCACTGTATATCATTGCATCACGGTCATGTTCATCTACAACTCTTGATAAGGTTTCACCTCCAATAACTAAGCATTTTTTAGCGATGCCTGCTTTTATAAATGCTTGTGCTTGAATAACGCCCTCAATCCATCCAGGGCATCCAAATAAAATATCATAGGCAACACAGTTTGGGTTTTTTATTTGGAGTAAATGTTTTACACGACTCGCTAAACTAGGAAGAATATCGGATTGTATGGCTCCTTTTTTTACATCACCAAAATTATGAGCAAATATTATATAATTTAAATCTTCAGGATTTACATTCGCATTTTCTATTGCTTTCTTAGCAGCAAAATAACCTAGGTCAGATGAGTTGTAGCTGTCTTTAGCATACCTACGTTCTCTAATACCCGTTATTGACTTAAATTTATCAATAATTATAGTGTTCGTACTTTCAATAGCGTCACCATTAGTATTTAAAAAAGAATTTTTTAAAAAACGGTCATTCTCTTTTTTTATTGATGGAATGTATGAACCTGTTCCTGTAATTATTATTGAATTCATTTTAAATTATTAGGGTTTGCGACACAAGTAAAGCATTTTTAATTAAATATATGCTTAAATAAAGGTGCATTTTCTAAGAATTATAATATTCCTAAAAAATAAAGGTTTAATTATTTATTTAAAAAAAAACAGCGTTTTTTTTACTCAAAAATATAGAGTTACAAATACGAACTGTCAAATGAAAACGGAAGTAAAGATAGTAACGAATTTGTTTTTACGATTTTACCAATTTCTCCCATAAAAAAAACTTCTATTGGTTCTTTTTGGTTAATTTCATATTCGGATAAAGTTTGTCTACATGCGCCACATGGTCCAACCGGTTTATCAACGATTGTGTTTTCAGAAGCAGCAGAAATTGCTAATTTTTTAATTCTTACACCTGGAAATTCAGAGCCTATTTTCCAAACTCCCACTCTTTCGGCACACATGCCAGATGGATAGGCAGCGTTTTCTTGATTGTTACCCAAAACAATACTCCCGTTTTCTAATAAAAAAGCAGCACCAACACTAAATTTTGAGTAAGGTGCATAGGCTTTTGCTCTAGCTTCAATAGCTTTATCCATTAATATTTTATCTTCTTCACTTAATTCGGTTACATTATTGTATACCGTAGCAGAAGCTTTAAATTCTATTTTTTCCATAAAGAAATAGTATTGGTCAAAAAAAGCAGTCTAAACAGACTGCTTTTGTATTTGTATATACGAATTTATTAAAAAAAAATTATATTTTAATAATCTTCGTAAATTTCTCCTAAATCAAAAGATAAAGAAAAACGTAAAGTGTTTTCTAAAGGGTTGTTTATTGCGGATGTGTTTATTAGATATGATAAATCTAAATTAAGGGCCTGAGTTGTAAAACCAGCACCTAATGTTAAAAATTGTCTTAACCCTTTCTCTTCACTTTCATGAAAATAACCAGCTCTAAGGGCAAAAGCATTATCATATAAATATTCTGCACCTAAAGCCCAAGTTGTTTCTTTTAGCTCTTCACTAAAACTTCTATCACCTAAAGAAGTAAACATTCCTTCAAACCAGCTTCTTGAAGATGCAGCTCCGCTTGAAGGAACTAATAGTTTTGTGAATTCTAAATTAAGACCAATAATATTATTACTATCTAGTATAAAATCGAAACCTCCACCAATTTTAGCATTTGTAGGAATAAAATTTTCTTCACCAGGAGTATATTCAACTTTAGGTCCTATGTTTGCAATATTAAACCCTAAGCGATAACGTCCATTAAAATTACCGTAATTCTCTTCATCTGACTGATAATAACCAGAAATATCAACTGCAAATGAGTTGACAGCTTTAATACTACTGTCATTAACATCAATATTGGAATTGATATATTTTAAACCAATTCCCATTGAGAATTTTTCACTTAACTTCATCGAGTAGATACCTGTAATAGCAAACTCGTTAGGGTTTTGTGTTCCTGTACTTGTTCCATCAGTATCGGTTAAGTCTACTTGACCTAGAGAAAAATATTTAATGTCTACTCCCCAAGCAGCTTTTTCTTTAAACCTATTTACATAAGAAACATTTCCAACAAATATATCATCGGTTAAATTACGTAACCAAGGTGTGTAATTTAAACCAACACTTATTTTATTTTGATTGAAAACAGTTTTAGCAGGGTTATGAAAAATTGAAAATGCATCAGCAGATGTTGCTACACCTACATCTCCCATACCTCCAGCGCGAGCATCAGATGATACTAGCAAAAAAGGGGTTGCTGTTGTAATTTGTGCTTTGGTTTGAAGGGCAAAACATACAAAAAACAAAAAAAAAGTTAATTTTTTCATGTAAAAATTTGATAGTTAGTTTAGCAAATATAGAGTTTTCTTAAAAAAATGCTAAAGTTATTCGTTTTTTAATCAGTAAACTAAACGATAGAACAGCGTAAATATTATGGTAAAATGATTTTTTTTAGAAAAACTCTAGCAAAAGTTGTTGATATTGTAGAATAAAATAATGTATTTTTAATGGTAAATATTTAATCTTTTTCTTAGATTCGTAATACTAAACTTAAAAAATGAACGTTTTTAATCTTGCAAAGACAAGTTTTTACATGTCATTTTATAAAGAAATTAGTTGTAAGGAGTTATAAATATTGTAAATTGCGCCACCCTTAAAATAGTTAAAAATACATGAAAAGCACATTAAAACTACTTAGTTTGTTAATTGTTACTTCGTTAATTGTTGTCTCTTGCAAGAGCAATAGAAGTGGTAGTTCAAGTAAATCTTCATTAACAGGTTGGAATTTTAATGACCCAAATTATGGAGGTTATATTAAAGGAGAAGATAAAAATGGTAAAGAAGTACCTCCTGGTATGGTACATATCGAAGGAGGAAGTTTTACAATGGGATTAGTACAAGATGACGTAATGTTTGATTGGAACACAACCCCCCAAAAAATGCATGTTCGTTCTTTTTATATGGATGAAGCAGAGGTTACTAATGCTGAATATGGACTGTTTATGCAGTATACCAAAGATATATTTCCACCAGAAGAACCACAATTTAAAAATATCTACCACTCAGTTTTACCAGATACTCTAGTTTGGAGAAAAGGATTAGGTAATACTAATTTATTGTCAGAAAGCTACTTAAGACATCCGTCTTATGCTGAATATCCAGTAGTAGGAGTTAGTTGGTTACAGGCAAATAAATACTGTAAATGGCGAACAAATGCTGTGAATTTAAAAATTTTAATGGATAAAGGTGTAATTAAAAATATTTTTAAAGAAGACTCACTGAGTTTTAGAGGGAAAAATAATTTTGATACAGATACTTATTTGACAAATCCATACGCATTGTTTGATGGAGATTCAACAATTTATAAAAAAGGAATTCCAATACCAAGAAAAAAAGGAGAGCCTAAACCAGAAAAAGACAAGTTTTCAGGAAGACAAGTAACTTCTTCTGATGGTATCTTGGCCCAAAAATTCAGGTTGCCAACTGAGGTTGAATGGGAGTATGCTGCAAAGGCTGTATTTGAAAATCGTGAATATAATAACATACGTGGTAGAAAAAAATATTCATGGGACGGTAAATATACTCGAGATAGAGATAAAAGAAGACGAGGAGATCAATTAGCAAACTTTAAACAAGGTAAAGGAGATTATAGTGGTATTGCAGGTTGGAGTAGTGATGGGTCTGATATTCCTAACGCAGCTAGAAGTTATCCTCCAAATGCTTTTGGTCTATATGATATGTCAGGGAATGTTGCTGAATGGGTAGAAGATGTATATCGTCCAATTATAGATTCAGAAGCCAATGATTTTAATTACTTTAGAGGAAATGTATTTACTAAAAAGTTAATTGATCAGAACGGTAAAGTAGTTATTGTTGGAGATGAAGTAGGAGAGGTAGAGTATGATACTTTAGAAAATGGAAGAATTGTTCCAAAAGATTTACCTGGTAGCGTAAAGTACATTCCTATTACAAAAGAAGATACTTATATGAGAAGAAATTATAATTTGGCAAATAATTCAAGTTTAGGAGATGGAGATCAAGCATCTTCAAAAGACTATGAATTAGATAAAGATCAATTAAGCAGTGCTTCAAGAATGTATAATTCACCTCAAAAACCTGAAGCAGAAAGAGATACTTTAGGGAACCCAATTAATAATTATAAATATGATGATAAAAGAAGAACAACGCTTGTTAGTGATAAATCACGTGTTTATAAAGGTGGCTCTTGGGCAGATAGAGAATATTGGTTAGATCCAGCACAAAGAAGATATTTTCCAGAATATATGGCAACTAACTTTATAGGATTTAGGTGTGCTACAGACAAAATGGGGCCAATGATGCTAAACAAGAGGAAAAGTGCTATGCCAGATACAGCTAAGTAAAATAATTATTACAATCAATATAAAACCTCATTGAAATTCAATGAGGTTTTTTTATTTTTACAGGATGGAGATAGTCGATTTATATAAATTATATATGCAGCATGGTTTAGTTGATACTGATACCAGAAATATTAGAAGAAACACTATTTTCTTTGCTTTAAAGGGAGAAAATTTTAATGGAAATAAATTTGCAGAAGAAGCATTGTTAAAGGGTGCTGCCTATGCTATAATTGATGAGATTGAGTATGTATCATCTAAAAGAACAATACTAGTAGACAATGTGTTGAAAACCTTACAAAAACTAGCTACTTATCATAGAAACATGTTACGGATACCTATTGTCTCTTTAACAGGAAGTAATGGTAAAACAACTACAAAAGAGTTAATAAAAGCAGTTTTGTCTTCACAATATAAAATCACAGCAACTAAAGGTAATTTAAATAATCATATAGGAGTACCTTTAACATTGTTATCAATGACAGATAAAACGGAGATTGGTATTGTTGAAATGGGAGCAAATCACCCTAAAGAAATAGCTTTTTTATCTGAAGTTTCCAACCCTGATTTTGGTTATATTACAAATTTTGGGAGTGCACATTTAGAAGGTTTTGGCTCAATAGAAGGGGTTGTTAAAGCAAAATCTGAATTGTATGATTTTTTAATTATCAACGGGAAAAAAATTTTTGTGAACCCTAAAGACCCAATTCAAATAGAAAAAACAAAAAACGCTAACACTATTTTTTTTAATAAATCAATCGTTTTTGATGAAGTAAACCCTTTTGTTAAATTGTTCTTTAAAAATACAGAAATACAAAGTAATTTAATAGGGGAGTATAATTTTTTCAACCTTGCAGCAGCTATAACAATTGGAGATTATTTTAAAATAAATAAAAAGTATATTAAAGAGTCAATAGAAAATTATATTCCTTCAAACAACAGATCACAGCTTATAAAAACAAAAAAAAATAGGATTATACTTGATGCTTATAATGCAAATCCAACAAGCATGAGGGCGGCCTTAAAAAGTTTTGATAATATTAATTCAAAGAATAAAACAATTATTTTAGGAGATATGTTTGAATTAGGTGATTACAGTAATAAAGAACATCAAAGTATAGTTGATTTAACGATGAATTCAAAACTAAATAATTTGTTTTTTGTAGGAGCAAATTTTAACAAAACAACTACTAATCATTATAAATTTATAAATATTGAAGCGTTAAAAAAATATTTATTAAATAACCCTATAAAAGATAGTCTGATTTTAGTTAAAGGGTCCAGAGGAATGGCTTTAGAGCAAATATTAGATGTTTGCTAAATTTTATTTATTTGATGAAATTTAACAAGGTTGTCAATTGGCCGTTGTATTATGTCAGTAATAAAGAGGTTGTTTTTTTTTGCAACATTGATTAAAATATTCTTGAAATAATAGGCAATTGAACCAACAAAATAAATAGGGGTACCCGTGTTTTTCTTATAAGGAAGTACATAGTATTTTAAATACTTTTTAAATCCTTTTTTAATTAACCTCTTAATGTAATACTCATCCTGATAGTCTAACATAAATTTAGAAAATGTTGCTAAGTACATGTTCGGATTAGGTTTGTTATATAAATTACTTTTAACAACATCAATATCAAGATTAAATTTTTTTTTAAATTGTGTAGCTAATTTTATAGGCATTTTATTGTAATAATAATCTCTAAGTAAACGTTTGCCAAAATAATTTCCGCTAGCCTCATCCATGATACTATAACCTAAGGATGGATTTATTTTTGTTATAGTCGTACCATCATAGTAACAACTATTTGATCCTGTTCCTAAAATACAAATTATAGATGGTTTAGTGATAGCGCAAGAATAGGCAGCAGCTAAAATATCTTCTTTAATTGTTATTTTAGCTTTTTTAAAAACAGATATTAAAACGGTGTTTAACTTTTTGACGGACTGTTCAGAACCACAGCCTGCACCGTAAAAGTAAATTTCTGTAATTTTTAACCTGCTTTGATAAATTTCTGTTATTTCGTAAAGTCTGTTAATTAGTTCAGGCTCTTTAACAACAACAGGGTTTAAACCCTGTGATGTGATTCTAAAAAGTTCCTTTTTACTATCTTTATCAAGTGCTATCCAATCTACTTTAGTTGAGCCTCCGTCAGCAATTAAAATCATTAAATTTTACTCATCTGTTTTTTCATCATTTGCATTTGCTCTTTAAGCATGCCGTGCTTATCTAATTTTTTTGCCTCAGTCATTAAATTAGTAGCTTCACGTTTTCTTCTTTTAGTCATTGCAATTCCTGCCAATTGTAATTTAGCCATTGCTAAGTCATTGTCCATAGATAAACCTAGTTTAACAGCTTTACGCAAAAACTTTTCAGCTTGAGTTATGTTAGTTTGACTTAACATAATTCCTTGTAAGTAATTATAATAACCTTCTTGTTTTTGGATTAATGCAGTTGAAGGATTTTTAATATAATTTAACCATTTTTTAGCACCTTCAAAATTTTGTTTACGTAATTGTAAAAAAGCTAGCAAAATGAATTCGTTTTTAAAGTAAAAAAATACGAAAAGACCTGCTAGTAAAAGAATTGATATTCCATTCATTATATGAGCCTGAGTAAACTCATAAATAGCCCATAAGGTTATAATTGCTGCTAATCCTAATTTTATATTTTTATTGAACATATTTTGTTTTTTTGTAGAAGCATGTAAAAATACATTTTTCTATTAAAATAATTGAATTTTTATTTTTTGTAATATTTTTTATATTTAATCCAAGCGAATATTCCTAGAACAAGCACAAAGATAAGAGAGAAATATACAGATGTTGGAGTAACCACCTTGTCTCCACTTGCGTATGAGTGTAGTCCAGATAAATAAAAGTTTACACCCATGTAAGTCATCATAATAGATGAAATAGCCAAGATGGATGCTAAATTAAACGTATATTTTCCTCGTAAGCCAGGAATCAATCGCATGTGCAATACAAAAGAGTATATCATTATAGATACTAAGGCCCATGTTTCTTTAGGGTCCCAGCCCCAATAACGACCCCAGCTTTCGTTAGCCCACATTCCGCCCAAAAAGTTACCGATGGTAAACATTACTAAACCGACTGTTAAGGCCATTTCATTAATTATAGTCAATTCCTTAATATGTAAATCCATTTTCTTTTTGTTTTTATTGTTAGTAAAAGCCATTAAGAATAAAGCAAATACTCCAAGAATCATTCCTAAAAAGAAAGGGCCATAAGCAGCAACAATAATAGAAACATGTACGTATAACCACCAAGAGTTTAATACTGGTTGAAGGTTTGCAATTTCTGGATCTAACCAGTTTTGATGCGCAAACATTAAAATTATAGAAACTAAAAATGTAGTAGCGGCGATAGTTAGTGAAGATTTTTTTCCAAGTATTAACCCAAATAGCATGGTAGCCAAACCAACAAAAATAATAGACTCATAAGCGTTACTCCAAGGAGCGTTTCCACTAATATACCAACGAGCTGTTAATCCTAGTACATGAAAAATAAATAAGAAAATAACAATACCGATTAATACTTTTACAACAGAGTTAATCCAGCTTTTATTGTTGAATATTTGAAGGAAAACAAAAACAATTAAAAGCAAGCTAACATATCCGTAGTATTTAGAAAGTTTGACAAAAATATTTAATTTATTATAGGCTATTTCTAAATCTACTTTATCTTTTGAAGGGATTACATCAGCGCCAAACTTTCGTTGAAATTTTTTAATTCCGTCTAAAACTTTGTTAGTTTCCGTGTAATCTCCAGATTTTTTTGAAGCTTGAAGTAGCTGTAAGTATACAGGTAGTGATTGACGAACAAACACAGAGTCAGTACCTTTAAAATTGGCTTGCGATGTTTCTGGTTGTGACACCCACTTATTATTTTCGTCATTAGGAATAGGGTAAATACGTAGCATACCGCCACCTAAAGCTTGTGATAATAACCAAACTCTTCTTTCAATTTTAATAGCATCCTGTTCAAATTTATTTTGAATCCTTTTCTTTTCAGCTTCAACAACTAATTTGCTAATTTTAGAAGAGCCATCTTTATTATAAAAATCAATAAAACGAGCATATTCGGTATCTTTATGAACACCTAGAGTTTCTCTAATTTGCGTGTTTCCTTTTTCTAAATACACAAAAGGAACATTTAACCATAGCATTGGAGTTTCAGTAATAGAAAGTAAAATTTGACTAGGGTCAAGACCTTTAAATTTATTACTATGTGCTACTTTTCTAACTAATTCAGAAGCAAAAGTATGTGCTGGTTTCATTCTTCCTCCAGCATCTTGAATAACTAAAGAACTAAATAAAGCAGCATGTTTGTCATCTACTTTGTTGCTAATCAAAATAGAATCTATTTGAGTTTCTGAAAGTTGTTTTGGTTGGTGTGACTCATGCTGTTGCGCAAAAGAACCAAGAGAAAATAAAAATACAATTACAGATAATTTAGCTTTTCTGGCTTTAATCTTTTCTAATGATTTTTTTAAATCATCAAAACGAGTATTTTTAATAAATAAAATACATGTTAAACCAAAAAATAATAAGAAGTAGCCAATATAGGTAATCCAAGTTCCCCAAAAATCATGGTTTACAGATAGATGTGTCTGCTCATGGTCTCCATCAATTTTATAACTAGATTGGAATAATTTATAACCTCTATAATCTAAAATATTATTCATAAAGATCCTAAAATCAAAGGTTTCATCTTTGTCTATAACGGTAATTTCACTAGCGTAAGCTGCAGCACTTTCAGATCCAGGATATTTTTCTAGTTGAAAATCATTTAATTTAACATTAAAAGGTGTGTGTCGCTTTTTAGCACCATACCATGCTCTAAAATTTAAATCGCCAATGCTAAATTCTTCAACATTATCAACATTAAATTGACCACCATAAAGTTCAACTCTTTCAGTTTTATTGTTAGTTGTTACGTCAAAAATAACAGTATCGTATTTTTTATTATCTTTTTTTCCAGACAATGTTTTCATAATTCCTTTTTCAGGAGATTTTGGAATTACAAACTGTAAGCCGTTAATAGTATGAAGTGTTAAGAATTGAAAATGCTGCGCACTATCTTTTACAATTTGACCTCTTTTTTGGTCTGCCATTCTAAGCCAATCTCCGTTATTTTTAGAAATCATTTTTAGATTACCTTCATCGTAATAAAAGTTAACCGAAGCATTTTTCTCAGGAACATCAAAGCTTACTAGTATATTATGAATATTTTGAGTAGTACCTCTTTTTATATAATGTTCATGTCTGCTTCCGCTTGAACTTTCAACTAAAAATAAATATTCAACCCCATTTTCATCTAAAACAAGTTTTTTTTCAGACCACGGAATGTAGTCAATTAGTTTAAAAGAAACCTCATGTTGCTTTCCATCTTTTTTAGGTTGAAAAGTTTCTGTGAAATTGGCAGTATTGCTTCCCCAAGCAGAAAGTAATAATTTGTTATTCGTTTCTTTTTGAAACTCATTATTGTCAATAACAACGTTTAAGTAGTTAATGTCTGAAAAAAAAGTATTGGTAGTTTCTCCTTCATCAATAATCATAATTCCTTCATGGCTTATGTAGCGTGTAACGCCTGCGCCAATTAAAATCAATAAAAATGAAGCGTGAAAAAGTAAAACCCCCCATTTTTCTTTTTTATACAAACGGTACCTAAAAATATTACCAAAAAAATTGATAACAAAGAAAACCATAATTAATTCAAACCACCAAGTGTTGTAAATTAAGGCTTTAGAAGTTTGTGTTCCAAAGTCATTTTCTATAAAAGTTGCTACTCCCATAGCTATAGCGAATATCAAAAATAATACAGCTGTTAAGCGGGTTGAGTAAAGTGTGTCTAAGATTTTTTTCATCTGTAAAACTGCTAAGTGTAAAACTTCGCAAATTTACGGATTAATGTCTTAATAAGTTTGTAATTTTGACGCTTTTTAAAGAAATAAAACGTTAAAATAAATAGGTTAAATTCCTATTTTTTCTCCCATTTTAACAAATGTTTCAATACGATTTTTAGTGTTTTTTAAAATGTCAGCATCAATTGTTAATTTATTTTTGTCAACTAATAATACAATTGTTGATCCGCCGAAGGCAAAATACCCCATTTCATCACCTTTATTTATAGGGGTGTTAGCATTATATGTTTCTATGATACTACCAACCATTGTTGCTCCAACAGGTGCTACAATAATTTCTCCTTTTTCTTTGGATGATAAAATGCAGTATTCGCGTTTGTTTTCGCAAAAAACTTTTGTGAAATTTGAAGCTAGGGCGTAAGGCGAAACAGAAAAATAATCGCCCTTAATTTTTGTCATTATTGAAGGGGTTCCATTTGTAGGAAAATGATATCGATGATAATCGTTTGGGGCTAATCTTAATATGATTAGAGAAGAATTTTTATGTTTTTCAGCCAAAACATCATCTCCTAAAAACTCTTTTAAGGTGAATTTTCGTCCTTTAATAAAAAAATTATGAATATCAGCAATATTTTCGAAAGCTAACATTTTACCATCTCCAGGAGAAACAAATCCATTTTCAATTGGGCGTGCATTTGGCTTTAGTTTTCGGTAAAAAAAGTCGTTAAAAGAAGTAAACTCAGAAATCGATTTTTCAGCTTCATCGATATCTATATTTAGTTGCTTTACAAAACCTTTTATTTTTTTTACAGAAGATGGTTTGTTCATTTTTTTACCATACCAAGCAGATAAAAATTTACGTTTTGCTATAGGTAAAATAGCCATTTTACCAAACGGATTGTTGTATAGTAGTTTTAAAAATGTTTCGCCAGGAGGTGTTTCGTTAATAATGTTTCCTGATTTTCTATCGATAAATTTTATTTCCATATTTTTTATTCTTCTGTACTATCAATTAAAATAGTTAGCATGTCAATGGCGGCTTGTGCAATTTTTGTTCCAGGGCCAAAAACACCTACGGCTCCTGCGTCAAATAGATATTGGTAATCTTGAGCCGGTATTACTCCACCCACAATAACCATAATATCTTCTCTACCGTATTTTTTTAATTCGCCAATTACTTGAGGAACTAAAGTTTTGTGACCTGCAGCTAATGATGAAATTCCTAAAATATGAACATCATTTTCAATAGCTTGTTTGGTGGCTTCTTGTGGTGTTTGAAATAAAGGGCCTATGTCTACGTCAAAACCTAAGTCAGCATAACCAGTAGCAACAACTTTAGCGCCTCTGTCGTGGCCGTCTTGCCCTAGTTTCGCAATCATTATTCTTGGTCTACGCCCTTCTAATTTGGCAAATTTATCTGCATATTCGATTGCTTTTTTAAATAATTTGTCATCTTTTATTTCTTTACTATACACGCCAGATATGGTTTTGTGAACTGCTTTATGTCTGCCAAAAACATTTTCTAAAGCATCAGATATTTCACCTAAAGTAGCTCTGTTTTTAGCGGCTTCTACTGCTAAAGCTAATAGATTGCCGTTATTGGTTTTTGCACATTTAGTTAACTCGGCTAAAGCGTTTGTAACTTTTTCTTGGTTTCTCTTAGCTTTTATATCATTTAATCTTTCAATTTGTGATAGTCGAACAGCTTCGTTGTCAACTTCAAGAATATGTAAAGGATCTTCTTTTGTTAATTGATATTTATTTACGCCAACAATTACATCTTGTCCGCTGTCAATTTTAGCTTGTTTTTTAGCAGCAGCTTCTTCAATACGCATTTTGGGTATACCTTTTTCAATGGCTTTGGTCATTCCGCCTAATTCATCAACTTCTTTAATTAATTCCCAAGCTTTGTTGGTAATATCTTCGGTAAGTTGTTCTACATGGTAGCTTCCTGCCCATGGATCAACGGTTTTTGTAATATGCGTTTCTTCTTGTAAATATATTTGAGTGTTACGAGCAATACGTGCTGAAAAATCAGTAGGTAAAGCTATCGCTTCGTCTAAAGCATTGGTGTGTAAACTTTGGGTTCCTCCAAAAGCGGCTGCCATGGCTTCGATTGTTGTGCGAGCTACATTGTTAAACGGATCTTGTTCTGTTAAAGACCATCCGCTTGTTTGACAGTGTGTTCGTAAGGCTAACGATTTTGGGTTTTTAGGATTGAATTGTTTTACAATTTTTGCCCACAACATTCTTGCTGCTCTCATTTTGGCTATTTCCATAAAATGATCCATTCCAATTGCCCAGAAAAATGAAAGTCTAGGTGCAAAAGTGTCAATATCCATTCCTGCTTCTAATCCTTTTTTAATATAATCTAACCCGTCAGCTAATGTGTATGCTAATTCAATTTCGGCTGTAGCACCAGCTTCTTGCATATGGTAACCAGAAATTGAAATTGAATTAAATTTTGGCATATTTTCAGAAGTGTATTTAAAAATATCCGCAATAATTTTCATTGATGGAGTAGGTGGGTAAATATAGGTGTTACGCACCATAAATTCTTTTAATATATCGTTTTGAATGGTTCCTGAAAGTAATTCAGGGGCAACGCCTTGTTCTTGGGCGGCAACAATATAAAAAGCAAGAATTGGTAAAACGGCTCCGTTCATAGTCATTGAAACCGACATTTTATCTAGTGGAATTTGATCAAACAATATTTTCATATCCTCAACCGAGTCAATTGCGACTCCAGCTTTACCGACATCTCCTTGCACGCGTTTATGATCAGAATCATAACCACGATGTGTTGCTAAATCAAACGCAACAGAAAGTCCTTTTTGGCCAGCAGCTAAATTTCTACGGTAAAAGGCATTACTTTCTTCGGCAGTTGAAAATCCTGCATATTGACGAATTGTCCAAGGTCTACGAACATACATTGTTGAGTAAGGTCCGCGTAAATTTGGCGCAATTCCTGCAATAAAATCTTCATGTTGTTTATTGTTAACTGTTGATTTTTTATTTTGACTTAATTGTATGTTGGAAAGATCTTTTCTACTCATTTTCTAAGCGTTCTTGTTCAAGCTTTTCAGCTAATCGTTTTTGAATGATTGGTTGTATGAGTGTTTTTTCTGTTCTGATATTTACGAATGGGAAAATTTCTAAATCATTCTTAATCGTATCTTTATCGTTTTGTAGTTTGTTGGTTCCTAATAAAACGATTTCGCCGTTATCAAACTTTTTTTGTTCTTTTTCAGCTGCTTCTTTGATTTTTCGTTGAATAATACCTTCTTTCAATTGTTTTAAAAACCCGCCACCTTTTTCGATAGATTTAAAAATCTCTAAGGCATTTTGAGCTAGTTGTTGTGTAATTGATTCGATATAATAGGCTCCGTCAGCAAAGTTTTGAGCTTCCGATAATTCACTTTCTTGTTGTAGGATTAGTAATTGATTTCTTGAAATGCGCTCACCAAACTCATTTGAAGTGTGAAAAATATCATCATAAGAAATATTACTAACAGTATCAGCTCCGCCTAAAACAGCGCTCATACATTCTGATGTTGTTCGTAACATGTTTACATTATAGTCATATAATGTTTTGTTTCGTAAGCTTGGTTGTGTAAATATGTGTGTTGTATTATCTTTTACTTCATATTCTGTTAAAAGAGATTGCCATAAAAGTCTAAAAGCTCTTAGTTTTGCTATTTCAAAAAAATAATTGCTTCCTACAGAAAAATTAAAGTGAATTTTAGGTGCTGTTTCACTTCCAAAATGATTTAAATATTCATTTGCATGTGCAAGAGCATAAGCTAATTGCTGTGTGTTATTGGCTCCTGCGTTTTGATATACAGAAGTGTTAACGCAAATTGAGTTATCTGTAGTGTTGATAATTTTTTTTAATTCTTCGTGGTCGTTTTTTAAGTTACTAAACCAATTACCAGTATTGACTAAATTGCCTAAAATATCAATGTTAAAATAGCAGTTTTTTGAGTTTATGAAGTTAGATAGGTCAATAGTAAATTTTGAATCTAAAAATTTTAAATTAAAGTAAAGTAAAGTGTTTTTTAAATCTAAATTATTTAAAAGAACCTTGTAGTTGAATTTGCTTTTTACTTTAAATTCAATTGACTTTGCACCTCTTTTTAAAGAATCGATTGCAAATAAGTTTGCCTTTTCTTCGTTTTCAACATAGATAGATTGGCAAATCGTAAATCCTTTTTTAGGTGTTTTTATTTTTAATTGCGTGCGGTCTTCTTTTGTGTAAAAAGGTTTTACGGTAATGCCTTCATCTGTTTTCCATAAAAGAGTGCTATTGTAATCTGCGCCTTTAAGATCTACCTGAATTTTTTGTTTCCATTCAGCAGCCGTTGTTTCTCTGAAATCATTAAATAAGTATGTGTTCATTATTTATGTATGGTGTCAAATTCGATAATATAAATATCTTCATCTTTTTTTTTCATGAAATACTTTTCACGAGCATAACGCTCTAACTGAAGAGAGTCTTGTAACCTTTTAATTGTTTTTTTGTCTTTATCAATTTTGTTTTTGTGATAATCGATCCAAACTTCTAATTCGTCTATTTCCTTATTGAACTCTCTATGGGTAAGGTACGAATTTTCATCAAAAAAAAGCATCCAAATAACGAATACGGTTAAAATAACAACATAAATGTTGGTTGCTATTTTAAAAGAAGGTTTGTTTTTTATTGATTTTAAATTCATAATTATAAACGGTCGCTAATTACGGTTCTAACAATATCTATGGCTACAGTGTTGTGTTTATCGTTAGGTATAATAATGTCGGCATAATTTTTTGTGGGTTCAATAAATTGTTGGTGCATTGGTTTTAGGGTGTTTTGATATCTGCTTAAAACTTCATCAATATCTCTACCTCTTTCTTTAATATCTCTGCGTACCCTCCTTATTAGTCGTTCATCCGCATCTGCATGTACAAACACTTTAATATCACAAAGATTTCTTAACTCTTTACTGTTAAAGATTAAGATACCTTCAATAATAATAACTTTTCTAGGGTGTGTTTTTATGGTGTCTTTCGTTCTGTTATGAGCTACAAAAGAATAAATAGGTTGCTCTATTATTTTACCGCTTTTTAAATCACTTAAATGCTTTACTAATAATTCAAAGTCGATAGCTCTTGGATGGTCAAAGTTTATTTTAGTACGCTGCTCGTAGTTTAAATTATCGGTTTGATTATAGTAAGAGTCTTGAGAGATTACGCAAACTTCATCTTGAGGGAGTTCATTTATTATTTGATTTACTACGGTTGTTTTCCCACTTCCAGTTCCGCCAGCAATACCGATTACAAATATATTTTTCATTAAATTATGTTAAAGATGAGTTACAAGGCAAATTTAGGAAAATATGCGCATAAAAAAAGCGCTAACTTGAGTTAGCGCTTTTTATTTTTGAGCCGATGAGAGGACTCGAACCTCCGACCTGCTGATTACAAATCAGCTGCTCTAGCCAGCTGAGCTACATCGGCTTTTTGCTTTTTTAAAGCGATGCAAATATACAAGCTTTTTTGAATGTGGCAAGTTTTTTTTGAAATAAAATTACAGCTTATTTTTGGGGGTTTTGTTAATTGTTTGATTTGTATAGGTATAGGGTTGTTTTTAGAGAGGTAAAATATTTTTATATTTTTATAGGTTTGTTAAAATAGCGTGTTTTTTGAAGGGGCTGAGTGTTTTTTTGTATGAAAAAAATCATGTTTTAGAGAGTGCAAATGGTCAGTTTGTAGAAAATAAAGTTGAAAAAGAAAAAGTTCTAGCGTTGTGCTAGAACTTTTATCAAGAATAAATAGTGTTCGAATAGTATAAACTATTCTGTAACTTTAATTGTAAACGAACAAAAATATTATTTATTGTACCTTATACTTAAGCAGTCAAAGGTTTTCCTTTTAATCTTTTTTCGATTCGTTGTTTTACAACTGTTAATCGTTTCATAGCGTCCATTAATTCGCTATCTTTAGTTTCTTTATATACTTCGTTTATCTCTAGGATTAAAGATTTTACCTCTCTTGAAGCTAATATTCTATCACTAGTAGTAATAAACTTGAATTTCCTGTGCTCAAATTCGTCTGCTTTACTAATTAATTCTGAATTCATAAAATACCTACTTATATTTAATTAAATTATCTTTTAGATTACGTTTAATTGATTCTTGCGTCTTGCGTAAGAAACAGTTAAATTATAAAATAAATGGGCAGCAAATATATATTAATCTTTTTGTTAACCTATAATAAAACAATCAATTTGTTTTATTTATTTATAATTTTTCTTTATATGGTAAATTAGTGTTAAAATTTACTTTTTTATCAACTATAGTTATAATCTATTAAGCTAAATGTAATAATTTTTTGTGAATATTTCAAATTTCTTAATATAATTTTAACAAATAACATTGTTTTTACTAATAATGTAATATTTGATAAGGTAAAATTATTAAGAATAAAGTATTTTTGATGCGAGGAATTATAGAGGTAAGCACCTTTTAAAAAGGTAAAAGTATTATTTTATTAGATGAAGAGAATTTTTATCATAATTATTATAGCTGTTATTCAATCATGTAGTAATGACGCAAAAAGAAAGGTTGTGGGGGAATCCCTTTTTCAAAGGGAAATGAATGCAGATTTTAAAGACGCTTCCAAATCTCCTTTAACAAAAAAAGATTTGAAAAATTTTAAAGGATTATCTTTTTTTAAGATTGATGATAAATATAGGGTAACAGCAAAAATTGTAAAAACCCCTGATGCGCCTACATTTAATTTTCCAACGACAACTGATAGGGTAGCGATTTACGAAAAATATGGGGTGATTTCTTTTACGATAGATAAACAAAGTTTTGAGTTGTCTATTTATAAAGATGTGAACCCAGAATTGACTTATGAAAACAATTTGTTTTTACCTTTTTTTGATAAAACAAATGGAAAAACATCTTATGAAGGAGGTCGTTTTATTGATGTATTGACTACAGATGAAAGTAAAGCAGGAACTATTGTAATCGATTTTAATAAAGCTTATAACCCTTATTGTGCTTATAGTGATCGGTATTCTTGCCCTATTACACCGCGAGATAATTATTTAGATATAGAAGTTGAGGCGGGAGTAATGGCATATAAAAAATAATAAAAAAAGCCTGCTATTAGCAGGCTTTTTTTATTTAATAGGAGGATGTAATCCCTCTAAAAGGTCTTGTTGAATAGCTTCTTTTAATGAAGTTAAATAATTTTTTCTAACTTTTAATTTGGTTGCAGCATGTGCTTTGGGATTTAAAGAAGAAAACATTTCGGCAATTTTAATAGCCGTTGGTAATAGATGGTTTTCTGGAACAATTTTGTCTAAAAACCCTGCGGTAATAGCATCTTTTGGGTTGTAAATTTCAGAATTGTTTACACTGCGTTCAAAATAAACAGGAGCTAAACGGGCTTTGGCTATTTCAATACCAGCATTGTGCATGGTCATTCCAATCATCACTTCGTTTAATCCTATTTTAAAATCACCTTCGGTACCCAATCTGTAATCTGCTGAAAGTAATAAAAAAGCTCCTTTAGCAATTGCATGTCCAGAACAAGCAGTAATAATAGGAAGCGGAAACGATAACATTCTGTGTGATAGTTTTGACCCTTTGGTAACTAACTCTAAAGCAGATTCAGGTGATGCAGTCATGCTTTTTAAATCATAACCAGCAGAAAACATTCCTGATTGACCAGTTAAGATTACTATTTTTTTCTCTTGCTCAGCTTTATCTAATAAAGAGTTTAAGGTGTCTATTACTTCGTGTGAAATTGCATTTACTTTACCGTTAAAAAGGGTAATGATTGCGTAGTTGTCTTTTGATGTATATTGTACTAATTTGTTCATGATTTAAATAAATTTGATAAGGTATATTCCGATAAAAACAGCTAAAAAACCGAGAACAAAACTTGCGATTGTATATAGGGCAAACGAAGTGAAATCTCCAGATTTTAAAAATATATGATTTTCATAAGCAAAGGTTGAAAATGTGGTAAATCCGCCACAAAAACCTGTTGCGAGTAGTAATGTGTTATTTTGAGACAAGGCTTCGTTTTTGGCAGCTAAACCTAAAATGATACCAATAAGCAAGCTTCCAAAAATATTTGCGGTAAAAGTTCCGTAAGGAATTCCTGTTTGCGTGTTGTTTAAAGTTTTTCCTATTAAGAATCTTAAAATGCTTCCAAAACCGCCACCAATAAAAACGAGTAATAGTTGTTTCATGTCTTTGCTAAAATAATAAAACCTCACAATTATGTGAGGTTTTATTGTGTGAATATTATAAAGCGAGGTTATTTTAAAATAACGTCTTCGGCATCTGTCCAATTCCATTTGCCTACGATAATTCCTTTTTCAACCGTAACAATTCCCGGATTTGCTCTAATAACAGTTTTTAAAGCAGTTTCGTCACAAAAACCAAAGGTATATGGTAGGTTGAATTCTTTTTGAGTTGCCGCTAAATCTTCAATGTAAGAAGCAGTTAAAACATAAATTTCGTACCCTTTTGCTTTGGCATTTGCAGCGGTTTTAGAAATTGCAGCAATACCTCCTTTTTCTGTTTTATCAAAATTGTACATGATAACAAGCATTGCTTTGTCTTTAGCAAGCATGTTTTCTAATTGGTCTCCGTTTTCATCTGTTTCAATCATAAAATCATGAATAGGAGGAACTTCATCACTATCTTCTTGGTATTTCATTCCTTCAGCAATATCAGTTCCTATTGAGTATGCTCTAAAATCAATAATCGGTAAATGATTTAATACATAATAAGTAATAAATAATGAAACTAATATGGTTCCGTATGTTTTTATAGCGCCAAGCTTTTCAGAAAGTAAAGGTTTGATGTGTTTTAAACCGAAAATTAGAATAACAATAAAAACCATAAATACTACATTTTTATAAAAAGTTTCTTTAGGTGTAAGTTTTAAAGCATCACCAAAACATCCACAGTCTGTAACTTTGTTATAAGTATACGAGTACCAGGTTAAAAATAAGAATACTAAGTTAAGGCTAAAAATACTCCATACGGTAAGTTTGGGTTTGTAGCCAACCAAAAGCATTACACCGAAAACTAATTCAGATATAATTAAAAGTATAGCAAAAGGTAGTGTGTATGGGATTAAAAACTCCATATTTAATACGCCCTCACTAAAATATTCTTGAAATTTATATTGTGATCCAATAGGGTCTACGAGTTTTACAAATCCTGAATAGATAAATAAAAGTCCAACTAATACTCTTGAAATGTGCGTTAAAAGTTTTAAAATCATTTTTTGGGGTTTAAGGTTAACTGTCTAATTCTGAGTGATGAATTAAAGCAAAAATAGCATAATTAATCATATCTTGGTAATTTGCATCAATTCCTTCAGATACCAAAGTTTTTCCATGATTATCTTCAATTTGTTTTACGCGAAGTAACTTTTGTAAAATTAAATCGGTTAATGATGAGATTCTCATATCTCTCCAAGCTTCACCATAATCGTGGTTTTTATTTAGCATCAGCTCTTTGGTTATTTTTATATGTTTATTATATAAAGAAGTGGCTTCTGCTGTATTCAAATCTGGTTGGTCAGCAACTCCTAATTCTAATTGAATTAAAGCCATTATTGAATAGTTAATTATACCAATAAACTCTGATTTTTCGCCTTCATCAACCATACGTTCTGTGTTTTCTTGTAACTGACGGATGCGTTGTGCTTTTATAAAAATTTGATCGGTTAGTGATGGAAGCCTTAAAATTCGCCATGCACTACCGTAGTCGCTCATCTTTTTTATAAACAAACTACTACATTCTTCTACTACTACATCATATTGTTTGGATGTGTTTTGCATCTTTTTTATTTAAAAGTAATCCATCAAAAATAGTAAATATTAAAAGCTTTTCATTTATTTTTACTTAGAAATTTATGATAATGACAATTAATTGCAAAGGAACATTAATCGACCTTACCTCTCCAAAAGTAATGGGGATTTTAAATATAACTCCAGATTCTTTTTTTGATGGAGGAAAGTATAAGAATAAGAAGACCATTCTTACTCAAACTGAAAAAATGCTAAATGAAGGAGCTACATTTATTGATGTTGGAGCGTATTCATCAAGACCAGGAGCAGAAAATGTTTTAGAAGAAAAAGAAATACAAAGGATTGTACCAGTAATTGAATTATTGATAAAGCATTTTCCTGAAATTATTATTTCGGTAGATTCATTTCGAAGCAATGTTGTAAATAAGGCTATCAATGCAGGGGCGGCGTTGGTTAACGATATTTCTGGTGGAAATATGGATGAAGAAATGTTTGACGTTGTGGCAAAATTACAGGTGCCATATATTATGATGCACATGCAAGGTACTCCTCAAAACATGCAAACAAATCCTGTTTATAAAGATATTGTAACTGAGGTTACTTCGTTTTTTGCCTCGCAATTGCTAAAATTACGCCAGTTAAAAGTAAACGATGTTATTATTGATGTTGGTTTTGGGTTTGGTAAAACAGGAGTGCATAATTTCGAGTTGTTAAATAAGTTGTCGTTATTTAAAAATTTAGAGTTACCAATTTTAACAGGCGTTTCTAGAAAATCAATGTTATATAATTTACTTGACATTACTCCTCAAAAAGCTTTAAATGCAACTACAGTTGCTAACACAGTTGCATTGTTAAATGGGACTAATATTTTAAGGGTTCATGATGTAAAGGAGGCGGTCGAAGCAGTTAAGATTGTAGCACAATTACGATAAAATGATTACATTTACTAAAACTCTAAAAGTAATTAATGAATTTAGATTTTATTGATTTTTCGTTTCTAGATGTACTTGATATTATTTTAGTAGCTGTTTTGTTGTATTACATATATAAGCTGTTAAAAGGTACTGTTGCTATTAATATTGTTATAGGAATTACGCTAATTTTTTTAATTTGGAAAATAACCCAAGCACTTCATATGGAAATGTTAAGTGGTATTTTAGGATATTTACTTTCCGGTGGAGTTATTGCGTTAATTATTGTTTTTCAGCAAGAAATTAGAAAATTTTTATTGATGATAGGTACTACTAATTTTTCAACAAAAAGAGGTTTTTTAAATCAATTAAATTTTATGAAAACAGAAGCTAATTCAGAAGTTGATGTTGAAACAATTTTAAAAGCTTGTAGGAGTATGTCTAAAACCAGAACAGGCGCTTTGTTGGTAATTGAAAAAACAAATAATTTAGATTTTTTAATTAATACTGGAGATAAAATGAATGCTTTGGTAAATGAAGCTATTTTAGAAAGTATTTTTTATAAGAATAGTCCTTTACATGATGGGGCAACAGTTATTCGTGACAATTTTATAATCGCTACTCGTGTAGTTTTGCCTGTTTCTGATAGTACAAAAATACCGGCTCGTTTTGGATTAAGACATAGAGCTGCAATTGGTGTTACAGAAAAAACGGATGCTATTTGTTTATTGGTTTCAGAAGAAACAGGAGAGATATCATACATAAATAATGGTGAATTTGTATTGTATAAAACACCAGATGACTTATTTGTGAAATTGCAAAAAGATTTAACAGCATAAAAAAAGCTCGCAATTGCGAGCTTTTTAATTTTATAAAGCTAAAATTATTTAGCTGGAGCCATTTTAGATTGAATAGCAGTCATTACTTCGTTAAATTTTACAGCAGCTTCAGCATCTAAAGAACCAGTGATTTCACCAGCTTTAGTTGCTAATTCAGTAGCTTTAGTTGCTAATTCAGTGTTCTTTAAAACATCACCTTTAGCATCGATATAAGCTTTAGCGTATTCAGAGTAAGACTTTAAGTACTCTCCAACTTTAGGGTCTTTAAATTCTGGGATAGTAACACCTTCAAGTGCAGATTTAACAGCTTCAGTAGCTTCTTTGGCAGCAGCTTCAGTTGTTTCAACAGCTTTAGTTGTAGCTTCTTCAGCTTTGTCAGTTGCCGTTTCAACAGCTTCAACAGTAACGTCTTTAGTTTCTTCTTTAGCGTTTTTACAAGAAGTTGCTAATAAGGCACCAGCAACACACATAGTTAAAATTACTTTTTTCATTTTTTTAAAATTTTTAATTTTTGATTGATAACTACAAAAGTATCATTTTGAGTGACCTAAACAAATAATTTAAGAGCTAATTTCAGAACTAAATTGCTTTTCGTATAAATTTTTATAATAACCGTTGTTTTTCTTTAAAAGTTTATTGTGATTCCCTTGTTCAACAATGTTTCCTTTATCCATGACAATAATGGTATCAGCTTTTTTAATTGTAGCTAGTCGATGAGCAATTACTATTGAAGTTCTGTTTTTAGTAATTTTGTCTATGGCATACTGAATCATCTGTTCAGAGTGAGTGTCTACAGATGAGGTTGCTTCATCTAAAATTAAAATACTCGGTTTGCTAACATAAGCACGTAGAAAAGCGATTAATTGTCGCTGTCCAGATGAAAGCATACCACCACGTTCTTTAACGTTATAATGATAGTTGTTAGGTAGGTTCATAATAAACTCATGAATACCAATTTGTTTAGCGGCTAGTTTAACTTCGTCTAAAGAAATGTTGTTGTTTTTTAGAGTTATATTATTAAAAATGGTGTCTGAAAATAAAAAAACATCTTGTAAAACAACTGCAACTTTTTTTCGTAACGCATTAATTTCGTAATCTTCAATAGCAATATTATCTATACAAATACTACCACTGTCAATTTCATAAAAACGATTAATTAAATTTATGATGGTTGATTTCCCTGCACCAGTGGCACCAACAATTGCAATAGTTTCTCCTTTGTTTACTTCAAAGTTGATGCCTTTTAAAACTTCTTCATCTTTTATATAACTAAAGTGTACATCTTTAAAAATAATACTTCCTTTTAAAGAGCTTGTGTTAATTGTTCCTTTTTTTGAAATAGAGCTTTCGGTGTCAATTACATTAAAAACACGTTCTCCTGCTACAATTCCCATTTGAAGTTGGTTAAATTTATCTGCAATTTGACGAAGTGGTCTAAATAACATTTGCGACATTTTGATAAAACCAATAATAGCACCAACAGTAATAGTACTATCTTCTACAACTTGCAAGCCACCGTACCATACAATTAAGCCAATGGCAATAGAGGATAGTATTTCGGCAATAGGAAAAAATATAGAGTAATACCAAACTGTTTTTACGTGTGCTTTTTTGTGTTTGTCGTTAATTGATACAAAGTTTTTGTATTCTATTTTTTCACGATTAAAAAGTTGTACAATTTTCATCCCAGTTACTCTTTCTTGTACAAATCCGTTAAGATTTGCTACTTGATTTCGTACATCTTGAAAAGTTGATTTTATAGCAATTTGGAAAATTTTAGTGGCATAAATTAAAACAGGTAATGTTGCAAGTGCTATAATAGCTAGTTTCCAATTAGTGTATAACATTACAATAATTACAATAATCATTTTTAAGATATCACTTATAATCATAAAAACACCTTGGGTAAAAAAATTAGCTATGGTTTCTATGTCAGAAACAACTCGAGTTACTAATTTTCCAACAGATGAATTATCGAAATAACTCATTTTAAATGCCATTATTTTTCGAAAAGTTTTGGCTCTAATATCTTTAATAATATGTTGGCCAACCCAATTGGCGTAGTATATAAAGCTAAACTGAAATAATACTTGTATTAGTAAAATAACCAACATAGTTATTGTATAATATAGTAATCGAGTTAAGTCTTTATGGGCAACAAAATCATCAATAGCTGTCATTAAAATAACAGGACTTAAAACAGCAAAAGCAGCTAAAAGTATGGTTGATATAGCTGCGATACCGAATCGTAAACGGTATTTTTTTGCAAAACTCATAAGTCGTACAAAAATTTTAATGTCAAATGCGTTTCCTGTTGTTTTACTCACTATATATAATCATAAGTTACGGCTGTTAAAAATAATCCTTTGGCAGGGGCAGAAGTTCCAGCATTGCTTCTGTTTTTACTTTTTATAATATTTTGAAATTCATTGATACTGGTTTTTCCAAGTCCGACATCTATTAGTGTACCAACAATTGCTCTAACCATGTTCCTTAAAAATCGATTAGCTGTGATATAAAACGTTAACTCGTTACCCTTTACAATCCATTGAGCGTTGGTTATACTACAATTAAAAGTATAAACACCTGTTTTTACTTTCGAAAAACATTCAAAATCTTCATGTTTGTATAAAATAGAAGCTGCTTGATTCATTAAATCTATATTTAATTTTTTATTATACAATTGCCAAGAAGTGTCTAATGAAAACGGATTTCTACCAAGCCAAATTTTATACTCATAACTTCTGCTATTAGCATCAAATCGAGCATGAGCATCATTATGGACTAATTTAATGTTAAATATTACAATATCATCAGGTAAAAGGGCATTTAATCTAAAGGCAAATTTTTCAGTTAAAAGAGTATCGGTATCGAAATGAGCAAACATTTGAGATGCATGTACACCAGTGTCTGTTCTTCCTGCACCGGTAATAGATATGTTTTGCCTTAAAACGGTACTGATTGCTGTATTTATTTTTTCTTGTACAGAAATAGCATCAGGTTGTATTTGCCAACCATGATAGTTTTTTCCTTTGTATGCTAACTCAATAAAATATCTCAAAAATTAATAAAATTTAAAAAAGCTAAATTATAAAATAATAGGTTCATTTTATAGAAGCACATAATAATTAATGTTTTTACATAAAATTTCACTTTGTTTTTTTAATTGTAAACATAGGTTAATAGATAATGAATTGATTTATAGTATTTTTGCTGTGTAAAAGTATAAGAAATAAAGTTTTTCCTTGTTATTATATTTCCCCCTAGATCCATGATGTTGTTATTATGGATCTATTTTTTATATTCTATTTGTTAGTTTTGTATTAATGAAAAAAATATTATTACTTTCTGATACGCATAGTTATATAGATAATCAAATATTAAAATTTGTAAAACAGGCAGATGAGGTTTGGCATGCAGGAGATATTGGTGATTTAGAGGTTACAGATGCGATAAAAAAATATACGCCTTTACGAGCTGTTTATGGAAACATAGATGACGCTAATGCTAGAGCAGAATATCCGCTAGACGCGAGGTTTTGTGTCGAGGGTGTTTCTGTTTGGATTACACATATAGGAGGGTATCCTAATGCTTACAAACCTAGAATAAAGGAGGTTTTAAAAAAGAAATCACCAAAAATATTTATTAGCGGACATTCTCATATTTTAAAGGTGCAATATGATACTAAATTTAAATTATTGCATTTAAATCCAGGAGCAGCAGGAAAACATGGTTTTCATAAAGTAAGAACGATGCTTCGATTTGAGTTAAGTAAAGGAGCGATAACAAATATGGAGGTAATTGAGTTAGCCCACCGATGATAAGTTAAATTTTTTTTGTTGTTGTATTGGAACATTTATAAAAACGTTTGTTCCTTTGTTTTTTTCAGAAACGATATTAAATTTACCATTCATCATTTGAACTCTAGCCTCTATTTGATTTAAGCCTATACCTGTATTTTTAGTGTTAGGAGAAAGAGTAGAAAACCCAATTCCATTATCATTAACAATAACAGATAACTGTTGTTCTTTTTGTGTTATAATTATTTGCGCAACAGAGGCTTTGCTGTGTTTTAAAATATTGTTAGTAAGCTCTTGAATGATGTTGAATATTTTTATCTCAAAATCTTGATGGTACCTATTAATATTATTAGCAGAAATATTGAACTTTAACTGACTATTAGAATATTTTTTTACAATATCTTTTAGCGCGTATTCTAAACCAAATTTTAATAATATTGAAGAAATAAGATTATGAGATAAATCTCTAACCTTTTGTGAAGCTTCTAGTATTATGGCTTGAGTTTTTTCTATTTCTTGCGGGGTATTATCATTAAATTGTTTTTTAGTGGCACTTAGGTGCATGTTTGCAGACGATAATAAAGCGCTAACATTGTCGTGTAGTATTTCTGCAATTTGTTTTCTTTCAGATTCTTTACCGTCTATCGTAGCGTTTATTATTTTTGTTTGCGCCTCAGATTTTATTTTTTCAATACTTTGTTGTTGTATTAAATTGTTTTCTGATAGTTTTAATTGTAAGTTTTTTTGACGGAGTTTGTAATTATATATTATTCCACCAGAAATAATAATAACCAATAAACTTAAAGTACCAAAAAGTATAGAGGTTTTGTCTTCTTTTGCTTCAATAAGTTTTCTTTTAGCTACAACTAGGTTTACTCTTTGTTTAGCTAAGTTTTCTTTATGTTTTACGGTAACTTCTTCAATGATTCTTCTAATTTCCTTCTCTCTTTGAAAGTCTTCAATTTCATAAGATAGTTCTTGAAAATCATAAGCTTTATAATCTTTTAAATTTCTCATTGCCCAAGCTAAGTTGTAGTATAGAGTAGATTTGTGTTTAACTGATATTGGACTGTTATTATTTTTAATTAATTGTATAGCTTTTAAGAAAGTGTTTTTTGCTTTTTTAAATTGTTTAAGGGATAAGTATATGCTTCCTAGGTTATTTAAAGAGCTAGCTTGTTTAATTTTATCATTTCTTTTTTTGTGTATAATAACAGCTTTTTGAGCAAATTTTTTAGCCTTTTTAAAAAGTGAGTCTCGTTCGTATATTGCAGATAAATTGATGTATGAGATAGCTTTGTGTTTTAGATTATCATTTTTTAAACCAGAAATATTTTCTAGCTTTTCATAATAAGTAATTGCGCTATCTTTATATTTATTTGTTTTATTCTTTGCTTGGTTTAAGTGGATTTTTTGAAAAGCACTTCCAATTCTCAAGTAAATTTCACTAAATAGAGAATTGTTATTTGAATTAAATTCTTTTTCTTTCTTGAAAAGAATTTCTTTTTGTAAGACTTTTAAGGATAATTTATAATAGTTCAGAGATTTTTTTTGTTTTTTTGTTTTGTCAAAAATATCAGCTATTAATCTTAGTGTTAGATGTTTTGTTTTGTGGTTCTTCTGCTTGTTACTATTTTCTAGCAAAAGAAAGCTGTTTTTTAAAGAAGTAACATACTCACCTTTTGTAAAGTTTTTTAAAATTTTTGAATACCTTTTTTCTAAAATAGAATCATTCTCTTTTAAAAACGGATTGATTTTAAAAGAGAATGATTTATTATTGGCTGTAGTGTATATGGGAATTAATATGATTAGCCAAATAACTATGATTTTAAAATTTTTATTTTTTTTTAAGAAAAAAAACATTTTATAACGAATAGAATAAATTATAATATATCACTTCCATTTTCTATTATCAATCTCGGTTTTCGTGGTCTATAACTTGTTTGTTCAGCTTTTTCAGAGTATTTGTAATTGACAAAATCTAATTTAAGAAAATTATTTGCATTTAGTTTAAGTTCTCTAGAAAATTCTTTTTGTTTTGCAGCTCCATTTGATAAATGTACTTCATAGGTTTCTAATTCTTCATTATAAGTAAACTCTGTAGCAACATTATTATTTACTTTAAAATTCAGTAAAAAAGTACCATCATTATTTTTAGTAACAGTATATGAGTTTAAAAATTCAGTAATTCCTCCTTTGGCAAAGGTAATATTATCATCTTCAACAAATATTTGTGAACGCTTTCCTCTATTAGCTTCTAAAAAACCAATTTTTAGTTGATCATTTTCAATACTAAAATTATTACTGTGTTTAGAGGCTGTTTTATGATTTACTTCTGATAAAATAATTTCATTTGTTTTATCGGTATTTTCAATAGTGGTTACATCGGTGTTTTCAGTTGTTTTAAAATCAATTGAATAGGCACCTGATGCATCTCTTTTTAAAGTGTATGATTGTAATAGTTTTTCTTGATTGCCATTGTCTAATATCGCGTTTTCGTTAGAAGAGCATGAAGCAAAAATTACACTAATGGCTAAAAATAAAGGGGCTAGTTTTTTCATGGTTTTTAATTTAGGGTGTAGTTTGTTTAAAATAGTAATGTACTTAGAGTAGATAAAATATTAGGAGTCTAGTGGAATTAGAGATCTAAGTACATTGTTATAATTTATTACATCTTTGTAGTTATTAGCGATGTACTTTTTATAATGTATAGATTGTGGGGGAACATTTTCTTTGTTAGGGGGGTACTAAAGAAAACAATTTGAAGGGTTCTATACTATATTATTTTTCACAGCGTACATCGCTAAACCTACTACATTTTTTACTTTTAATTTTTTATATAAACTTTTACGATATGTTTCAACCGTTTTAATACTTACTAATAATATTTCTGCTATTTCAGTAGAACTTTTTTCAGAAGCTATTAATTTTAATACTTCTATTTCTCTTTCATTTAAATCAGAATCACTTAAAACAGGTTCTTCAACAGTGGCTTCTGTAACATATAGTTCAAGTAAGCTAGTTTTAATATCGTCACTAAAGTATTGTTTACCTTTGTGTACGTTTCTTACTGCATCTATAATGTGGTCACTAGCACAGCTTTTATCAATAAAACCATTGGCACCTAAATGTACTATTTCTTGTACTAATTTAGGGTCGCTTAAGCTAGATAAAATGATTGTTTTTATGTTTATATTACGTTTTTTAAACGTTTTTAACACCTCAATTCCATCCATTTCTGGCATATTAATATCTAAAACTAGAACATCAGCGCTATTTTTTTTAGACCAATCTAATACTTGTTTACCTGTTAAAGAAAAACCTTCTATTTCAAAGTCTTCTTCTGTATTTAATAAAGCGATAACTCCATCTATTAAAATTTTATGGTCATCCGCTATGTGAACTTTTATCTTGTATTCCATGTTTGTTACAGTTACAAATCTATAATATAAAAATAGTGTGTACAATACCCAATACCCCTAATCGTTCATTAGGGTTAACCCTAATTCAATTAGGGTTAACCCTAATTCCGTTAACATTTCTTTAACATTTTAGCCTTGAAAGGTGCATGAATAGGTACATTACAAAAATAGAAAACCGAGATAAGAATCTCGGTTTTTTCGCACTAAAATATACTAAGATGTTAGGTTTATCGTAATCTATCAACAGATTTTACAAGATCTTCATCCTTTTTAATGGCTTTATTTGCTAAAACTAACAGCAAAATAACAATAACAGGAAAAAACATCCCAATACCTTTCTCAGAAACTAATGCTTCTCCAGATAATGTTTGCGACAGATATATCAATACGCCTAATAAAAAAAGGTTTATCAATATGTTTAAGCGCCCTAATACAAATTGTAGCTGACGGTTTTTAAATAAAAACAAAGTTACAATTGATAATAAAGCTGAAGTAAAAAACAACACCGGAGTTAGTTTTTCTAAAATAGAAACTCCCGAAAATAAATCTAATAGATAAGTAGCTGAATTGTTTTGTGTGTTAGTCCAAAGACTAAAGACAAAAGTTAATCCTGCAGACATAATTGCTGCGATTAATAAATATATAGATTGTTTTCTTTGTATCATGTTTTTTATTGGATAGCAAATGTAATATTTCTTTTTTTAAAAAGAAATATTACAAGTTAAAATATTTGTATATATTTGTCGTATAAGTAACTGCACAAATAACAATTATATAGCCCCTATATAATAGCAATCAAAAATAAAACTTAAATACAATTTAAATCCTTTTCCTTAAGGATTATATAACTTAATCATTTTACGAATGTTCGAGATTTCGGAATTAAAAACTAAAAAGTTAACAGACTTACAAGTAATTGCAAAAAGCATAGGTTTAAAAAAAACCAGTCAGTTAAAAAAATTAGATTTAGTTTATAAAATTTTAGATGCACAGGCTGAAGCTAGTGCAAATGAAGCTAAGCCAAAAGTTGAAAAACCTAAAAGAAAAAGAATAGAAAAAACTGAGGAGGCTCCAAAACAACCACAGCCTAAAGTTGCCGATAAGCCTAAACCTAAACCTTTGGTTAAAGAAGCAAAACCTGTTGTAGCTAAAAAAGTAGCAGTAGCTAAAGTTGAAGAAAAACAGCCTGTTGAAAAGAAAGTGGTTGAAAAAAAATCTCAGACGGAAGAAAAACAACCCATTGCTGAAGTTAAAAAACATCCACCAAGACCAAGGCCTAGGCAAGAAGTTGAGGCAGCAAAAAAAGCACAAAACGCGAATAATAATAAACAGCCACAGCATAAAAATCAAAAAAACAAACAACCACAACATAAAAATCAGCATAATAAACCACAGCATAAAAGTGGAAATAGATATAGAGACCCTGATTTTGAATTTGATGGAATTATTGAAAGTGAAGGTGTTTTAGAGATGATGCCTGATGGATATGGTTTTTTACGATCGTCGGACTATAATTATTTATCATCGCCAGATGATATTTATGTATCACAATCGCAAATAAAATTATTCGGATTAAAAACAGGAGATACTGTTTTAGGTAATGTCCGTCCTCCAAAAGAAGGAGAAAAATATTTTCCTTTAATTAGAGTATCAAAAATTAATGGATTAAATCCTAATATTGTTCGTGATCGTGTATCTTTTGAACACTTAACGCCTTTGTTTTCTGAAGAGAAATTCAACTTAGCTGAAAAAGGAAGTTCATTATCAACAAGAATTATTGATATATTTTCACCTATTGGTAAAGGGCAACGTGGTATGATTGTAGCGCAGCCAAAAACTGGTAAAACTATGTTGTTAAAAGATGTTGCTAATGCAATTGCGGCAAATCATCCAGAGGTATATCAAATTGTATTGTTAATTGATGAAAGACCAGAAGAGGTTACTGATATGAAACGTAATGTACGTGGAGAGGTTGTAGCTTCTACTTTTGATGAACCAGCAGACAAACATGTACGTGTTGCAAATATTGTTTTAGAAAAAGCAAAACGTTTGGTAGAGTGTGGGCATGACGTAGTAATTTTATTAGATTCAATTACACGTTTGGCAAGAGCTTATAATACCGTTGCACCAGCTTCTGGTAAAATATTATCTGGTGGTATTGATGCCAATGCATTACATAAACCAAAGCGTTTCTTTGGTGCGGCTCGTAATATTGAAAATGGTGGGTCGTTAACAATTATTGCAACAGCTCTGACCGAAACTGGATCAAAAATGGATGAGGTTATCTTTGAGGAATTTAAAGGTACTGGTAATATGGAGTTACAATTAGATCGTAATATATCTAATCGTAGAATTTACCCAGCAATTGATTTAATTAAATCAAGTACACGTCGTGATGATTTACTTTTAGATGACAAAACTGTACAGCGTATGTGGGTATTACGTAAATATTTAGCAGATATGAACCCTGTTGAAGCGATGTCGTTTATAAATGATAGAATTAGAACGTCTAAAAATAATGATGAGTTTTTAATTTCTATGAATGGATAATTTGTAGAAATAGTAATTATAAAAAAAATCCTGCATAATTTATGCAGGATTTTTTATTTAGGAGTAATTATTTTGTCAAGCGGAACATCAAACTTGTGAGTGTCAGTAATTTTATCAATCGGGTTAAAAAAATTAAGGCCAATAGTTTTACAATCTTGTCTGCAAGCTGCTAAAAATCGATCATAAAAGCCTTTTCCGTAACCAACTCTAAATTTTTGTTTGTCAGAAATTAATAAAGGAACAAAAACTAAATCAATTTTTGTAGCGGCAATTTCTTCAGCATTCACAGGTTCAGGAACTCCAAATTTATTTAAGCTTATTTTAGTATTTTCTTCTAAATAAAAATGAGAAAGAGAATCATCACTAAAATTACATCTGCTTACAATTATTTTTTTATTTTTTTTTCTAAAAAAATCAATGATGGGTTTTGTATCTATTTCATTAAATTTTTGCATTGATAAAAATAAATGCACATTATTTATTTGGTTAAAATCAAGTTCAAATATTTGTTGATAGATGCTTTTTTCAAGTTCTTTTTTTTCAATACTTGTTAGCGCACTTCTTTTTTGTTTGTATATTTTTCTTAAATCAGCTTTTAACATTTTACATTGCTTTTAATTCTTCTTGTAGTTTTTTTGTTAACCCTTTTATAATTAATTCATACGAGTGGTCGATTAATTCAAAAGCTAATTTATCAGAAACATCGTTGTTTAAAGTAACTGTATTCCAATGTTTTTTATTCATGTGCCAGCCAGGGTTAATGCTTTCGTATTGTTCTCTTAACTCTAAAGATCGCTCAGGATTGCATTTTAAATTAATTTTAGTTTCACCTTTTTCCCAACTATCTAAACCTACTAATGCAAACATTTTTCCCATAACCTTAAAAACTAAGGTAACATCATCAAAAGGAAAATTTTCTGTGACACCTTTTTTTGTTAAGCAATAATCGTGTAGTTCTTCTATATTCATTAGTTAATACTTTTTTGATTGTTGTTAGGGAGTTCTAGAGATGTGTAGTCAAGTTTCCATCCAATAGTTTCAACTAAATTTTGCATTAATGAAATAGCTTCGATAGCTTCTTTATTGGCTGTTTGCATTAAATTACTTTCAGGTATTTTTTGTAAAATATGCTCTTTAGCTTCTTTGTTTACAGCGGTTAAATCTTCTGAGCTAAATTTATTTAACAAGCCATTTTGAATATCATAAAAGCGTAAGTTTGGTTCTATCGAAAAAACTTCTGGTGTTGGAAATTCTGATAAGGTTAAGATTTTACTTTTAGTATCAGTATGCATTTTAATTTTTCTAAAATCAAAACCAATATGCACCTTGGCGTTAATTAATATAATCGCTTTTTTTTTACTAGTAAATAAACCTAAAAATTTTTCTTTTGTGTTTTCGTGATGGTATATTTCGGCAAATTCACCTTCAACAGTAATTAATTTAGATACTTTTTTAATTTTATCTAATAATATAACTGATTGCTTGTTTGTGGTATTTCTTTTATTAACAAAAGAGAAATGTTTGAAAATAAAATAAGAAATAATTGATCCGCCGATTAGGCCTAAAAAAAGTAGTTCCATAAGTACGAATTTACATAAAATATGGTAGAGAATAAAAATGTTAATATTGATAATGCAAAAAAAGGTTTAAGTAATAACTTAAACCTTTTAGTGGGGGATTGAAAGATTATGATTAATAGATACCTATGTAAAATGAATCAGCTCCGTTATCTAGCTCAGCGCCTTTAGTGTATCCGTCTGGTGATGTACTTTGAGGGTTAAAACTATATATGTGTCCCTTTTCACCAAGTGGTGCAATTGCCATGTGAAATTTACCATCTTTTCCTAAAACTCCAGATTGATAATACCACATCCATAAATTTGCTGGTACGTTTAATTTAATAGCAGTTTTGTTATATAGATCAATTCGAGTAACTCCCCAAGGTGTAGCTTGGTCACTACCTTTACCAATTGATGCATCATAATAAGGAGCATAAGCAATACCGTTACCTACATAATACCATCCGTTAGCACCAACCTGTGTCATACCTAATGCGGTTGATAAATCTAATTGATAAGCATCATCATAAGTTCCGTTTTTAATACGAACTAATTTTGCAGGGTTAGAGGTTAAATGATAAATATCTCCTTTTTCATCTACATGGTATACGGGTGCTCTGTAGCCGTAAGTAGAGCCTTTAGCTACTTCAGATTCTAATAAAACAGGATTTTTTAAAGAAGGGTAATCTACTACTAAAGTTGTTGCTTTATATTCATCTGTTCTAATGTTTTCATCAGTGTTTGGGTCGTAGCCTCTTTTAGCGACACCGTAATAAGCCTTTCCGTTTTGTATTGTAGGGTTGTCAATTCGCCAAATGTGTAAACCGTCTGCTGTTTGTGGAATTATTACTTCCTGTTTTTCAGCTAAAGATAAGTTTTCTAGTTCAATTCTTTGTAAAACAGCCTTTGCTTCTGTGTGTGAATATGTATCGGCGTTGTAAATCTTTTCAGTGTTAATGGTGTGTACTAAAGCATCATTTTCATTAAGTACTTTCCATCTAGGGTAAGCTGTACCCATAGCAACCTGAACGTTTGTTTCTTCTAATTGTGTGTAATTAGAGGCGCCATTTATTTCGTACTTGTAAAGCATACCACCTCCATAACTTAGGTTGTATAGATATTTACCAGAAGGTGTACCGTAAATTCTTGCAGTACGTACTGAAGGAACTTCAAAACCTTCTCCTTTAAATGAAATTTCACCATCTTTTAATTCAGAGAAAGCTTGTACAAAAGTAGCTGAGTTTCCTGTAGATCCTACTCCGAAAGCTACGTTGTAGAAATCTTGCGTACCTGTAGGTATTTTATCTTCGATGTTGTCGTTTGATTCACAGCTTGTCAATAATGAACTAACGACGGCAGCGGTTAATAGCAATGATTTGCTTATTGATATAAAATTTGTTTTCATAATAATATAATTAGATTTAAATAATGTGATTAAAATATTGGTCTGTAAATAAGTTTTAAATAAAAGGCTCTACCAGGTTTTTGCATTGCCCAATTATCAAAAACTTGTTTATCGGTAATGTTTTTGGCATTAAAACTTACAGTTGTTTTATTGTTAGGGGCAGTGTATGATGCGCCAATATCATGCAGTATTTGAGTTGGGATGTAGGCTTTACCTTTACTAGCTAAACTTTCCCAGTTTCTGAAAAATTTATGGGTATATCCAAAGTTATAATTGATGGAGAATTTTGAATTTTTCTTTATAAAATCGTTAAACTTATATTCAGCATAAGTATTTGCAGTTAAATATGGAGTGTTTCTTAATCGGTCTTTATAATAGATGTATTCAGATCCAAATTCATCAAACCTTAAATTATAACGTGCATTAAAATTGGAGTAATTAGCGGTTATAAATAAACGATTGTTATAATTGTATTTTAGTTCAATATCGTATCCTTTGCTTTTAATTTTTCCTAAGTTTTCAAAACCGTACGTGTCCGATAAACTTCCGCTAATACTTCTTGTAATCATGTTTTTTATATCTCGTACAAAAAAGTTGGTTTCAAGATTAAAATGATGTTTTTTTATTGAATATGTGCCTAATAGAAAACCAAGGTTGTAATTAATACTTGTTTCAGGTAAAAGTGTATAAGTAGGTTCAATATTTTCGCTGGTATTACCAAGTAATTCAGATATACCTGGCATTCGTAAGGCTTTTTCGGCTGAGGTTACTAATGTTGTCTTAGGTGTAACAGCATATGAAATTGCTGCACCATAACCGTTATAACTAATGTTTTTTTCATAGTCTGAAGCTATAATTGTTTGTCCTACTCTTTTGGGGTCAGATAATTTTACGTGTTGTTTGTATTGCTTGTAAAATAAGTTTGTTTTTAGTTTTTTAGCAAAAAAAATACTTTCATACGAGTAGCTAATTATTTGCTTAGTAAGGTATCTAGTGTCGGTTAAATCTCTTTCTGCTTGCGGACGCATTGGATCGTCAATATCTCTAGTAAAACGATTATAAAAATAATGCAAACCTAATTTATGTTGTGGGTGTAATTGATAATACAAACCAGTTCTATTAGCAATATTAATTTCCTTATTATTTGCTAATGTAGCATCACCTGCCTCTCCGCCATTGTTTTGCCAATTAATAGGAACTCCATTAGTGTCTCTTATAATTTTACCTAACCAATTATACATGTATGGAACTGTATCAATTACCATACGGTTTGTGTGTGAAAAAGAAGTAAAGGTATTTAGTGATAAACCTTCTGTTATGAGATCTTTTTTTCTGTATTTGAAAGATAACATTTTACTATTCAGCTTATTTCTTCTGTTTCCGTATACAATATCCATAACTGGACCTGTTTGTACGTCGTTTTCCATATTAGAAATCATTAAACCTAAGGTTATTTCATCAGCCCATTCTTTATTGATATATCCAATATTGGCTTTAAGACCTTTAGATTTGTATTTGTCATGAAAGCGTTCGGCTCTTACGTATTTTACTTTTCCTGTGGTAGGATTAACTACATAAACATTATCACCCCAAACTTCATAGTTATTATCAGTGCTGTTGTAAAAAGCAGATGCATCTACATTGAAATTTGTTATAGGATTTCTATATCCACCATCTATATTTATTTGATGTGTGTTAAACGATCCGTAAGAATAGGCAGTGCTAAGATGTGTACCTATACTTTTTTTAAGAACAATATTGATACCACCACCTAATGCATCTTCGGTTAACTCGGCAGGCAAAACCCCCTTATAGGTTTCAATACGTGCTATCATTGCAGGCGGAATGCTTGATAAAGAAAATGATTCACCGTAATTTCGAAGTGGAATACCATCAATAAAAATTCGAACAGAATTACCACTAAGCCCGTTAAGATTAAAGTGTGTATGTGAACCAAGTCCTCCACTTTGTCTAATTTTAACACCAGATGTTCTACCCAGAATTTCAGTTGCTTGCAAATTTTGAACAGCTAACTTTTGCGTGTCAGCTATTGCTATAGAAAATCCTTTCTCTTTAATTAGTTTTCCTTTAGACTTACTGGTTATAATAATGTTGTCTAATTTTGTGTTCTCATTGTTTTCTAAAACAACAGTCAAGTGGTCTGATTTTGTAGTCAAATCTACATTTATACTAATGCCGCTCGTTTCAAAAGCTTTAATATAAACAGTGTATTTGCCTGCTGGTATATTTGAAAAAAGAAAGTTACCATTTTCATCAGTATATACACTTTTACCAATTTGTTTAATGTGAACTAAAGCTAATTCAGCGGGAGTTCCGTTTTTGTAGCTTACTTTACCAGATAAGCTCATTAAAATATTGTTGTTTGATGTTTTAGCAAATGATGTAAAACATAATAAAATTGATATGAAAAATAAATATAAAGCTCTCAAAATTTATTTAGATTTGTTTTAAATAACGAGGCAAATATAAAAATAGTTTTTATTTAGATTGATTAAAAATTAATAAATTTTAATTTATTTTAAAAACCCAATTAAGGGTTTGTAGATCATCACAAAAGAAGAAATAAAAAGTATTGAGGAGTGAAAAAACTATTTAAGTTAACAGGAAAAAAGGTTGTTAAAATAGAAATTGGTAAGGGAAAACGAAAACCTGTAAAATAAAAAAGACTTAAGATTTCTCTTAAGTCTTTTAAGTCGGGGTGGCAGGATTGTAACTACCACTCTAATGTCTTTAATTATCAATTAGTTACAAGTTGTTTCCTTTTTGAGGTAACCGAATAGGTAACTTTAATGATATGAACTTTCGTTTTGAATTGCTTTATACAAAAGAGGTAAAAATATAAAAACCTTATACATACAAAGCAACATAAATTTACGCAAATTTTATGATTTATGGAAGTGATTTTATAACTAATTAATATACAGATTAATGATTTCAATTTCTATTCCAGAATATTCTGAAAAATCATTGATAGTAACAAATTGATGAGGTTCTTTGTCTAAAAAGTTCTTGATATCATTTAATAACTTGCGTCCATAACGTTCACTACGCCCTGTGATGCGCTGAATGTCTTTTGGGTATATACAAGCTCTTTTCTGATTCATAATACTCTATCTATACTTTATCAATACTTAAAACAGACTTAATATTTTTATGATGATGTTGATAATGCGTTGTTAAAATGTTGTGAACACTTTCGTGTTATCAATATTTTAATGACGTTTTTGGAGTTATCGGAACGAACATCCAAAAACGGATTTCGTTTTTTTATTGACTGCCATAAAGTTACGTGATTTGAAATGTTAATCACAAAAAAAAGTAAAAATTATGGCAAAACAAACTGGAATTATTAAGCTAAAAGGAACTATCGGAGGTATTTCTTTTTACAAAACAAGCGATGGACATCTTGCTCGTGAAAAAGGTGGTGTAGACAAAAGTAGAATTCAAAATGACCCAGCGTTTCAAAGAACGCGAGAAAATGGTTCTGAATTTGGTAGAGCAGGTAAAGGTGGAAAAGTATTGCGAAATGCGATTCGTGTGCTTTTACAAAATGCAAAAGACAAAAGAGTGGTTTCTCGTTTAACAAAAATTTTAGTAGCCGTTACTAAAACCGATATTGTTAATGAAAGAGGACAGAGAACTTTACAGGATGGTAATTTAAACCTTTTAGAAGCGTTTGAATTTAATTTGAAAGGAAAGTTAGGAGCAACTCTGTTTGCTCCGTTTGTTAAAGCTTTTGATAGAGTTTCTGGAGATACAACTTTAAATTTAGCTGCTTTTTCACCAACAGTTAGAATTGCAGCTCCTGCAGGAACGACACATTTTAAAATTGTAATGGGAGCATCAGAATTAGATTTCGTAAATGAAACCTCAACTTTTGAAAATGATGAAACTGCAATTTTACCTTACACAGTTGCAGATACAGCTGCAATTGCATTAACAGCTTCTATAACTGCTAATTCTACATTACCAGTAGTACAGGTTTTAGGAGTAGAGTTCTACCAAGAGGTAAATGGACAAATGTATTCTTTGAAAAATGGTACTTATAACGCATTATCTGTAACGATTATTGATAAACCTTAACAATGGAGTTAATACTTCAAAGAGCATATTTTAAAGAGGGTACTAATGGTACTCTCTTTAATTCTGATAAATTCCTTTGTCATACCATTGAATTGCCCTGGAGAAATAACAAAAGAAATATCTCTTGTATACCAGAAGGGCAATATGAAATTCTACCAAGATTTTCAAAACGATTTCAATATCATTTGATTTTGAAAAATGTGAAAGGTAGAAGCTTTATTTTATTTCATCCTGCAAATGATGTTAAAAGAGATTTAGAGGGCTGTATTGCTCCTGTAACCTATTTAAATGGTATTGGTAGAGGTGTATATTCCAGAAATGCTATGCAGAAATTATTGTCATTAGTGTATCAAGCTAAAGACCGAAAAGAAAAAATTGTATTAATCATTAAATCACAGAATTATGAAAATTATAGAACGTTATAAAAAACCAACACCGAAATTCTTTCGAGTGTTAAGAAACATTGGTATAGCCTTAGCCACTGCAGGAGGTGCAATTATTGCAGCTCCAATAAGTATTCCTGCAACAATAATAACAATTGCTACTTATATGACAGTTGCAGGAACTGTTGCAACTGCTGTTAGTCAAGCTGTAGTTTCTAATGAAAAAAAGGATGACTAAAAATATGTTTCAGAACGATATTCAAATAAAGTCAGGTGTTGTTGGGGGAACATTACTCTCTACAGTTTTTACTATTAGTTTAGACGATATACTTTTTACTGTTATTATGGCTGTTATTGGAGCAATTGTTAGTTTTTCTGTTTCTACATTATTAAAGTGGTTGTTTTTTAGAAAGCAAAAAAAGAATACCTAGTTTTAGTACTGGGTATTCTTTTGTTTTTATTGATTGATATTTAGAATTTCGTTTTCAAAGAGAATTATTCTAGTTTTTAATTGTCTTTGTTTAGCAAGTTGAATTATGTTTTTTGTTCCTTTACTTTTTCCATCCCAAAAAGCAATTAATGCGTCTGCATATATTGCCATTTGTTTATTTCTTTTTGGTCCAGCAGCTTTACCATATTTTATCCAATCAGCCGGAAATTTTATAATGTTGATGTTTTTTTCAGACGCGTATTTCTCTCCTAATTTGTCAGCACCTTTGTAATGAGCTCCAGAAATAATTTCGATATTTTTTTGTTTGTCCAGAAATTTATCACATTCGTGTTTTAATTTTTGGTAGTTGGTGAAGTTTCTGCTCCCAGCTATAATTATTTTCATAGTTTAATTTGTTAAGATCTTAGTAAGGCTATTTTTAGTTTTGAAATAGTTAACAATTGTTGTTGTAAGTTTTCTTCGAAAGCAGTTATTTTTTTGAGTTTTTCAACTTTCAATAGCCATTGTTGTTCTTCATAGTTCTGCAGTGCAGTAGTGATTACTTTTTTTACGTCTGAAATACCAATAAATGGAATGACAGAGCCTTTTAAATAGCACCCAAAGTATTGACCAACTTTTAAGGATAAACACAGATAATACAAAGACTCTCTATTTGTTGTAGAAGTTGTGGAAATTACAAAGCAGTTTGGACAAGGTTTGTCTAATGGCTTTCCAGAATTTAATCCTTTATTCAAAATAAAAAAATGTGGGTTTGAGTAAGTTCGTCCAATTTTGTGGGTTTTGATTTCAAAAATTTGCATAAGTATCCATTTTTAGGTTCAGGTTCTTTTGCTGTTTTTTTGCCCATAAAATTTTGGAAAGAAAAACAACAAAAAGAAAGCTGTTTCTAAATGGGGAGGATAGACTATCAAGGTTTTTGAAAAAAATACTACCAACTACTGAATGTTGAATTTTAAGTATTAAACTGTTAGTGGTGGAGATTTTTTTCAAAACCCGAAGGGCTTGACCTTTATAGGCTAAAAGCGGAGGCTTTTAAAAGATAAAATTTTATACAAATACATTTTTTCTTGAGGGAAACAGATGCTGAAAGTATTGCAACATTAAGGGAACCATTTGTTTTGCTGTCTTTTTTTTGTTTTTCTTTTTATCCTTTATTATATCTAAAATGATAGATTTTATCTGGATTTTTTTTGATTACTTAAAGAAATGAAACAAACAAAGACTTGAGATAAGGAATACTTGGACTTAACGATGGTTTTGTGCAGTTGAATGAGGTAAGGAATTATAATAAAGTTAAAATACCTAGTGCGCCGGCAGCAGCGAGAATAAGTGTATTGCTTTTTATTTGATTGTACTGTTTTTTTGATTGGTTTTGTTAAAAGTGAATGTTTTGAAAATATTACTTATGAGTTAGATTATTGAAATATATAAGTTTATTTGATTGTTAATAGCATTTACTTTTAGTGAAACCAACTATCCTGATTTTTTCAAATAAAAAGTTATACTCTTATTGGCTTTTTTTTGATTTTATAGGTGCTTTACAATTTCTTTTATAAGCTGAAATTTTAATGATTTTAAAAATATTCACTTAAATTTACCAGTAGGCACTTATAAAAACAATGTAAAAAAGACGGAATGTTATTAAATTATCTACTTGTTATTATTAATTACTGGATGCGCGTCGGATGTGTGGCTATTTTACATAATGGCGTTATAGTGCCTGGAGTTTTTCACGGAAGAGCAGTATAACTGCACGTTATGTAAATATAGCTTGGGATAGCGTTTAAATTATTAGCTTTTGGCATTGTGCAGCTCTTTGCAGTTGTGTAATGAGGCACGAATGAAACAAGCTGTAATGTGCTGCATAAGTGAGGCAATTTAAACGCTATAAAGGAATGGCGAGGGGAACAAACTAAAAGACAGAGGATTTTGAGGAACGAAAAAACTAGGTTTTAGTTTGTGGGGAAATTATATAGCTGCTTTATGATGCAAATCAATACCTTCAATTTCATAAACTTGTGTTGTTTTACAATTTAATTTTTCAGGATTAAAAATTGCCAAATTATATCCTTCAGAATATAAGGAACTTTGATATTCTACACCATCAAAACCTAATGATTTAATGAACTCTGAAATATATTGAGTAGGAATATAATCTAATTGTTTATCTAACTTACGAATTGGTAATGAAATTTCTTTTTGTAATGTTTGAATAAAAGGAACATAAATTAAAAAATCTTCAATTGCTTCATTTTCTGACCAAGGAATTGGATCATCTTTTGGATTCCTTAAATTTAAAATTTTTAAATCTTCTTTTAACTGAAATTCGCCAACAGTTACATAATCAAAGAGTGAAGCTCTTGTTTCATATAAAGATGTTTTAAGTGTATCTGCAACATATAAATAAGAAATACCTTTAGGGTTTGCTCTACCTCCAGTAGTAACTTCTTTTGGTGGATTACCCATTTTATCTGGCGCAAAACCTTTCTTGTCTGAAATACGACAACGGTAAAATATTCTTCCTTTTTTAATTTCTTTATAAAAACTTTCGTGCTCAAAAAAATTGGCTAGTTTTTTTAAATCTATTGTATTTTGAATGTGGTAACGATTTGTATATTTTATTTCTTCTTTAAAATCTTCCCAAATACCGTGAATTTGATTTGTTTCAGAGAGTAATTCTATCTTAATTTCAGAAGATACGTTACTATTAAATAATTCGGTAATATCTTCCATTTCATCTATAAAAATTGCTTTAAATAGTTCTTTGGAATCTTCAACTATATCTGTTGTAAGGTTAAAATCTTTTTTTAAAGATTGAGCTATATCTTGGTTAGAGCTAGCATCAACAGCGTATAAGGACAAGAAATTTCTAAAAAAAGGAATTAACTCTCTAGGTGTATAAATAGATACATTTGTTGATTTACAAAAATTACAGTTACCAACTCTATCATCAGCATTTATTATACTAATGATATAATCACTAGTAAAACAGTTTACACAACAATTCATAACTAAATGTTTTTAATTACTAATTCGATGTGATTCATAATTGACAACTTTTTTAAAGTGCCAAGACCAGGGAAATGACCTCTTTGGTGCAAATCTCGAAAAGTATTTACTGCATTTGTTTGTATGTCTTGTTGGTTGCACCAAGTAACTAACTTATGTATGGCTTCAGAAAATTTACCACCAATATCTGATACATCACCATTAGAGTCAGACACAAAATGTTTTACTCTTATTCTATCATTACCATCTATATAAGATAAATGTATTGCTACAGCTCTAGGTAAAAATCCTGAATCGGAATAATTATCACCTATAGTAAGAAAATCGCCAAAACCAACAAAACCATCTTCTTGATAATATTTGTATTCTTCAGAAAAGCTGCTTTCTAAATCAAGATAATCAGCATTTTTAGGCATTTCCTTAAAATAATCATCTAGTGATACTCGCGTGTTTTGAGCAAACTCTCTATAATATCTTCTACTTGTTTTAGAGAAGTAAATTAAGTTATAAACGATATTAAGATTTGTAGTAAGTAATTCTATATTATTACCGGAAACTTCAGAATTGTGAATTAAGGTAACACCATTAAAATTAAAATTCAGAGCACCTATAAAATCAATAAATGTTTGGATATTTCTTTCGGACTTATCATCCAAAATAACAGCTAATTGGAAGTTCTCATAGCCTTGTAAACTTTCTGAAACTACATCAATAATTTCTTGATGTTTTCCTTTTAAATCGCCAACTCTAGGGTTTATAATAATATTAAAATTAACATTTTTAGAAGCTAATTCTTTTAATGTTGATTTAAAAGTTGATGTACTTTTAACTGGTTCTATTACTGGTGAAGTTTTTAATATATCATCTGAAAATATAGAGCATAAATCTCTTAATGCGATTAATTCAAATTGTTTACCTCTAACATATGGGAAATACATACTTTGCTTTTTTGGGATAAAAAATTATCTAACTGTTGGTATTCATTATCAGAAAAGTTTAAAGAATAACATATATGTTTTAATGCTTCTGGAATTTGTCTTTCTTTAAAACTTTCTGGGTTAGAAATATTTCTAAATTTTAATTTTTGAATTACTAATTTTTGAAATTCTAAAATATCAATATTTTTTGACAACTTAAGACATTCTCTAAATATTTGTGTATTAGGCACATTTGGCACAGCATTAAAATATGATTTAATTATACTTAAATATTCGTCTTTTCTTAATGTTTTAAATAATGTTTCGTGGTTAAAAACTGATTGATTTACTTTTGCTTCTTTTAAAGTTTTAAGTGCATTTCTATTAGTTAATTCAATAATACCAATATTAGAATTGTAATATTTTGTCAATAAATTAGGAATGTGTTTAGAGCTTGTTACAATGTAAATTTTATCAGCAAATTTTTCATAATCTGATATTTGTTTCTCTAATTTCTCTAAACCATCAAGCTCTGTTTTTATTTCATAAATACGAGCTTCACCATTTAAAAGCACAAAATCTGCAATAGATTTACCTACTTTAAATTCATTTAAAGCAATGGTATTTTTAAGACTATATTTTTTAATTAAAAGCTTGTTAATTAGTACGTTTTTATAGACATATTCATTTTTATAAACCTTTAATAATGATTTGTAAATTTGATTTAGCACCTCAAGATTAGTAGTATTCTCATTAATTTTAGCATATCTGTTTATACGGTAAAATGTATCAAAATAATTATCTTCTCTTACTATTTTTTTAAAATTAGAGGCAGAAAATATTTGAGCTAAACTTCTTATTTGGGTTATGTCGCTAGTTTTGTCCATTATTCAACAAATTTACAAATTTCATTAAGAAGTCGTATAATTAACGACTTTTTCTGTTATAGATTTAAAACACGTCTATTTACTTATTATTGTTTTCAATATTTAAAAGCTATTAAAATTTTAACCTCGTTTGTCTTTACTGCTTGAATCGAAACTTATTAAGTTAAACATTTGTCGCATTCGAGAACGTACACGATTACCATATCTTTCTTCTAATTCTTGTGCATTTAGGTTGGTTGTAGCGTGTGTTCTTATTTTTCTTTTTAGGAATAAATCGTAACGAGATAAAAGAATTTCTCCCATTACATTACAATCTTTACCAAAATGACGACCAGTTGATTCAACACCTAAATCATCAAAACAATAAAAACTACTATTACCATATTCTTCAATAGTTTTGTAACCAATATTATTAAATGCGAATGTGATATTTCTAGCAGGAATTAGTTCATACGGTTTTTGATGTGGTACCATAAACCTTAATAATTTCATTAAACTTGTTTTACCACAGCCTACAGGTCCCGATAATAATATCCCTTTGTTTGGATCTATTTCTAATTTTTTGCAAGCCTCAAAATCACTTATAAAATAGACACATAGTTTATATAAAATAACCTCATCTTCTTCATAGATTTTAAAGTTTTTACCAAAGAGCAGCTTTCCTTTTGCATCAAGATAAATTAATATTTTTTTGAAATCGTATGAAATATTATTGTTATTAAATTCTCCTAATTGGTATTGAACACCTCCTTCTTTTATAATATGTGGTTGTATCTTATTCATAGTTTTAGATAGTGAGTTACTGAAATAAGCGCCGTATGACGCAAAGCGTTATAAAGGCTCATTGTAGTTTTTGTTTTTACTTGTCTTTAGGTTGTCTTGATTTTGGCTAACTGCTTTTTGATTTATTTTTGTTTTTATTTCTTCAGCTTTTAGCATCCAATTTTTAGCAGTAGCTTGCCAATTGACAATTTTTGTTTTTCCACCTACTTTCCAACCAATACCTTGATAATGATTAAAAAATTTTTGAGCTTCAATTATTGGCCATTTTTCATTTTTAAAAAAAGTAATAACATCATTTTCATTTTTTGGCTGGTCAAGTTTATTAATGTTTTTATTAGTTTGTATATGTTTATTATTAGATACCAGTGCTTGTCCGTTTATAGGATTGTATGAGTCCATAACTTGTTTATAACTTGTCTCAAAATTGAACATCTTAATTTTACTTCCCTTAAATGGATTGTGTGATGGATAGTAAATAATATATTTCCAATGATTTAGCTCTTTAATACATTTATGATATGTTGATTTAGAGCCTATCTTTGAAAAGCTCATTACTTCTTCTCGATTGATATAAAATTCGTCTAAAAACCGATTGTTATTCCAGATTTGGAATAATGCTATATATAAACTTATATGTGTTGGATTTAAACGGTTGTCTTTAGAGAATTGAATAAATACACCTTTTAGGTGTTTTATATAATTAACTTTTTGCATAGAATAGGTGTTTTAGCTGCACTTAAAGTGGCATTAAAACTTGTTGTGTATTCTATTGTCTTGCATTACTTTTTGAATATCATCATAATCGTAATAAATAACACCACCAACTTTAGTGTATGGTAACGTTCCGTTAATTCGTAAGTTTTGTAATGTACCTGGTGAAATACTTAACAGGTCGCGAACTTCTGGTGATTTTAACCATTTTTTAGTGGCTAAACCTGTTTTGTTATTGATGATTGTTTTAATACCTTCTAATAATTCTAATTTGAATTCGTGAAGATCTTCGGTTGTAATAATTGTTGCTGCCATAGTAAACGATTTAAGTTAAAAACAGCTACCACAACAAACTTTCGTTATCAATGGCAGCTATTAAATTGATTTAATTCACGAGTTAGAATGTTTTTTTCAAATAGGTATTCGTGAATCTGTGATTTGACTTTCGTTTAGCAAATATGAAGTGAATTATTGAGTGTTTTTCACAAGTTACACCCAACTTGGGTGTTTTTATACGCTCATATTTAATGAGTTACATTGATTTGTTTTAATGTTTTACTTGTAAAACATAGGCAATAAAAAAGAGCAAATACTATGATAATTATTTGCTCTTTAAAACACCCAAGTTGGGTGTTTATTCATCAGATTCTAGCATTTTATCTACTAAAGACTCTTTTAGTTTATCAATGAATTTTGTTTGATTTATTTTGCGTGAACGGATTTCTAAAAAAGTTCTGTAATAATCGCCCAAACTAACGTTAAACATTTGTTCGCAAATTAAGGCTACCTCTTTAATATCTGCTGTTCCACTATTTATTACTCCAGAACTATGAAGTGCATAAATGAGTTCTATTAAATCTGTTTTATTACCTGTCCAAAATAATTTTGATTGCTTTTGAAAAGCGTTATAATTTGCTTCCATACCATTGTTATTTTCAAGTTTATCAATTTCAGTTTTTAAATAAATTATTAGCATATCATAAGCAAGAATTGTGGCTACAGTAGAATCGTGGCTTGTAGAAAATTTATCATCTGCGAAAAAAGAAAGAGAATCTGGAAATAAACGAATATTAGCTTTTCCTCTTATAAAATATTCGTTATCCAAAAAAGTAGCACCTCGTCTATAATAATGATAAAACTCTAAATTATCATTAAAATAATTTTGCAACCTATCTATATGTTTGTTAAAATACTTTACTTGAGATTTGTTACTACTTCTTGGTCTTTTACTTTCAATACTAAATAATTTCACATAATAAATTAATTTACTAAAAACTTGAGGCTTAATATTTTTGAAAAAATAGATTTCATCAGAAGTTGATGCTGATTTTCGTTTTAACAAAAGTTCTCTTATTTGTTCAAGAGCTCTTTGAGTTACCTTAATACCCTCTTCAGACTTCTCTAAAACGCCTTCAATTTCTTTTTCTAAAAAATCTAAATTAGAATCTAATTTTTTTACTATTCTTTCAATTTTTTTCAACTTACAGTAGTTATGAGGACAATAAATCTGGTTTGTTTAAAAATACTTTACTTTAAAAAAATTAAAATAAATACAATGACTTTAATTATTTAACGCCATTGCATTCGTTGTAATCTTACAGCATTCAAAATTGCTAATAACGCAACACCTACATCAGCAAATACAGCTTCCCACATTGTTGCTAAACCACCTGCACCTAATATTAAAACAACTATTTTAACACCAAAAGCTAAAATGATATTCTGCCAAACAATTTTTCGAGTAGAACGACTAATTTTTATTGCTTTAACTACTTTTGAAGGTTGGTCTGTTTGGATAATAACATCAGCAGTTTCAATGGCAACATCACTTCCTAAACCTCCCATTGCAATACCTACATCACTTGCTGCTAAAACTGGTGCGTCATTAATACCATCGCCAATAAAGGCTATTTTATTTTTGGAATTTTGTTTTAAAGTTTCAACTTCATTCAATTTATCTTCGGGTAATAAACCACCTTTTGCTTTTTCAATGTTTAATTGAGAAGCTACTTTTTGAGTAATGGAATCTTTATCCCCGGAAAGCATCATTATTTTAGAAATACCGACTTTGTGCAAATTGGTTATGGTTTCTTTGGCATCTTCTTTCAATTCGTCTGCAATGACAACATAACCAGCAAACTTATTACCAATTGAAACTAAAACAATAGATTCTACAATAGTGTCGATTTCTTTTGCAACTTCAATATTATTGGCAGTCATTAATGCTTTGTTTCCAACTAAAACAGTTTTTCCGTTTACAATTCCTTTTAAACCTTTTCCTGCTATTTCTGAAACTTTGGTAGCATTAAAATCTGCTCCATTTGCTTTGTATTCTAAAATGGCTTTAGCAATTGGATGCGTAGATTGCTCTTCCATCGCCATTAAGTATTTCATAAATTCAGTTTCTTCCCAACTGATTGCTTTTACTTTTTTGATTTTAAAAACACCTTTGGTAACTGTACCCGTTTTATCCATAACCAACGTATTAATTTTGGTCATAGCATCAAGAAAAGAAGCACCTTTAAATAGAATACCGTTTTTTGAAGCTGCTCCTAAACCACCGAAATAACCCAATGGAATTGAAATAACTAAAGCACAAGGACAAGATATTACCAAGAAAATTAAAGCTCTATACAACCAATCTCTAAAGACATAACCATCGACAATAAAATAAGGTAATAATGTAACGCCTATGGCTAAAAACACAACAATTGGTGTGTAAATACGTGCAAACTTCCTTATGAATAATTCGGTTTTAGATTTACGAGCTGTTGCATTTTGAACCATATCGAGAATACGAGCAATGGAACTGTCTTTAAATTCTTTGGTGGTTTCAATTTCTATAACACCATTGAGATTGATACTTCCTGCAAATACTTTTTCACCTTTGGCAATGGTATCTGGTTTACTTTCACCAGTTAAAGCTGCTGTGTTAAATGATCCTTTTTCAGACAAAAAAACACCATCTAAAGGTACTTTTTCGCCAACACGTACTTGTATCTTTTCGCCAATATTTACGGCTTCAGGATTTACAGAAACATAATCTTTATTTCGATAAACTAACGCTTCCTTTGGTCTAACATCAAGCAATGCTTTAATGTTTGATTTTGCTCTATTAACTGCTGTGCTTTGAAATAATTCGCCTACTGCATAAAATAGCATTACTGCAACACCTTCAGGATATTCACCAATAATAAACGCACCAATGGTTGCGATTGACATTAAAAAAAATTCTGTAAAGACATCACCTTTTTTAATACTTTTCCATCCTTCTTTTACAACAGGAAACCCAACAGGTATATAAGCTACGATATACCAAACAACCCGAATCCAATTTCTAAAAAAATTAATATCAAAATAATCTAAAGTAATACCAATGATTAGCATTACAAAACTTACTATCGCTGGACTATATGCTTTAAAATTATTGGAACCTTTACTGTGATTATGACCATCATCGTGACTGTGTTCTTTTTCAGAATTAGGTTTTATATCTCTTAAATTGAGTTTCTTTTTTTTCATATCAATACAATTTTAGCAGCAACTTTTGTTTTGCTGAATTGGTGGACAAGGAACAGTACCGTAAGAACAGTAAACACAACAATCTCCTTCATTTGGTTTAAGAACGGCTTTGCAATTCTCACACTCGTAAAAGAATTGACAAGCGTTTGTTGGCATTTCTTCTACTTTTTTATTTCCACAGTTTGGACAAGTAATCTCTGATTTTAATTGAATTTCCATTAGTTTTCTTTTTTACCAGTTACTTTATAACCTGTTGAATTAATTGCTTTCTCAATTTCCGTTTCATTGGTTTTAGTTTTGTCAAATTCAACGATTGCATTACCACTTTCATAGGATGCTTTTGAGTTTAAGATTCCGTTGAGTTTATTCACTTCGTGGTTTACGTGTTCTTCGCAACTCGCACAGGTCATTCCGTTTATTTTAAATTCAGTTGTTTTAATGTCTGATTTATCAACTATAACTATTTGTTTTTCCATATTAGAATAAAAAATTCCTGAATAATAAGGGAATGCCAACATCACTATTGCAAATACAGTCACAATTGCCAAAAAGGTTTTGGACTGCATAAATTTTGGTTTTTCATCCGTCTCACATTCACAGTCAATTTCATTTCGAGACTTTAGTTTTTGATACCAAGCAAAACCAATCACTAAAACGGTAAATCCGATGAGATAGGATCTAAAGGGTTCTAACCAAGAAAATGTTGATGCAATGCCACTTGTTCCTGCAATTAGAGCTAAAACCGGTGTGATGCAACATAAAGAAGCTGTAATTGCTGTTATTACGCTTATTCCAATTAATCTTTTCTTCATTGGTTAAATATTTAAGTCAAAGATGCTATAAATTATAATGCAAGGGAAGTGCATTATTGACCGCTGCACTTATCACATACACCTTTTACAACCAGATTTACATTTTCAGAAACAAACCCTTCAGGAACGCTAATCTGTGGGATTTTATGATCTGTTAAGCAAATGGTTTCGTTACAATTGTTGCAATGAAAATGTAAGTGTAAATCGGTTTCAACATCACACTTACAACCTTGTTCGCAAAGCGCATATTTAGTTATACCAGTACCATCATCTATTTGATGAACAATCACATTTTCTTCAAATGTTTTAATGGTTCTGTAAAGTGTAGTTCTATCTATTTTTTCAAAAGCATTTTCAATATCGCTTAATGTAACTGCTATTTGTTTTTGTGCAAGAAACTTATAAATAAGTAATCGCATTGCTGTAACACGTATCTCTTTTGACTCTAATAATTGTTCTATAGTTTGCATAATTTAATGTTCGTGTTCTGCTTCACCTTTTTTCATTTCTGCAATAAGGTAGTAGGCATTATTATAAGCGAATTTTGTACTCGTCTCGATTTCTTTAGTAAACTCTACAGCTATCCAATTACCATCTTTGGCTCCTAAAATGACTTCGACTGGCTTGAAACTCCAATCTTCATTTTCCTTTTCTACAGAAAATACAAAATAGGTATCGCCTTCTTTTATAATAGCACTTTCTGGTAATGCTCTTGTTTTTGTATTTTCAACTTGAATTTTACCTTGGATATACATTCCTGGAATTAAATTACCTTTTTTATTTTCAATTTCTGCGTGAACGTGTACTGCTTTAGGGTTATCTTCGAATGTTTTGCTTACCGAATAGATTTCTGCAATTAATTCTTCATTTTGAGTAGATTGAACATTAAAGGTTACTTTTTGACCTTTTTTTACTTTATAAACATCTTTTTCGAAGACCATTAAATCTGCGTGGACGTGATGTGTATTTACTATTTCAAAGAGTTCTGATTGAGGCTCAACATACTGACCAGTTTTTACTTCTACCTTTTGAACAAACCCTTCAATTGGGCTACGCAATGCTACTTGTTGAGCTATTGTGCCATTACGAACCGATGTTGTACTGATATTTAGTAATTGTAGTTGAGCTGCCATTCCATTAACCATAGCCTTTGACGCTTCGTATTCTGCTTCTGCTTTTTGAAAATTTGCACCAGAGCCTACGCCAGCATTATATAATTTTTGTTGACGTTCATAATTTTTCTTTAAAAAATTGCTATTGCTATACGCATTGAGATAATTGGTTTGCATTTGAATGATATTAGGATGTGATAAATAAGCAACAACCTGACCTTTGTTTACTTTATCTCCTTCAATTACTTTAATGGAAACTACATTAGCTCCAATTACGGAAGTTATTGCTGCTTCATTTTGTGGTGGTACTTCTAACGTTCCATTGGCTTCAACATAACCACTCATATTTCGCAACGCAATGGTGTCAATTTTCATTTTTAAGGCTTCAAATTGTTGTGCTGATAGCATCACTTCTTCGTTTTCGCTATGCCCTTCATTAGTTTCAATTTTGGTTTCTTTATTATGAGAATGCCCATCTTCTTCGTTGTGTTTTTCTTTATTGCCACAGGCAGTTATTAAAAAGGTCAACATTACTATTATTAGGATATTATATGATCTGTTTTTCATAGTGTTATTATTTAAAATATTGTAATTCAAAAATGCTTTGTAAATAGTTTACCAATGCTGTTTGAGCTTCTAACTCTGATTGAATGGCTTGATTTATAAGTTGCGTAAAGGCAGAATAATCAATTTCGCCTTCTTTATAAGCAAATAAAGCGCCAGTTTTCTGTTCTTTAATAAGTGGTAATACTTCATCTTTATAAAATAGCCAAGACGTTTTCCATTTTTGGTAATTTTCTTTTGCTTGATTAAATTTAGATTGCACTTCCTTTTGTTTAAATAACATATTTACTTCTGCAATTTCTTTATTGAATTTTGCAGTTCTAATTTGTTTTCTTGTTGTACCAGAAAGAAATGGTATAGAAATACCGGCTTGATAAGTATAATAGCCTGAACTACCGTTTACTTTTTGTAAACCACCTTGAAGGTTAAACTTTGGTAAATTCTCGGCTTTAGCAGCTTTGTAATTTGCTTCTGCTTCTGCTATTTTAAGTTGAGAAACACCATACAAAGGATGAGCTTCTGCACTAAAGGCTGTTAAATCTATGTTGTTAAGGGTTTTAAACTCGTTTGGAACTGTATAGATTTTTTCAGAAACTAACCATAAATTTAATTGCTGTAAAGCAATGAGGTATTCGCTATAAGCTTGCTTTGTTTTATTTTTAATTTGTAAAGCTTGATTTTTAGCTGCTGAATATTCTAATTTTGATATAGCTTCTACTTCATAATTTAACTCAACAGCTTTTTTAAAATTGGTGTAAATAGCATTCAATTCTTTATACAGATTATAATTCCGTTTACTTTTAAAGGCATTAGACCAGGCTTTTTTCACCTCTAATTCTAACTCCAATTCTGAAAGTTGATACGCCTTTTGCGCTAATTGAATACGTTGTTCTAATAATTTTTGCTTTGGTGCAATACCAAACACATCTATATTTGATTGGCCAACACCAATAGTTGTGTAAATACCTGAACCATCTTTAATTTCCTCACCACCTGTAAAAATTTGAGTTGAGCCAAAATCGAAAGCAGTCCCTTTTAATTGTTGCTGTTTATCAATTTCTAACTGTCTTTGTTTTAAACTAGGATAGTTCTCTTTTGACATTTTTATAGCTTCTTGTAATGAAACAATAGGCAAAGAGTCGCTAACTTGTTGTGCATTTCCTGTTATTGGAAACAAAAACATAAAAACTATAATAGCTGTTGCAGTTGCAAATTTTTTGTTTGCTTTAAATTTAAAAGACTTGTTCTCTACCCAATGGTATAAAATAGGAAGCACAAACAAGGTTAATAATGTAGAAGTTAACAGACCACCAATAACTACCGTTGCTAAAGGACGTTGTACTTCTGCACCTGCCGATGCAGAGATAGCCATTGGCAAAAAGCCTAATACATCAGTAAAAGCTGTAAGCATAATAGGTCTTATTCTTCGTTTTGTACCTTCAATAATTCTATCTTTTAAATTGGTAACGCCTTCTTCTTTTAATTCATTTAAACCACTAATCATTACTAAACCATTTAAAACTGCAACACCAAAAAGGACAATAAAACCTACACCTGCCGAAATACTAAAAGGCATATCACGAAGCCATAAGGCTATAACACCACCAATGGTTGCCATTGGAATAGCGATGTAAATCATTAAAGTTTGTGGTAGTGATTTTAGCGCAAAATATATTAACACAAAAATAAGTAGTAATGCTATTGGTACTACAGTTTGCAAGCGATTACTGGCACGTTCTAAATTTTCGAAAGCACCACCATATCTAATAAAATAACCTGAAGGCAATTGAAGATTTGCATCTAATTTTGATTTGATTTCTGCTACTAACGATTTTACATCACGACCTCTTACATTAATACCTACATAAGTTCTTCTGTTAGTATTGTCTCTACTTATTTGCATAGGGCCAGCTTTGTAGCTTACGTCTGCAACTTCACGAAGTGGAATTTGTGCACCAGAAGGCAAGTTGACAAACAAGTTTTGAACATCAGTTATGTCTTTACGATTATGAGAACTTAACCTAACCACTAAATCAAATCGTTTTTCACCTTCAAAAATAACACCTGCTGTACCTCCTGCAAAGGCAGATTGTACAATTTGATTTAAAGTATTTACTTGAAGTCCGTATTGTGCTAATTTACTTCGGTTATAGGTGATTGTCATTTGTGGTAAACCTGTGGTAGCTTCCGCTTTCATATCACCAATACCTTCTGTACCTGCAATTATTTTAGATATTTCTTCTGCTTTTTGAGACAGTACATTTATATCTTCTCCATAAAGTTTAATAGCTATGTCTTCTCTAACACCTTCGAGTAGTTCGTTAAAACGCATTTCAATAGGTTGAGTAAATTCATAGTTAACACCAGGAATTATTTCAACCGCTTCTTTCATTTCTTCAATTAAATCATCTTTAGATTTAGCTGTTATCCATTCGCTTTTTGGTTTCAGAATCACAATAACATCTGCTAAATCCATAGGCATTGGGTCGGTTGGTATTTCGGCAACACCAATACGACTCACTACTTTTTCGACTTCAGAAAAATTAGCTTTTACAATTTGCTCAATTTTTGTGGTTGTTTCAATGGTTTCAGAAAGTGAACTGCCTGGTTTTAAAATAGCGTGAAACGCGATATCACCTTCATCAAGTTGTGGAATAAATTCACCACCCATTCTAGAAAACATAAAAGCGGTAATTCCGAATAAAATAACTGCGATTCCAACTATTAGTTTTCCTCTTTTTAAGGCTTTTTCTAATAAAGGTTGGTATTTACTTTCTACCCAATGCACGAACTTATCGCCATAGGATTTTTTGTCTGATTTTGGTGCTCTTAAAATAAGTGCAGACATCATAGGAACATACGTCAAACAAAGTACCATTGCACCAATCATTGCAAAAATGAAAGTCAATGCCATTGGTTTGAACATTTTGCCTTCAATCCCTTCTAAAGCTAAAATAGGAAGGAACACAATTAAGATAATTAGTTGACCGAAAAATGCCGCATTCATCATTTTTTTTGAAGCATTTGCTGCAACATTATCACGTTCTTTAGAGGTTAGCTTCTTCTTTTTTAAGATTTGTGAAGCAATCAGGAAAACGGTACTTTCTACAATAATTACAGCGCCATCGACAATAATTCCGAAATCTATTGCCCCCAAGCTCATTAAATTTGCCCAAACGTCAAAGACATTCATTAGTATAAATGCGAATAATAAGGATAGTGGAATTGTTGAAGCTACTATTAAACCACCTCTCCAATTTCCTAATAAGAAAATAAGAACGAAAATAACTATTAAAGCACCTTCAATTAAATTGGTTGCAACGGTAGATGTTGTTTCACTTATTAGTTTGCTTCTATCTAATAAAGGTTCAATAATAACACCTTCTGGTAATGACTTTTCAATTTGCGCCATTCTTTGCTTGACATTCTCGATAACATCGTTTGAATTTGCACCTTTAAGCATCATTACCAAACCACCAACAACTTCGCCTTCGCCATCTTGTGTTAATGCACCATAACGAATAGCAGAACCGTATTGAACCGTGGCAATGTCGCCTACTGTAATTGGGATGCTATTTGTGTTTTTAACCGTAATCTTTTTAATGTCTTCTAAACTGCGTACTAAACCTTCACCACGAATAAAATTGGCTTGATGATTTTTTTCAATGTATGCACCACCAGTATTTTGATTATTGGCTTGAAGTGCATTGAAAATATCGGTAATTGTTAATCCAATGGCTTTTAGTTCGTTTGGGTCTACAGCAACTTCGTACTGTTTAATTTTGCCGCCAATTGCGTTAACCTCAACAACACCTTCTACCATTGCCATTTGACGTTGAACAATCCAATCTTGCATCGTTCGTAAATCTGTAATCGAATATTTGGCTTTATATTCTTGTTTTACTTTTAGCGTGTATTGATAAATTTCTCCTAATCCTGAAGAAATTGGTCCCATTGTAGGTTCGCCAAAACCACTTGGAATTTGTTCTTTGACCTCATTTAGTTTTTCCGCCACTAATTGACGAGGAAGGTAAGTACCCATGTCATCGTCAAAAACTATGGTAACTACTGATAAACCAAAACGGGAAACGGAACGAATTTCTTGAACATCTGGTAAGTTACTCATTGCAACTTCTACAGGATAAGTTACAAATTGCTCAATGTCTTCGGTACCTAAATTTGGTGCTTGGGTTATTACTTGTACTTGGTTGTTGGTAATGTCCGGAACAGCATCTATTGGTACTTTGGTCATACTCCAAATACCTGCTCCAATAATGGTAAGCGTTAGCAACCCAATAATGAATTTATTATTGATTGAAAAATCAATGATTTTATTAATCATATTAAAATGTATTAATTCAGTTAAAAAATATAAAAGTGTGTTCGTAATTCGATTTCGCTCAATATGAGCTTCTCGTAGCTATGCTACTCGAAGACGAAAACATTAAAAAAGGATATAGCTATCCTATGAAAACTGAATTATACCCGAGGTGGTTGTAAAATGGAAGTCGTAAAATCTTTTTCTATCCCATTGTGGTAGAAAAAATCTTGGGTAGAAATAAATGTTATTTCATATTTTATGTAAGAAAACTGAAAATATGTAGCGTTTATATGACAACATTGACATATACAAAAAGGTGAACATAAATCTGAATCTTGGTGCTGATGGTCATTATCCATAGCTTGTGAAATTTCAGTTTTAACATCATTATCAGACACATCAAAATCAGCACAAGGTGCTAGATTGAGTGCGAAAATATAAATTGATAATATGAATGCTAATAATTTCATTGTAGCAAATATATAAATTATTTAATGCAATGGTTGTGCAAATAATAGGCTTTACAATAATTAAAAGGTGTTTGGTTAGTTATATTTTATAGCAAAAGAAAAAACCTTAATTTTCCTTTTGCTATAAATTACATTAAAAAATCATACTTATTTATTGATTCATTTTCATTTCGTGGTCGTATTGACAACAACCTGGTAAATTTTTATAAGCTTCTTCGCTTCCTGCTACTTTTTCAGTATCATAACCAGAAGCTGCTATTGCTTTATGAATTGCCATTGCATTGGTTTTGGTATCATCAAAAGAGACATCGATTTTCTTTTTATCTACATTCCAATTAGCACTTGCAACACCTTCAACAGCATTTACTGCTTTTTCAATGGTTTTTTTACACATACCACAATTACCTCTTACACCAAAAGACAAGTCTGTCATAGCCATATCTTTTGACATTTGTGTAGTGGTTGTTTTTGTTTCTTTTTTTGTTTGACTATTACAACTTGTTACACCTAAAGCTGCTATAACAGCTATACTTAAAATTACTTTTTTACTCACGTCGATTACATTATTGTTTTTGTGTTCGTGATTTTTCTTTGAAAAGCTCATTATTTTAAAATTTAATTGTTATTATTTGTATTTAATTATTCTATAACTTGTTTTACCTCTCCACAGGTTAGCATTGCTTCGCCAAAATATGGATTGATTACTTTTTCTTCTTTGCTTAACCAATAGGCACCTTTATTACTATCTGCCATTGGACAAAACTCTACATATACCTTTTCATTGATACCAAATAGTTGCACAGCTTTAATTAAATGCGAAGACAAATGTTTAAAATGATTTCTTTGCTCTTTTATATTTGCTGCTTTAGAAATAGCAATTGTTGAAGATTTAATTTCTTTTACTAATGACATCCAATGATTATGAGCTTCATCTTTAACTAATTTCATATCCACATTATTCAAATTATCAAGTAAACTATTTGCATTTTCTGATGCTTTACTTGAGTTATCTTTAACAAACGCATCCTTTAAACTAATATAGCTTTCAAATACTTTTTTTAATTGTTTCTGAAATGCTTTTGATACTTCCAACCGTTCATTCATATTGGTATGGTCTGTATTATTTTTTGATGAATTACTATCCATACCTAAATGTCCTTCGTGACCAGTCATTACTTTTCCACCATCTTTATTCATCATAGATTTTTTTCCTTGCAATTGTGCTGCTGCATCAACTGTAAAAGTTCCATTGGTTACAATTTCATCACCATTTTTTAACCCTTTTAATACTTTGTAAGTATTACCTATTTGGTCACCTAAAGTTATTTGACGCATTTCAAAAACTGGTTGGTCTGGATTGGTTTTAATATATACTACAGAGCGTTCACCTGTCCATAAAATGGCAGATGAAGGCACGAATAATGATTTTTCTTTAGTAGAGGTTACTCCTTTAATTTTCCCTTCAATAAACATTCCTGGTTTAAATACTTCGTCTTTATTATTAAGCACTACTCTTAATTTAACAGTACGTGTTCTGTTATCTAAAATAGGATCAATAAAATCTACTTTACCTTTAAATTTTTTATTAGGATAAGTATTAGTTGTTACGTTTATTTCTTGCCCTTTTTTAAATAAGTCTATTTGGTTTTCGTACACATCAAAGTTTCCCCAAACTGAATTTAAGTTTGCGATTTTTAATAATGGTTGCCCTTGTTTTATATAATCGCCTTGCTCTACTAATTTTTCTGTTACAGTACCAGAGATAGTTGCATAGACAGGAAAATTTTCTTTTACTTTTCCTGTTTGTTCTATTTGATTGATTTGCTTTTCAGAAAGTTTCCATAATTTTAATTTATTACGAACTGCTTTATATAATGCCGGTTGCGATTCTTTTAATGAAGCTGCTGTAATTAATTCTTGTTGTGCTGCATATAATTCTGGTGAATAAATGGTTGCTAATAATTGCCCTTTGTTTACTTTTTCTCCAGTAAAACTGACATTTAAGCGTTCAATTCTTCCAGAGAAATAACTGACTTGCACAGCATTTGCTTTTTCATTGGCAACAATTTTACCTGATAGTTTAATACCGTTATCGTCTGCTTTACTACTACCTACAATTGATGTTTGAATGTTGGCCAACGCCATTGCATTTTTTGTTAATTTGAATTGGTCTGCTGCTAAACCATCTGCTCCAGCTTCGGCAGGAATTAAATCCATACCACAAATAGGGCAATCACCAGGTTCTGGTTGCATAATTTGTGGGTGCATTGAGCAAGTCCATTTTTGATTGGTTTCTGCTATTTCATCGTGATTATGTTCAGTTTTTTTGTTTGATGAACCACCGAATAATAACCAACCTAATAATAAGCCAACTGCTAATATTACTATGTAAACTATATATTTTTTCATTTTTCTATATTTTAATATTTCTTAATCTTAATGCGTTTGCAATTACTGATACTGAACTAAAACTCATTGCTAAAGCTGCAATCATTGGTGATAGTAATAACCCGAATATTGGGTATAAAACACCTGCTGCAATGGGCACACCCAATACATTGTATATAAAAGCAAAAAAGAGATTCTGTTTTATGTTTTTAACAACATCGTGACTTAATTTTTTAGCTTTTACAATACCTTGTAAATCTCCTTTTACTAACGTAATTGAAGCGCTTTCAATAGCTACATCTGTACCTGTACCCATTGCAATACCAACATCTGACTGTGCTAAAGCTGGCGCATCGTTAATACCATCACCTGCCATTGCTACAACACTTCCTTTTTGTTGAAGTTTATCAATTTCATTCAATTTATCTTCTGGAAGACATTCTGCTTTATAGTGTTTAAGGTTTAATTGTTCTGCTACCGATTTTGCAGTATTTTTATTATCACCAGTTAGCATTATTACCTCAACACCATTATCTTGTAGTTGTTTAATAGCATTTTGACTTGTGGTTTTAATGGCATCGAAAATAGTTACATATCCAACAGCTTCATTATCTACTGCTATATACGATACTGTTTTACCTTGTTCTTGTTCTGCAACCACATTAGTTTCTAAATTTTTAGAAATAGTTATGGCAAACTGCTCTAATAACTTTGCATTACCTAAAGCAACTTTTTTGTTTTCAACAGTACCTATAACACCTTTTCCTGCTACAGCTTGAAAATCGTTTACTTTTGTAATTACAGTATTTTTAGATTTACCATAGTTTACAATAGCTTCTGCTAAAGGATGTTCGCTATATTGATTTAAGGAAGCAATGAAATGAAGTAGCTTTTCTTCTTTTAAATTATTAATTGAGATTACTTTTTCAACTGATGGTTTTCCTTCAGTAATCGTACCTGTTTTATCTACAATAAGCGTATCTACCTTATTCATTTTTTCTAATGCTTCAGCATTTTTAATTAATACACCAGATTGTGCACCTCTACCAACACCAACCATAACAGACATTGGTGTTGCCAAACCTAATGCACAAGGACAAGCAATAATTAATACAGCAATTGCATTTACAAAGGCAAAAACATAAGCAGGTTCTGGACCAAAAATAGCCCAAACTATAAATGTTATTACTGCAACAACTAATACAATTGGAACAAAGTATTTAGATATTCTATCTGCTAATTTTTGAATAGGTGCTTTTGAACGACTTGCATTATTTACCATATGAATAATTTGAGAAAGTAAGGTTTCGGAACCTACCTTTTCAGCTTTCATAATAAATGACTTTGTACCGTTAATTGTGCCAGAACTTACTTTATCGTCTATGCTCTTATCTACAGGAATTGGTTCTCCAGTAATCATAGATTCATCAATGCTACTATGACCTTCTACAATACTACCATCTACTGGAATTTTTTCTCCAGGCTTAACTCGTAATAAATTGTCTTTTTCAATTTTATCGATTGCAATAACTTTATCTTCTCCATTAGTAACCAATGTTGCTGTTGAAGGCACTAATTTTAGTAATTCTTTTATTGCGCCACTTGTTTGACTATGTGCTCTTGCTTCTAATAATTGACCTAATAATACTAATGTTAAAATTACCGTTGTAGCTTCAAAATAAACAAATACATTACCATCGGCTGTTTTAAAATCTTGTGGAAATACATCTGGAAATACCATTGCAAATACACTAAATAACCACGCGATACCCGAACCAATACCAATTAAAGTAAACATATTCAGGTTCATTGTTTTTATTGATGTGTAAGCACGTTTAAAGAACATCCAAGTTGCATAAAACACTACAGGGATTGATAATGCAAACTGAATCCAGTTCCATTGTTTTTGTTCTAAAACATTATATAAAGGATTATTATCTAATGCTTCTGACATTGCTATTAAAAATATTGGCACAGTAAAAATTACAGCTATCCAAAACTTTTTCAACAATTTTTTATAGGTTTTGTCTTCTTCTGAAATATCCGCTTCTAATGGCACTAAATCCATCCCACAAACAGGACAAGAACCTGCTTCGTCTTTAATTATTTCTGGGTGCATTGGACACGTAAATTGGCTACTTGTTGTAGTTAAACTTCTTTCTTCCACCAAGTCCATTCCACAAACAGGACAATCACCTGCTTTATTATATGTTTTGTCTTCTTCGCAGTGCATAGGACAATAAAATGTACCTGTTCCTTTGCCTTTAGGTTGTTCCTGCTTTTTTTCTTTATTAGGTTGGTGTTTACCTTGTTTATGAATACTATATCGACCACCATCATCTTTTAATGCTTTTTGAAATATTTCAATTGAAATATGTGATTGCATTTCAATAATAGCTTCTGATTTTTCTAAATTGACTTTTACGTTTGAAACATCATCAACTTTTGAAAGTGTTTCTTCTACGTGACTGCGACAACCGTTGCAAGTCATTCCGTGTATATGATATGTGTGTTTCATTATTTTATTTTTGTGCCTGACAAGGGAAGGGCTATTAACCAATTAATTAGTATTTCCTTCCCACATCAGGGCTTTATTTTAAATTGCCTTTTAGTTTCTTTATATAATCAATAACCAATGTCTTTTCAGGTGTTGATAATTTTGCGTTTTTATGAATTAAGGTGTAAGATGAAAGTGGCATTTCATTGTTCTTAATCTGATTAATAATTGACTTTAATTTGCTATTCTTTCTTCTGGTTGAATACGTGTCCCAGTTATTAAAATTCAGCTCTTCTTTTCCATCGGCAATATGGTTTTCGAGAAACCAAGCAATGGGTTGAATTTTATTATACCAAGGATAGCTTGTATTATTACTGTGACAATCATAACAGGACGTTTGCAATAATGTATTGATATTTTTAGGTGTATTATTTACCAATAAAAAATCTGTTTTTGGTACGATATTACTTTGGTTTAGTTCTGTAGGCATAAACTGTATGCCTACAAAACACACCACTAAAACCAATGCTATGATTTTTACAATTTTCATTTAGTTAATCTCTTTTTGCACTTTACCACATTTCAGCATTTTACTACCGTAATAAGGATTTTTAATTTCCTTGTTCAAACTTAACCAAGCGCTGCCACCATCATACATTGGACAAAATTGTTGATATAAAGTATTTTTAGTACCGGTAATTGCAACCATATCCATAATATCCTTACTCAATGTTTTAAAATGTTCTCTTTGGTGATCTATTTCACTTCTACCAATATGTTCTGCGTGTTCTTTGGCATCTGTAATAATATCTTTAAGTTCTTTTTGCTGTTCAACAGTAAAACCATTTATTTCAAATTTGCTCAAAGTATTGTTCAATTTATCGCCAGCTTTAGCAGCTTTGTTTTTGTCGGTTTCTACTAAAGCATCTTTAAGTATCATATAGTCTGCTAACACTTTTTGAACACCTGAATTTTGTGAATTCTCATCCATCATATTATTGGATTTATCCATTTTGTTATGGTTCATTTCTGAATGAACTATGCTGTCTTGAGTATTCTCCTTTTTTGCATCTTTACAAGAAATTATTGTAAGATTTATTAAAGAGATTACTAAAATTGCTACTATTGTTTTTAAATATTTCATTTTTATTGTTTTAAATTATACTTGTTTTTAGTTGCTTAAATAATTGATGATTGTGGTTTGTAAATAATAAGTTTTAATCGATTCTATTTGATTCATTTGAAACTTTAATTGCAGTTCTTGAATGTCTAAAACATCATTAAAATCAATTGTTCCTGTTTCGTAACTTTTGATTAATATTTGCTCTGCATCATTAGCTTGCTTCAAATTTTTGGTTTGAGTTTTATAACTTATTCTTGCAGACACTCTTTCTTTTATTGCTTTATCTAAAAGCGTTTCCAAAGTATTTAAGCGTTCTTGTTTTTGTGCAGTAATTTCCTGCTGTTGTAACTCGTTTTGCTTTGTTTTCGATTTATATTTTTTATTAAATATTGGTATTGATAAAGACACCATTGGCATTACAATATCTTTTCCATTATCGCTAAAGTCCATATTTGGACGTTTCGCCACATTGATATAATCTAATCCAAAACCAATCATAGGACTGCTTTCTTTTTGGTTTAATAATTCTGATTGTTCAATGGATTTAAAGAGTTTATCATATTTTAATAATTCAGGATGCAATGCTAAATTTTCAAAAGTGATTTCAAAATCTTCAGAAGGCATATTTAATTTATCAACAACAACTATAGAAACCTCTTTTTCTCTATTTAAAAGTTTATTTAAGGTTGTTTGTTCTGCTAAAAATTGTTGTTGCAACACTTCTTTTAATTGTTGTAATTCATTTTGACGCATCTGTAATCGTAACACATCTACTGCTGAAGCTTTGCCAACTTCGACAGAAGTTAAAGCCATTGTTTCGTAAGTTTTTAAGAGTTCGATATTGTTAGTTAATACTTTTTGTTTTGCTTTATTAGTATATAACTTGTAATACGATTGTGATACCGAAACCATTAATTTACGTTTGGCAATTACAATATCTTCATATTTAGTTTCAGCTAAAGAACTTACATAATTTTCTCTTGCTGTTATTGAGCCAAACCAAGGCAACATTTGTTTTGCAGAAACTTTAAAGCGTTGGGCTCCAGTTCTTGTTTCTGGCTCACTTACAAAATAACCTACTCCAAATTCGGTATTTGGAATGGTATTAACTTCATTTACTTTTTCTGAAACTCTCTTGTGCTGTAACTCGAATTTTTGAATCTCTGGATTGTTTACCAAAGCTTCATCGATTAAAGTTTGTAATTCTTGTGCATTTCCTTTGAGAACAAAGAGAAAAGAAAAAAGAAAAAAGATTGTTTTTATATGTTTCATTTTGATGTTCTTTTTAGTTGAGCTTCTGCTTTCCAGCTGTATAAAACTGGTACTACAAATAAGGTGATTAAGGCAATTAGCATACCTCCAAAACTTGGTATTGCCATAGGAATCATAATATCACTACCACGACCTGTTGAGGTTAATACTGGTAATAATGCCAATATGGTTGTTGCAGTAGTCATTAAACACGGTCTAATACGTTTTTCTCCTGCTTCAACAACAGCTGCTCTGATTTGCTTTTTGTTTTTTGGTGTATTCCTTTCAAATATTTGAGTTAAGTACGTTGCCATAACTACACCATCATCGGTTGCAATTCCGAAAAGTGCAATAAAGCCTACCCAAACAGCAACACTCAAATTAATTGGATGCATCTGAAATAAATCACGCAGATTTTCGCCAAAAAAGTTGAAGTTTAAAAACCAATCTTGACCATATAACCAGATCATTAAAAAACCACCTGCAAAAGCAACTGCAATACCAGTAAATACCATTAATGATGTACCTACTGAACGGAATTGAAAATAGAGTATTAAGAAAATAATAGCCAATGCCAAAGGCACTACAACCGATAAAGTTTTTTCTGCTCTTATTTGATTTTCATAGCTTCCTGTAAATTGATAATTAACCCCTTTTGGTACTACCAATTCGCCTGAATCTATTTTTTGCTGAATTAAAGCTTGTGCATTTTCAACAACATTTACTTCTGCAAAGCCATCCATTTTATCGAATAATACATAGCCTACTAAAAAAGTATCCTCACTCTTAATAACTTGTGGCCCTTGTTCATATCTAATGGTTGCCAATTCGCTTAATGGTACTGGACTGCCTTTTTCAACTGGCACATAGATTTGCTTTAAATCGGTTGGATTAGCTCTTAATTCTCTTGGGTATCTAACACGTACTCCATAACGCTCCCTACCTTCAACAGTTTGGGTTAAAACCATACCACCAACAGCTACTTTTAGCACCTCTTGTACATCTTGTATAGATATACCATAACGTGCAATTTTTTCCCTATCAATATCAATAAGTAAATAAGGTTTTCCTACAATACGGTCTGCAAAAACAGCTTCGTCTTTTACACCATCAGCTTGTTTTAAAATTCCTTCTAACTGTACACCAAAGGCTTCAATTTGTTTTAAATCTTGACCTTTAACTTTTATTCCCATTGGTGCACGCATACCTGTTTGCAGCATTACCAATCGTGTTTCAATAGGTTGTAGTTTAGGTGCAGAAGTAACGCCTGGTAACTTGGTAACTTTTACAATGTCATTCCAAATATCGTTTGGTGATTTTATTTCTGGTCGCCAGTTTCGATAAAATTCGCCATTATTATCTTCTATTAATTGCGACCTTTCTACAGCGCTCAAAGTGACATTTTCTGTATTATTAGGATTAGCGATGAAACGTCCATCTTTTAATTCAAATAAACCATCATTATTTACTTTGTAACGTTGACGTTCTCCGTTTTTATTCAGCATATATTCTGATTTATACTGAATAATATTTTCATACATAGACAAAGGCGCTGGATCTAAAGCTGATTCTGTACGACCTGCTTTACCAACTACGGTTTTTATCTCTGGAATACTTGCTACAGCCATATCTAACTGTTGTAAAACACGTTTGTTTTCTTCGACTCCAGAATGTGGCATTGAAGTTGGCATTAATAAAAAAGAACCTTCATTTAAAGATGGCATAAATTCTTTGCCTGTATTTTTCATTATGAAAAAACCTGCTATTACAATAGCTGTTGGTATGGATAAGAATATTAGTTTATTGTTCAAACACCATTTTAAAATACGTGTATAATACCTTATGAATAATGAGAAAACACCTAATAAACCAAAGCAAATAATACTTACAAAAATGAGATTCCAAAAGATGCTTTTATCTACACCTAAAGGTCTCCAATATTCAGCTAATAAAAACACAATAGCAGATACAGATATGATAATATTAATAAGATTTGCTTGTTTTTCGCTTATCATTTTTTGAACACTTAATAGTGTTGTAACTCCAAAAGCTACCAAGATTAAACCTAACCAATAACCATAGACTGTGGCAATAATTCCTAATGCTATTAAAACCCCATTTAAAACATATTTGAAATTGGTTTTAATGTTTTTCTTTTTAAATAAAAATGCAGCAAAGGGTGGAATTAAAAACAACGCTACAATAATTGAAGCTGTTAAAGCAAATGTTTTAGTAAAGGCTAATGGTCTGAATAATTTTCCTTCAGCTCCAATCATTGTAAATACAGGAATAAAACTTATAATGGTTGTCATAACTGCTGTTACAATTGCTCCAGATACTTCTGCTGTTGCGTTGTAAACCACATTATTTATAGGCAGTTTATCTTTGTTTTCATCTAAATGCCTAATGATGTTTTCTGAAAGTATTACACCTACATCTACCATTGTACCAATAGCAATAGCGATACCTGATAAAGCCACAATATTAGCATCTACACCAAAGAGTTTCATTGCTATAAAAACCATTAATACAGCAACTGGTAGTAAGCCAGAAATCAATACAGAAGCTCGAAGATTAAATACCATAATGATTATAACTAAAATAGTAATTAGTATTTCTAATGTTAGGGCTTCATTAAGTGTCCCTAAAGTTTCCTGAATGAGTTCTGTTCTGTCATAAAAAGGAACAATAGTTACTTGTGAAGTTCTGCCATCGGCTAATACTTTTGAAGGTAGTCCTGCGCTTAATTCGTTAATTTTTTCTTTAACATTATTGATAACTTCCATTGGATTCGCACCATATCGCGCTACTACGACAGCACCAACAACTTCTGCACCTTCCTTGTCCAGTAATCCTCTTCGAGTTGCAGGACCTAAAGACACTTTTCCTATGTCTTTAATTTTAATCGCTGTGTAATCTTCGGAAGTAACTACTGCATTTTCTATGTCGGCAATAGATTTTACATAACCTAAACCTCTAACTAAATATTCGGCTTGATTAATTTCTAAAGTTTGTGCACCAATATCTTTATTACTTTCTTTTACTGCTTTTACAATATGATGTAAACCAATATTGTATTGACGCATTAATTCCGGATTAACATCTACTTGGTATTCTTGTACATAACCACCAATTGATGCCACTTCTGATACGCCACTTGCAGACGATAGTGCATATTTAACATAGTAGTCTTGAATACTTCGTAATTCTTGTAAATCCCAACCACCTGTTACATTTCCGCTTTCATCACGACCTTCTAATGTGTACCAAAAAATTTGCCCTAATCCTGTGGCATCTGGACCCAAAGCAGGATTAACACCTTCGGGTAATAATCCGCTTGGTAACGAGTTGAGTTTTTCTAATATTCTACTACGACTCCAGTAAAACTCAATATCTTCTTCAAAAATGATATAGATACTTGAAAAGCCAAACATAGACGAACTACGAATGGTTTTTACTCCTGGAATACCGAGTAAAGATGTTGTTAATGGATAGGTTATTTGGTCTTCTATATCTTGTGGTGAACGACCATCCCATTTAGTAAATACTATTTGTTGGTTCTCTCCAATATCGGGAATAGCGTCTACAGCTACAGGGTTACTTGGTAAAAATCCTGTTTCCCAATTAAATGGTGCATTTACCGTTCCCCAGCCTATAAAGAGAACAAGTAATAATACTGCTACGAGTTTATTTTCTATTAAAAATTTGATGCTTTTATTTAGCATTGTCTTTGATTATTAAACAGTTAGACATAGGTGTTAAGAAAACACCGAATACAAAAAATCATCCTTATGACATACAGCCATAGGATAAAACAGTCTAATGTTTAAAAATCAAATTAAATAAGTCTCGTCAATCTTGAAGATTTGCTTGACGACAAGTGGTGGTTCGTATTCTTCGAAAGAAGATACGTTATTATCTAACCCTTCAAAAAGGTTAATGTAAGTATATACGAAAGAAGCAATAAATACCTGCTGCTCAAAAGTAATTTTATCAACTTGAAGTTGTAATTCATTTTGACCATCAACAGCTAATTGTTCATCACTACAACAATTCTTTTTTGTTATAGAACACCCATCAGTTAATGGGTTTTCCATTTCCATTCCACAGGTTTCTGCTTTATGGAATATAGCTGTATCCATTAAAGTATCTCCACAATAGTGCATATCTACAGTAAATGACATTGTAGAAAATAACACTACAAAAGCCATTAAAAGTGACATTATTTTATGGAATACTTGTTTCATATTGAAAACAAAGGTATAAAATTTAATTCAATTTGAATAGATTTTAACTTTGCTTTAAATAAAACTTGATTGGTTTTTGGTTGTTTTTACACCTTTCTCAAATTTTGCTCTTAATGTTTTCATATCATCACTTACCTTACGTTCAATCACTTTAGCATAAATTTGTGTTGTTGAAATGCGAGAATGACCTAAAAGTTTAGATACTGTTTCAATAGGTACGCCATTACTTAAAGTTACTGTTGTAGCAAATGTATGTCGTGCCAGATGAAATGTTAGATTCTTTTCTATTCTGCATAAATCTGCTATTTCTTTTAAATAAGCATTTAATTTTTGGTTTGACATTTTTGGAAATACAGTAGCATTTGCTAATGATTTTGGATTTTCTTTATACTTATTAATTAAAGTAAGTGCTTTAGGTAGTATAGGAATTCGTAAGGCATTGTTTGTTTTCTCTCTTTTCATAATTAACCACAACTCGCCATCTATACCATAATTAATATCACTTGCTGTTAAGTTTATTACATCAATATAACTCAAGCCGGTGTAACAGGCGAAAACAAATAGATCCTTTACTAATTGTAGTCTTTCAATTGAATAATCTTTTTCTTCAATTTCGTTCAATTCCATTTCAGTTAAATAGCCTCTTTCTACTTTTACAAATTTAGATTTGAAGTTTATAAACGGATCTCTTTCAATCCATTCCAGTTTATAAGATAGTGTAATCATTTTTCTAAAGCGTTCAATATGCTTCATTACAGTATTGTTACCCATTGGTTTTTGGTGATCTGTGGGTGTGAAATTTCTTAAGTATTTTTCAAACTTTAAAATGAAATTATAATCCAATTGCTTTAAATACATATCTGTAACTTTATATTTTACAAAAATGAAATCTGCAATGTACCCTTGTGTTGTGAAGTAATTTTTTTGAGTACCCCATTTGAGTTTCCCTACCATATCTTCATTATGATATTTTATGATATCATTTAAAGAATAATTTTGTTCATCTTCTTTTAGGTAACGAGCCTTAACGGTTTGAGCTGAAGTAATCTTACCTTCGGATTTTAATTCGTTTTTGGATTGGTGAAGCTCTGAAGATACCTGGTCCAAATATGCGTTAATAATTCGAGCCTCTTGGTTGGTTCCTTTTACTTTGTTTTTGGCAGAGCTCCAAAATTCAATTTTAATTTTTCGTTTGAGGCTAATTTCTGCTCTTTTCCCATTTACCGTTATACGTGCATAAAGAGGTGCTTTTCCATTTTTAGCTTTTGATAGTTTGAGCCAAAACAGAATACTAAACGTTGTCGAAGTTTTCATATCTTTCGTCTTTAGTTAAACATTTGTTTACTGACGAAAGTCAAATCAATAATTCGGTTACCTATATACCTATTATAAAATGGTAACCGAATAGGTCACTTTTTTAATCAAATAATATCAAATCTTATGATTGCTTAAAAATCATAAAACCTCGATAATCTTACGATTACCAAGGTTTTGATGTTAATTGATTATTAATTTTGTCGGGGTGGCAGGATTCGAACCTGCGACCTCCTCGTCCCAAACGAGGCGCGATGACCGGGCTACGCTACACCCCGAATAATTATCGGTGTGCAAATGTATAAAAAATAAACATATCTGAAACAAAAAATAAAAGAAATTTTTAAAACGTAAGATAATTTTAGTTTATCGTCTAATAATCAAAATATATATCAAAAAAATACATTAGCAATAAAAAAAAATTACATTTGTAATACTATAAAAACTTAAACGATGGCAGAGAAAATTAAATGTTTGATTATTGGTTCAGGACCAGCAGGATATACAGCAGCAATATATGCCGCGAGAGCAGATATGAAACCAGTTATGTATACTGGAATGCAAATGGGAGGACAGTTAACTACAACTACCGAAGTAGATAATTACCCAGGTTACCCAGATGGAACCGATGGAACGGCAATGATGAATGATTTACAAAAACAAGCGGAACGTTTTGGAACAGATGTTCGTTTTGGTATGGTTACCAAAGTAGATTTAAACACAGAGGTTGGTGGAATTCATAAAGTTATTGTTGATGAGTCTACTGAGATTGAAGCAGAAACAATAATCATTTCAACAGGGGCAACCGCTAAATATTTAGGATTAGAAAGTGAGCAACGTTTAATAGGTGGTGGAGTATCAGCTTGTGCTACTTGTGATGGGTTCTTTTATAAAGGACAAGATGTTATTGTAGTTGGAGCAGGAGATACAGCAGCAGAAGAAGCAACATATTTAGCTAATATTTGTAATAAAGTTACAATGTTAGTACGTAAAGATCATATGAGAGCTTCTAAAGCAATGCAGCACCGTGTAAATAAAACTGAAAATATTGAAGTATTGTATAATACCGAATTAGATGAGGTTTTAGGAAAAGATGTTGTTGAGGGGGTTCGTGTTGTAAATAATCAAACCAATGACAAAAAAGAAATAGCTGTTACAGGAGCTTTTATAGCAATAGGACACAAACCAAATTCTGATTTATTTAAAGGTGTTTTAGATATGGATGAAGTAGGTTATTTAATTACCAAAGGAAAATCATCTAAAACAAACTTGCCAGGAGTTTTTGCAGCAGGTGATATTCAAGATAAAGAGTACCGCCAGGCAGTTACAGCAGCAGGTTCTGGTTGTATGGCCGCTTTAGATGCTGAGCGTTACTTAGGAGCTTTAGAATAAGTAACTAAATTACACTAAAGGATAAAAAAGAGCTTTCATATTTGAAAGCTCTTTTTTTTGTTAATAATTTTGGTCTTCTAATGATTTAGTTATAGTTGATTTTATAGTACCCGTATGTTTGGTAGTTTTACTTTCAATAAGCATAATATGGCATTCGTTTTTTGCTGAAACTCGGTGATTTACACCTTTTTTAACCACAAATAAATCGCCTTTACTCATCATAAAACTCGGTTTGTTTTCTATCTCCATTAATAAAGAACCTTCTGAAATAAAAAATAACTCATCTTCATTTTCATGATTATGCCAAGGAATATCTTCTCCTTTAATCTTAGCTAACTTTACATATTGATCATTAACTTGGGATATTATTTTAGGAGAAAAATAATTTTTAACTGTCTTAAATTCTTCATTTATATTCATAATTAAATAATTTTCACAAAATCTAAAAACACTTTTTTATGACGTTCAAGATCCATCTTTGGTGAAAGTGCTACACGGGCAATATAATCTTTATCACCTTCTTTAGTGGTTCCTTGTGTTGAAGTTGCAGGTATGGTCCAGTAACAACCTTTTAACTGTCCATAACTTACACAGTATTTACTTTCATTCGGAATTTCACTAATCATTAAATTGATTAACTTTAAATTTAAAGCTCTTTTATAGTTCTCTCTTTCTTCATCAGTAGCTCCTTTTGTAGGAAGATCTAAAGAAAAAACAGAAGGCGTAAATCCTTTATTGGCTAATTCATCTGAAACAAAATTTATTTTAGCATCAGGTAATACTTCTTGAATAAAGTTTACAAATTCGCGCGTGTTTTTATAAGCATCGCTAATTCGTTGGTTCATTGTAGGTAATTGTTTTGCTAATATCTCATATTGGAGCGCGGTTGCTTCATTATCACAAATACTTAAATGTGTAGCAATTTTTTCCATTAAAGTAATGGTGTTTTCATTTCCTACACAGTAACCTGCTGTACATTTTCCTCCACTCGGAAATTTAGATCCACTTGCAAATGAAATAGTTCTTACTGTTGATAAAATTTCGTTTTCGCCTAAAAAGTGCACATTCGGACAAAATGTTTGGTCTAAAATAAAAACAGGGTCTACAGCAATTTTTCCTGATGGAGTTTTTCGTTCTTTACTTAAAACATTTCTTAAATCTAATAAATTAGGAACTTCTACTCTTGGGTTGGTTGGTATTTCGGCAATAATATAAGGTATCGCATCTATGCTAGCAGCTTTTCTTAAAACAATATCAATACTTTGTACCATATCATTATCACCATCAACAGGTAAATCAACAATCTCTACATTTTTAATGCAAGCAGCAACTCGTCTTGCTTGGTCATTGGTACCACCATAACAGTTTGGAGGAACAATAATTTGAATAGTTTTTCCTTTATGATTTTCTAAGGCATCATGTATCAATCCCATTAAAATTGCGTACTGAATTGATAATCCACTTGAAGCAACTAACGGTGTAGTATTTGTATCAGTGATTTGTTTAATTGACTTTAAGACACTATTTTTATTAACATCAACTTTATTATCAATATCATTTTTAAAAGATTTTTCATTGATCAATGAATTTAAAAGGGTAAAACAATTTGCAGGTGTCATGGCAATTGTTTCTCTTCTTCTTACATGTTGTATGTCTGAAATATAAGCCTCGTTTTGTTTTCCACTTACTAATAAAACACTTCCTAGATTTTTATAAGTATTGATGAAAAAATCAATATTTATGTTAAGATTTATAGCGTTGATGTTTTCATCTTCAGTAATAAAAATTGTACTTCCGTTAAAGTCAGAAATTTCGTTGAGAGTTTCAATTTTTGTTAATTCGAATTGATATCCATAAATATTTTTAATTACATCAGTATCAAAAGAATTTGGAAGCTTATTTGTGTATAAAATTCGAGTGTTTTTATTTTCTAATAAATTTTTTCTTAAAACCGCTAAAACAGGAATTGTTTTAGAGTCGAAACTAATTACATTTTCAGGGTTAAGTTTATTTAGTTTTGCAGCAAACCATTCTAAAACACATGATAAAGGGTGGCCTAATCTTATATAATCATAAGCTGTTGGCAACTCGTTTAAGCTAATAGTATTAGAATTGTTTGTGTTAAATAAAGCTTCAAATTGCTCTAAAAATTCGACTTTAGCTAAACTTTCATTATAAATATCTAGTCGATGTGTTGTGGTGTCTAACCATCCAGTAGGCATGTTTTTTAAAACATTTTCAATATAATTTACTACTTTATTTTCTTGCATGATAACCTCTTTATAATAGGTATGCAATATACGCTAATTCAATTTTTTATCAATTGCTAAACTGTTGTTTTAATAAGCATTTAACATGTGTTTTTTTTATAGAAACAGCGGTAAAATAAAAAAAAGACCGCCAAAACTTAATTTGACGATCTTTAAACAAACAACTAAATTCTAAAACCTATATAGTTATAGAAGTTTTTTTAACAGTTTACAAATAGATAAACTGTAATTTATTATTAGAAGCAGTATTTATTTTCTGCTTTTAACTTCTCTGCAATTGTATTACGTAGTTCAACTACGTTAGGGTAATTTGCGTATTTTGTAAAACGCTTAAGTCCCATTAACATCATACGTTGCTCATCTCCTTCAGCAAAAGAAACAATTCCTTCTTTCGCATTTTTAATGATAACATCTACTGCATTATATAAATATAATTGCGTCATAGCAATTTGCTCTTTTTGTGAAGCTTCACCAGAACGCTTTGCATTCTTTTCAGTTCTTAAGATTGCAGATTCTGCCATGTACACTTTAATTAAAATGTTAGAAGCAGCATTTAATAATTGCTGATGTTGCTCTAATTCTGTTCCATATTTTTGAATAGCACCACCGGCAACCATTAAGAATACTTTTTTAAGTTTTGCGATGATTTCTTTTTCTTCAGCAAATAACTCAGAGTAATCTGGTGTATCAAAAGAAGGAATACCTAATAATTCGTTACCAACAGCTGTTGCTGGACCTAATAAATCAACATGACCTTTCATTGCTTTCTTAACTAACATACCTACAGATAATAACCTGTTAATTTCGTTAGTACCTTCATAAATACGTGCAATACGAGCATCTCTCCAAGCAGACTCCATTGGAGTTTCTTCAGAGAATCCCATTCCTCCAAAAATTTGAATCCCTTCATCAGCACAAGATTGTACATCTTCAGAAACAGCAACTTTTAAGATAGAACATTCAATAGCATACTCCTCAACACCTTTTAATTCAGCATCTTGATGTGTGCTTCCTTCTTGTTCACGAATTGCAATTCTGTCTTCAATGTTTTTAGCAGCTCTGTAAGAAGCAGACTCACCAACATAAGCGTTAGTAGCCATTTCAGCTAATTTCATTTTAATAGCTCCAAATTCTGCAATAGGAGTTTTAAATTGCTTACGCTCAGTAGCGTATTGAGTTGCATATGTAATTACTCTTCTTTGAGAGTCTAAACAAGCAGCAGCTAATTTAATACGACCTACATTTAATGCATTCATGGCAATTTTAAATCCGCCTCCACGAGTAGATAACATATTTTCTACAGGAACTAAAGTGTCGCTAAAGAATACTTGACGTGTAGAAGACGCACGAATACCTAATTTGTGCTCTTCTTCACCTAAAGTTACTCCGTTTGGATTCGCTTTGTCATATTCTAAAATAAAACCAGTAATATTTTTATCATCACCAATACGAGCAAAAACTATAAATATTTCAGCAAAACCTGCATTTGAAATCCACATTTTTTGACCGTTAATTTTATAGTGTTTTCCGTCTTCAGTTAACTCAGCAGTAGTTTTACCAGAGTTAGCATCCGATCCTGCACCTGGCTCTGTTAAACAGTAGGCGCCAAAACGCTCACCCATTGCTAAGGCAGGTACATATTTTTGTTTTTGTTCTTCGGTACCATATAAAGTAATTGGCATCGTACCAATACCTGTATGTGCACCAAAAGCAGTACTAAAAGAACCTGTTCCGCTTGATATATAATCACATGTTAACATGGTAGAAACAAATCCCATTCCTAATCCGCCATAAGCTTCAGGAACTGCCACACCTAAGAAACCTAAAGCACCAGCTTTGCGCATAGTTTCTTCGGTTAAAGCATAATCTTTCTTTTCAAAACGTTCTTTATGAGGGATGATTTCACGATCGTTAAATTCTTTAACCGCTTCTTTCATCATTACTTGCTCTTCTGAAAAATCTTCAGGAGTAAATATATCTTCACACTTTGTTTCTTTAACTAGGAATTGACCTCCTCTTAATAAATCTGCCATTTTTGTTTTGTTTTTTTGTTAGTTTAAGAATTCGAAAATACCAGCAGCACCTTGACCAGTACCTACACACATCGTTACCATTCCATATTTCCCTTGCATATTACGTTTGCGCATTTCATCAAATAATTGAACTGATAATTTAGCACCAGTACAACCTAGTGGATGTCCTAATGCAATTGCTCCACCATTTACGTTAATGATATCTGCATCTAATCCTAATTCGCGAATTACAGCTAATGATTGAGAAGCAAATGCTTCGTTCAACTCAATTAAGCTAATATCTTCTTGTTTTAATCCTGCTTGTTTTAATGCTTTTGGAATTGCAGCTACAGGTCCTATTCCCATAATTCTTGGAGGAACACCAGCAGCAGCATAACTTACCATACGAGCAATTGGTTTTATGTTTAATTCCTTAACCATATCTTCACTCATAACCATTAAAAATGCAGCACCATCACTTGTTTGAGAAGAGTTACCAGCAGTAACACTCCCGCCTGTAGCAAATACAGGACGTAAACGTTCTAAACCAGCAATGTTTGATCCCTTACGAGGTCCTTCATCTTTAGTTACTGTATATTCTCTTGTAGCACGTTTACCTTTTGCATCAACATAAGTTTCTTCAACTTTAATTGGTACAATTTGATCTTGAAAACGGTTTTCTTCCTGTGCTTTTAAAGCCTTCAGGTGAGATTGTAAAGCAAACTCATCTTGGTCTTTACGAGAAATATTGTACTTGTTAGCTACTTCTTCAGCAGTGTTTCCCATTCCCCAGTAATAATCTGCATGACCTGCAGCAACCGTATCATAGTTTAATTCTGGTTTAAAACCTGTCATTGGTACAGAACTCATACTTTCAGCTCCACCTGCAATAATACATTCAGCCATTCCTGATTGAATTTTTGCAACAGCCATACTAAGCGTTTCTATTCCTGAAGAACAAAAACGATTTACAGTTACACCAGGAACATCTTCAATTTTTAATCCCATTAAAGAGATTAAACGTGCCATATTTAATCCTTGAGAACCTTCAGGCATTGCATTACCAACAATAACATCGTCAATTCTTTTTTTATCGAACTCAGGCAACTGCTCCATCATATATTCGATAGTTTCAGCAGCTAACTCATCAGCTCTTTTAAATCTGAACGCACCTTTTTTAGACTTTGCTACGGCAGTTCTATATCCTTTTACTATATATGCTGTTTTCATCTTTCTTAGTTTCTTAATGGTTTACCAGTTTTTAACATGTGTTGAATACGCTCTAATGTTTTGCGCTCTGTACATAAACTTAAGAACGCTTCACGTTCGATATCTAATAAATACTGTTCAGAAACTTTTGTTGGTTCTGATAAATCTCCACCAGCCATTACATAGGCTAATTTATTTGCAATTTTCTGATCGTGTTCTGAGATAAATTTACTTGCTTGCATAGAATCGGTAGCTACCATAAATGCACCTAAGGCTTGTTTACCTAAAACTAACACATCTTTACGTGAAACAGGTTGTGTATAACCAGCTTCGGCCATTAATACTGCATGTTTCTTCGCTTCAGCAATTTGACGATCTCTGTTTACAACTACTACGTCTTTACCTTTTTGTAATAAACCTAAGTCATAAGCTTCATAAGCAGAAGTACTTACTTTAGCCATACCAATGGTTAAGAAATACTCTTGCAATACATTTAATTGAACATCTCCTGTACGGAAAGTATCAGAAGCTCTTAAAGCCATTTCTTTAGAACCACCACCACCAGGGATAACACCAACTCCAAATTCTACTAATCCCATATAGGTTTCAGCAGCAGCAACAACTTTGTCAGCATGTAATGATAATTCACATCCACCACCTAAAGCCATTCCGTGAGGTGCAGAAATTGTAGGAATTGAAGAATAACGCATACGCATCATTGTATCTTGAAAATACTTGATAGCCATGTTTAATTCGTCATATTCTTGCTCTACAGCCATCATAAAAATCATTCCAATATTTGCTCCAACCGAGAAGTTTGCCCCTTGATTACCAACAACTAATCCTTGAAAATCTTTTTCGGCTAAATCTACAGCTTTGTTTAATCCAGCTAAAACATCTCCACCAATAGTGTTCATTTTAGATTGGAATTCACAGTTTAAGATTCCGTTTCCTAAATCTTCAATAACAACACCTGAGTTTTTAAATACTTCATTTGTTTTACGAATATTATCTAAAATGATAAATGAATCTTGTCCTGGTTTTTTAGTTTGTGCTTTAGCAGCAACATCATAAAAGTAAGTTGCTCCGTTTTTAACTGTATAAAAAGAAGTTTCTCCTTTAGCTACCATTTCGGTAACCCAAGCAGCTGGTTCTTTTCCTTCAGCTTTCATTAGTTCGATACCTTTTTCTACACCTACAGCATCCCAAATTTCGAAAGGTCCATTTTCCCATCCGAAACCAGCTTTCATGGCATCGTCAATTTTATATAATTCGTCAGAAATTTCTGGAATTCTATTTTGAACATACGCAAACATTGCTGCGAAGTTTTTACGGTAAAATTCTCCCGCTTTATCTTTTCCGCCAACTAATACTTTAAATCGATCAATTGGTTTGTCAATAGTTTTAGTTAATTCTAAAGTAGCAAACTTTGCGCGTTTTTTAGAACGATATTCCATCGTGTCTAAATCTAACGTTAAGATTTCTTTTTTTCCTTCAGCATTTACTGATTTCTTGTAGAACCCTTGCTTAGTTTTACTTCCTAACCATTTGTTTTCCATCATGGTGTTGATGAAACCTGGTAATTTGAATAATTCGTGAGCTTCGTCGTTAGGACAGTTTTCGAAAATACCGTTGGCAACATGTACTAAAGTATCTAAACCTACAACATCAACAGTTCTAAAAGTTGCTGATTTTGGGCGACCAATTACCGGCCCTGTTAATTTATCAACCTCTTCAACAGTTAAACCTAATTCTTTTACTTGGTGAAATAAAGATTGGATTCCGAAAATTCCAATCCTGTTACCAATAAAAGCAGGAGTATCTTTAGCTAAAACTGAAGTTTTTCCTAAAAATTTTGAACCGTAATCCATTAAAAAGTCAGTAACTTCTTGTTTACAGTCTGGTCCTGGAACTACTTCAAATAATTTTAAATAACGAGGAGGGTTAAAAAAGTGAGTTACTGCAAAATGTTTTTGAAAATCTTCACTTCTTCCTTCGTTCATAAATTTGATAGGAATTCCTGAAGTGTTAGAAGAAATAATGGTACCTGGAGTACGGTGTTTTTCTAATTTTTCAAAAACGATTTTTTTAATATCTAATCGTTCAACAACAACTTCCATAATCCAATCAACATCGGCAACTTTTGCGATATCGTCTTCTAAATTACCCGTAGTAATTCTTTGGGCAAACTTTTTAGAATAAATAGGAGATGGCTTTGATTTTAAAGAAGCAGCTAAAGCGTCGTTAACCAAACGATTACGAACGGCTTTGTCTTCTAACGTAAGTCCTTTTGCTTTTTCTTTGTCGTTAAGTTCTCTTGGAACGATGTCTAATAATAAGACTTCAACGCCAATGTTTGCAAAATGACATGCAATACCGCTTCCCATAATTCCAGAACCGACGATTGCTACTTTTTTAATTCTTCTTGTCATTTGTTTATTGATTTGTTTTTATACAGCTTCTTTATCGGTATCACTATATACCATTTTGTCTGCAATAAGTTTGTTTATGGTTGTTGTTACTTTAAAGAAAGTTGCTAACTCATCTTCAGTAATAAAATTTCTTATTTTGTTGTTAAATTGATACACATGACCTTTTGAAACTTCACGCATTTCTTTACCATAATCGGTTAGTTTTATAATAACGCTTCTTCCATCAGTAGGGCTTTTTTCTCTACAAATTACTCCTTTATCTTCCATTGTTTTTAATAAGCGTGAAAGACTCGTCGGTTCCATTCCCATTAATGGGCCTAATGCAGTTGATGGTGTTCCGTTTTCATAATCAATATTCAATAAAACAAAAGCAGTAGCCATAGTACTATCATGCTTTGCAGCTTGCTCGTTGTACATTTTTGCAACAGCTTGCCAGGTGGCCCTTAATTGATGATCTATTGATTTATCTTTATCCATGTGAAGCCAAAGATATAAAAATTTATTATGCATGCATAGTAAATTTAAAAAAAGTTATGCGTGCATAGTAAATTTAACATTCAATTAATATGTAACGTTTGTAGTAAAGTAGTTACTAATAAGTATAAAAATATGTAAGTTTGTCATTATCGATTTTTAAACAAGCTACAGTAAATCAACTACAAAGCCAATGAGTAATTTATTAGAAATTAATAGTATAGTAAAACGTTACGGAGATTATACTGCGTTAAATAACGTGTCAATGCAAATACCTAAAGGAAGTGTTTTTGGGCTTTTAGGGCCTAACGGAGCAGGTAAAACATCGTTAATTAGAATTATTAATCAAATTACAATGCCTGATAGTGGTACTATAATTTTAGATGGTGAAAAGTTGGCGCCTAATCATATTGAATATATTGGTTACTTACCTGAAGAAAGGGGGTTGTATAAATCGATGAAAGTTGGTGAGCAAGCTTTGTATTTAGCGCAATTAAAAGGGTTGAGTAAAGCGGAAGCTAAAAAACGATTAAAATATTGGTTTGATAAATTTGATATTGGTGCTTGGTGGAACAAAAAAATTGAAGAACTTTCTAAAGGAATGGCGCAAAAGGTTCAATTTATTGTTACCGTTTTACATCAGCCTAAATTATTGATTTTTGACGAACCTTTTTCAGGATTTGATCCGATAAACGCACAATTAATAGCTAAAGAAATTTTACAACTTCGTGATGAAGGAGCTACGATTATTTTTTCTACACATCGTATGGAATCTGTAGAAGAAATGTGTGATTATATTGCATTGATTGATAAATCAAACAAAATATTAGATGGTAAACTAGAGGATGTTAAACGTGAGTTTAGAACCAATACTTTTCAAGTTGGGGTAAATACAGCTAATCCGAAAGAAGTAGCAGCAAAATTAAAAGAAAACTTTAAAGTGTTTCCTGCCGATTTTAAATTATTAAACGATGGTTTAAAATTAAATGTAGGACTAACCACAGGCAATTCAGCAAATGATTTACTATCATTTTTAACAACACAAGGACAAGTACAGCATTTTGTAGAATTAATACCAAGTGCTAATGATATTTTTATTAAAGCAATAAGTAAAAACAGCTAAAAAATGAGTAGATTAAAATTAATTATAGCACGAGAGTTTATTGCTAAGGTTAGAAATAAATCATTTATAGTTATGACTTTTTTAAGTCCGTTGTTAATGATTGGAATGGGGGCATTGGTGTTCTTTTTGATGAAAAAGAATGACGAAAAAGTAAAAAAAATAGTATATGTTGACGAGTCAGGATTATTTACAAAAGATGTTTTTAACGATTCTAAAACAATAAAGTATGAAAATTTTACAGCATTAGGAATTGAAGATTCTAAAAAAAAGGTGGAAGAAGGCGATTATTACGGAGCCTTATACATACCAAAACAAGATAGTTTAGAAATACTTGCCAATTCAATTGAGTTTTTCTCAAAAGATTCACCAAGTATGTCTATCATGGGAAATTTAGAAAGTAGAATTGATAAAAAGTTACGTAATGAAAAACTAACAAGTTTTGGAATAGATTTAGCGCATATCAAAGAGTCTAGAATTTCAGCAGATATAAAAATGTTTAATTTTTCTGGTGAAAAATCATCTAAATTAATCAACGGATTAAAGATTGGAGTAGGAGGTTTAGCAGGGTATTTGTTGATGATGTTTGTAATGATATACGGAACCTCAGTAATGCGAAGTGTTATTGAAGAAAAAACAAGTAGAATTATAGAGGTTATAGTATCGTCGGTAAAACCTTTTCAATTAATGTTAGGTAAAATTATAGGAAATGCATCCGCAGGATTGTTACAATTTTTTATCTGGGGAGTTTTATTTCTTGTTTTTAGTTTAATTGCTTCTGCTGTTTTCGGAATTGACTTGGTAGAAATGCAAACCGCTAAAGTACCTGCCGAACAAATGGAGGCAATGCAACAAGCAGCAGGTAATAAAGGTGAAATGTTAGTGCAAGAAATTTTTAAATTACCGTTATTAAAAATGTTTCTATTATTTATTTTCTATTTCTTGGGTGGGTACATGTTGTATAGTTCATTGTTTGCGGCCGTAGGTGCTGCGGTTGATAACGAAACCGATACACAGCAGTTTATGATGCCAATTATGTTGCCATTAATATTAGCGGTTTATGTTGGTTTTGCAACTGTAATAAATGATCCTCATGGTCCAGTATCTGTAATATTTTCATACATTCCATTTACCTCGCCAATTGTAATGTTAATGCGTGTTCCGTTTGGTGTTGCTTGGTGGGAAATAGCAATATCAATGTTATTATTATTACTTACTTTTATGGTAATAGTATGGTTAGCTGCAAAAATTTATCGTGTAGGTATTTTAATGTACGGTAAAAAACCTACTTATAAAGATTTATGGAAATGGATTCGATATAATGGATAAAAAATAACTAAATGAAAGATGTATTAAAGCAAATCAAAGTTTTTTTAAGCTATAAAATTCCCATAGGAGGAAAAGAAGTAGATATTACAATACAAACAGTTTTGTTATTAATATTAGCTTTTCTTGTAGTAAAATATTTATTAAGATATTTTAAAAAATTTGTAAAAAACAGATTAGAAGAAGAGGATAAAAACAAATTTAACACCATTTTTTCTTTTGCAAGTTGGTTGCTATATTTAATTGTTTTTTCAATCAGTTTATCATCGGCAGGTGTTAATTTAAGCGCAATATTAGTAGCATCATCAGCATTATTAATTGGTATTGGTTTAGCGTTGCAAACTTTTTTTCAAGATATTATTTCTGGGGTCTTTATTATTTTAGATAAAAGTGTCCATGTAGGCGATATTATTGAATTAGATGAAAAAGTAGGTAGGGTAGAAGAAATAAAGTTAAGAACAACACGTGCCGTAACAATTGATAACAAAGTGCTGGTAATTCCTAACCATAAATATTTAACCAATAGTTTATATAATTGGACACAAAATGGAACAACAACACGTGAAAGTGTAAAGGTTGGAGTGGCATACGGAAGCGATGTACAGTTGGTTAAGGAGCTATTGTTAAAAGCCGCAAAAGAGCACGCTAAAGTTTTTCAACATCCCGCACCAACTGTAATCTTTGAGAATTTTGGAGATAGTGCTTTAGAGTTTAAACTCGTTTTTACATTAAATGATAGTTTTCAGGCGCAAATACCACAAAGTGATATCCGATTTAAAATAGATAAATTGTTTAGAGCGCATAATATTTCAATTCCTTTCCCACAAAGAGATATACATATTATAGATAAAAAAATATAATGGCTTGGTTATTGTATCAATAAAAAAAGCTAAAAATAATACACAATACAATGTCAAAAATATTAATAATTGAAGATGAAGCTGCAATTCGCAGAGTTTTAAAAAAAATTATTTCAGAAGAAAACGAAGCATATCAGGTAGAAGAGGCTGAAGATGGATTGCTAGGAATTGAAATGATTAAAAGCAACGATTACGATTTGGTTTTATGTGATATTAAAATGCCAAAAATGGATGGGGTTGAAGTATTGGAAAAAGCTAAAAAAATAAAACCAGAGGTACCAATGGTTATGATTTCTGGTCATGGGGATTTAGATACTGCAGTGAACACTATGCGTTTAGGAGCTTTTGATTATATTTCAAAGCCACCAGATTTAAACCGATTGTTAAATACGGTTCGTAATGCGTTAGATAAAAAGGAGTTGGTTATTGAAAACAAACGCTTAAAAAAGAAAGTTAGCAAAAACTATGAGATGATTGGTAAGAGCGATGCGATTACTCATATCAAAGAAATTATTGAAAAAGTAGCAGCTACTGATGCTAGAGTTTTAATTACAGGGCCTAACGGAACCGGAAAAGAGCTTGTAGCACATTGGTTACACGAAAAATCAGAAAGGGTAAAAGCATCTATGATTGAGGTAAATTGTGCAGCAATTCCGTCTGAATTAATAGAAAGCGAACTTTTTGGACATGTAAAAGGTTCTTTTACAGGAGCAAATAAAGATAGGGCAGGTAAGTTTGAAGCCGCAAATGGCGGAACTATTTTTTTAGATGAAATAGGCGACATGAGTTTGTCGGCACAAGCAAAAGTATTGCGTGCTTTACAAGAAAATAAAATTCAACGAGTAGGATCAGATAAAGATATAAAAGTAAATGTTCGTATTGTAGCAGCTACAAATAAAGATTTAAAACAAGAAATAGCCGAAGGGCGCTTTCGTGAAGATTTATACCATCGTTTGGCAGTAATTTTAATAAAAGTACCGGCTTTAAATGATAGACGAGACGATATTCCTTTATTGGTAGATTTTTTTGCTGATAAAATTTCAAAAGAACAAGGAATGGCTAAAAAAATATTTTCAGAAAAAGCTATAAAACTATTACAAGCCTATGATTGGACAGGTAATATTCGTGAATTAAGAAACGTAGTTGAACGTTTACTTATTTTAGGTGAAAAAGAAATATCAGAGAATGATATAAAATTATTTGCAAGTAAATAAGGGTATTAAAGTCACGAATAAATAAAAACACCTAGAAGAATGTTTCAAAGATTCTTCTAGGTGTTTTTTAGTTAGAGAAAATTTTAGGATACATATAGTATATTATTTCATCATTTTTTTTGCAAAATTATAAACACCTAATTTACCAAGATTAGTAGCTAGTGTTTTTACCCAATTAACAATTGATAAATCTTCTTTTAACTGCTCTTTTATTAGTTTAATTTCCTCAACTGAAATATCACGTTTAAGACGTAGTTTTTTTAATTCGGTAGTTATTTCCTGACTGTTTTTATAGTGTTTTTTCATCATCAAAATATTTTTCAGATAAGCTTTTAATAACAAAGTTATCTATATGATTTCTTACTAAATATGCAATAAGTCCAAAAACAAAAAAAAGTAATGCAACCAAAATGTATCCTAAAAAAGGATTATTTAAATAGTTACCAATAACTGATGAGATTGCAACAGCTAAAAATATAAAAGCAATAAGTATAAAAATACCTATAATAGCAAAATTAAAAATCATGCTAAGAGAAGATGTTAAAACCTGAAAAATTTTTAGCTTATAATATTTTTCAGAATTTTTAATAAATTCCTCGCCTTTCTCGATCGCTTTTTCTGAGTTTGTGTGTAAAGATTTAAAAACAGACATTATTTAGTTTGTAATTTTTTATTCTTAGCTTTTAATGTTTTAAGGCGTAACTCTAGGTTAGAAATAACATCTTCAGCTTTATAACTAGCATCTGTAATAATAGTATCTAGTTTTTCTTCTAATGTATTGCTTTTTGCGTTTAAAGTATCAGATACATTGTTTTTTAAAGTTTCTGCTTTTGTAGCAACTTCATCTTTAATATGTGTAGCTTCTGTAACAATAGTGTCTTTTGCAGAAACAGCACCATCTGCTATTTTTTGCCTTGTTTTACTTCCTTTATCTGGTGCAAATAACACCCCAATTCCGGCACCAACAGCCATTCCTACTAATACTCCAAATATGTTTTTATTATCGCTCATTTTTTTTGTTTTTAGGTTAATAATTATTGATACTACAAAGATAACTTAGGAATAAAGTAAGCTTTAACTCATAAAATATTAATATTAACTCAATAGCTATTTTTACATTGTTTAATGCTTTTTCTTACTTATTTTTGATAAAAAAACAAGGTTTATGGCAGTTTTAGGAGGTATTATAAAAGGTGTTATTGATGTGGCAAACGCATTAGTAAGTAGTGATAATCATATAGAAAATCAAAAAAAAGTATTATCTGATTTATTAACTATAGCTAAAAACACACAGTTTGGTAAGCAGTATAAATTTGATGATATTTTAAATACAGATAAACATGTAGTTTCATTTGCTAAAGAAGTTCCTTATTTTGATTACGACGCAATGAATAAAGAGTGGTGGTATAAATTACATGAGGGACAAGAAAATGTAACATGGCCTGATAGTCCAGATTATTTTGCGCTAAGTTCAGGTACAACTGGTTCAGAAAGTAAGAGAATACCTGTTACAAACGAAATGTTAGAAGTGATAAGACAATCAGGAATTAAACAAGTATTGGCTCTTAAAAATTTCGACTTGCCGGTTGATTTTTTCGAGAAAGAAATTATGATGCTAGGTAGTTCTACGGATTTAAATCAACGAAAAGATGACAAAGAAGAAGGCGAAATAAGTGGTATAACCGCAAGTAATATTCCTTTCTGGTTTAAAAGCTATTATAAACCAGGGGAAGATATTGCTAAAATAAGTGATTGGGATACGCGGGTACAAAAAATTGCTGAAGATGCAAAAAAATGGGATATTGGTGCTTTAAGCGGAATTCCATCTTGGATAGAATTAATGCTTCAAAAAGTAATCGAACACCATAACCTAAATAATATTCATGAAATATGGCCTAATCTTAAGGTGTATACGTCAGGAGGTGTGGCCTTTGGTCCTTATGAAAAAAGTTTTAAAGCTTTATTAGGTAAAGAAGTAACTGTAATAGATACCTATTTAGCATCCGAAGGGTACATTGCAACACAAGTAAGACCAGAAACAGACGCAATGCAGTTAAATACAAATGAAGGTATTTATTTTGAGTTTGTTCCTTTTAAACCTGAATACATACTTTCAGATGGGGCGTTAAAAATTGATGCGCCTTCTATTACCTTAAAAGATGTAAAGTTAAATCAGGACTATGTTTTAATTATAAGTACGGTAAGTGGTTTATGGAGATATATAATAGGTGATACAATTGAATTTACTGATGTTGAAAGAGCAGAAATAAAAATTACAGGGCGAACTAAGTTTTTCTTAAATACAGTTGGTTCGCAACTGTCTGTTAATAAAATGGATGCAGGAATGAAGTATTTAGAAGAGCAGTTTAATACACAAATAACAGAATATACTATTTGTGCAAAACGACATAAAGACGATGAGTTTTATCATACTTGGTATATTGGAACAGATTTAAAAGAAGATGAACCGGTAGTTGCTGAAAAGTTAGATACATTTTTAAAAGAAGCAAATAAAAATTACAAAGTAGCTCGGAGTAAAGCTTTAGAAGGTGTAAAAGTAACTATAATACCAGCTGCTATTTTTCATAATTGGAGCGAAAGAAATAAGAAAAAAGGAGGTCAAGTAAAAATGGAAAGAGTTATGGGAAGTGAAAAGTTTGCAGAATGGGAAATATTTGTAAAAGAACAGCTAAACCTTTAAGGTTTTAGAGTAACATTATCACGATCGTTAACTAGTTGCATAATTTCCTCTGGCGATAAATAATAACGCTTCATTCTGTTTTTATAGGTTTGTGTTATATCGGCGTGATTTAAAATGAAGTTTTTGGTTCTCATAATATAGTCTTCCATTCCTTGTTTTACAGCAAAATGATCGGCTTTTCTTTCGGCATTAATAATGTGTTTTTCTAACAGTATATATTTAAAACCAAACCAAATTAGTTCAAGGTTGCTCATTTCTTCATAATCCATTATATGACCTAGTTCATGACCAATCCAACCTACAAAAACATCATAAGGAATGTCTCTTGTTTTTAATTCAGTGCCAGATATTTTAAATTTTTCACTAATAAAAATAACATAACGTCTATGTTTTTTTCCGAATAAAACGGTTAAAAACTCAGGTTGCGCTTGCATGGTCGATTTTTTAATGTTTTTTTTAAATTTAAAAGTAATAGGGGTGTTTTCTAAAGAAGGGAAGTAAGAAAGCGCTTTTGTAACTTTGGTAAAAATATTTTTTGGAATTGTTTTGTTTTTTAAATTGCTCATAGGTATTATTAAGTTCAATCAAAAATAGAAGAATAAGTGTAATTGAATTAACGGATATAAAATTATAATTAACTCTTTTAGATTTTTTCTACTAAGAATAAGAGTTTAGAATCGCATGATAGCTTAAAGTGATAATTGCAAGCTGAAAGTATAAGTAAAATTGATAAAGGAATAAAAAATTAGCATCAATTTTTTTTAATTCAAGATGATTTGCTTGGTATATTTGTACTTGTAAAACGAATATTAATAAATAAAAAATATAAAAAATGGCAACAGCAGTTGGTAAACAATTTCCAAATTTAAGTGTAGATGCAATGAACGAAATGGGAGACACGTTCAAAGTAAATGTATTAGAAGAGGCTAAAAATAATAAGAAAAAAGTATTGTTATTCTGGTACCCAAAAGATTTTACATTTGTATGTCCTACTGAATTACATGCTTTTCAAGCAGCTTTAGGTGAGTTTGAAAAAAGAAATACAATAGTAATCGGAGCTTCTTGTGATACTCCTGAAGTACATTTTGCATGGTTAAATCAGCCAAAAGATAACGGAGGAATTGAAGGTGTTACTTACCCTTTATTAGCAGATAGCAACCGTAATTTATCATCAATCTTAGGAATTTTAGATATTTCTGATGAGGTTTTTGACGAAGCTACACAAACAGTACAAGTTGTTGGAGATAATGTAACTTACAGAGCTACGTATTTAATTGACGAAGAAGGAACTGTTTTTCATGAAGGAATAAACCACATGCCAGTTGGTAGAAATGTAAATGAGTTTTTACGTTTAATTGATGCATATGCTCATGTTCAAAAAAATGGAGAAGTATGTCCTGCAAACTGGGAAGAAGGTAAAACAGCCATGAAACCAAATGCAAAAGGAACTGCTGAATATTTAGCATCTAACTAATAAAAACTAAGAAAGGAATCTGTTCGTGTAAAAATTGGGGGATTTAATTACACGAACCCCTTTCTAATAGCATAAAATTATGGTACAAGAATTAAATCAGGATAATTTAACTGAAATTATTTCAGAAAACACTAAAGTAGTTGTGCAATATTCGGCAACATGGTGTGGTAACTGCCGCATTATGAAACCAAAATTTAAGAAGTTGGCTACTGAAAACGAAAACACGGTTTTTGTTATTGCAGATGCAGAAAAGTTTCCTGAAAGCAGAAAACTAGCAGATGTAAGTAATTTACCAACTTTTGCAACTTTTGTTGACGGTAAATTTGTAAAGCAAACACAAACCAACAAGTTTGATGTATTAAAAGAATTAGTAAACGAAGTAGTATAACTTTTATCAAACTTGGTAAAGTAGATAAATTGTATTAAAAAGGTTTTAATTTAATTAAATCGAAAAAATAGTAAGATATTATGAAATTACCAGTTATAAAACACTTAACTTCATTTATTGAAGAAAATGACCAGGATTACGTACTAGAAACAATTGAAACATTAGAAGCTTTAACTGAAGTTTCGTCATTAAAAGATGAAGAATTAGATGTTATTGGTGAGTTAATTTCTAATATGTATGGCGCTATTGAAGTAGACAAAATGGTTAAAGATGGTACTCCTAAAAAAGAAGCACTAAATAATTTTATGAAACGTGTTTTAGGATCTATTGATAAATAGTTTTTAAGTGTTGAAAGATTAAAAAAAACCAAGTTTTTTAACTTGGTTTTTTTATATAAAAATATTATATTTTTGTATATATTTTTCCTTTCCTAGTTATGGTCTTTCTCTTTTTGCTAGACTCAATGTAGTTGTTTATTTTTTCTTTTGTTTTATCATTAATTTCTTTTTTTTGAATTCTTGTAGCTTTGGAGGAGTTATAATTTGTTAGTGTTCCCTTTTCTGAATTAAAAGACATTTTTGAAACCATACTTACCATGTTAGCATAATAATTATGATAAATTTTTATGTCATTAAAATCATTAACAATCTTAATCATTGTTGTTTTTGATTCATTAAACTCAAGTTGTATTTTTTTTGATTTAGGTAGTTTTAAGTTTATAGAAACAGTTTTTGAACCTAGCTTAAATTCAGGGAACTTAGTTAGCTTAGTATTTGTGTTTATAAATAATTTTTCAGCTTTTTTAGAAAAAGGTTTATTGTATTGTAAAATAATAATGTCTTTTTTTATTTGATTATTTTTTAAGCCAAATAAATAAAACTCTTTCTTTAATTCTTCATTAGGGATTAGTTTTAATTTATTTTGATCAGAAATTGAATAGTTTCCGTATATTTTCAAGTCAACATTCCCAAACATTGAGTAATAAAAAAAAGTAGTATTCTTTAGTAAATATAAACCAGAAGAAACTTCAAAGCCAGATAGGTTATAAAAACCTTCGGCTTCTTTATATTTGTTTTGAGCAAAGCTACTATTCAAAAATAGGACGAAAAATAATAGGTAGTATTTATTCATTAGTCAATTTTATAATATGTTTTTTGGAATTATTTTTCTAGTCCAAGTTTTTATACGTTTATAATTACTCACTTCAGAGTCTGGATTGTATTTTAATGTTGTTTCCCATGAATTTTCAGGTTTAAATTCTTCTTCCATACCTTTTAAAATACTCTTTGAAACTTTCTCAGAATTTACAATAACAATACATTCTGTATTTAGATTTGCGCTCCTAGGATCAAGGTTAAACGTACCTATAACAGTTGTTTTATTATCTATAACCATAGATTTTGCATGAAGACCAAAAATTGGTTTATGATTTAGTTTTTCTTGAAGCTCACCAGTCATTATTTTTGTGCGTTCAGCTGCATCCGGACGAAATTCAAATATTCTAATTCCTGTATTTAATAGTTTTTTTCTATCTGTTTGATAACTACTAAAGGCTTCTACATTATCTGTAGAGGCTAAACTATTAGTAAGAATTCTAATTTTTACACCTCTATCTATAGCTTCCTTAAATAGATTTTGGGCTAATTCAGTAGTAATTAAATAGGGTGTTTGTATATCTATAGATGATTTAGCTTTTTTAATTAAATTAATTAAAGCTGTTGTTGAAATTCCACCACCACCTAAACCATGTTTTCCATCATTTTTGCCAGGATTATCAGAAATAAATATTACATCATCTAGCCATATTAATTTACCTGACTCTTTAATAGAGTTAAATGTATTAGGTAAATTTTTAATTCGTTCTCTTATCTGTGGCCAAAAATTAGCAGGATTGCAGGCATATTCATGTAAATTATCAAACCTATCTTCCGATAAAATATTTTCTGACTTTTTTTCTATTATACTAGTAACATCTTTGCTGAGTGAACTATTCCAAAACTCATCAAAAGATTTATTAACTTCTTTAGTTTCTTTTCCTATTAATAAAATATCTCTATCTCTAAAATTATATTCATGATCGTAATCAAAATATTCATCAGCTATGTTACGACCTCCTGTAATTACAACTTTACCATCAACAATAAATGTTTTATTATGCATACGTTGGTTAGCAGATCTAAAATCTGTTGTAAATTTTCGAATTTTTTGAAAAATATTCTTTCCTAAATTAACACCAGGGTTATAAATTTTTACAGTAATGTTTTTATGAGAATTAAATGTAAGAATGTCCTCTATGTCTGAATCAACCATAATATCATCAACAATGATTCTAATTTTAACGCCACGATCAGCAGCTTTTATTAAATAATCACAAGCAATCAGACCTACATTATCGGTTGAGAAAATAAAGTATTGAATGTCTATGGTTTTTTCAGCATATTCAGTTAACCAAGCTCTGGCAATCATTGATCCGCTACCATCTTCTAAAACATAAACACCTGTTTTATTTTGCATAAGTTCAGTAAATTCATTGAGCTCGTTAGATAGTGTTATGCTATCGTTTCGATGAATACTTGAACAAAAGTCTGTTTTATTTTTTTTAGAAGATGTACTGCATGAAGCTACAATAAAAGCAATAATTATATAGCAAATATGGAAATTTAATATTAATTTAATTTGTGTTTTCATTTTTTTGTTTGACTAAGCAATAGTGATTTAGTTTTTTTTCTCTTTTTGTTCATTCATTTTTTTTACAAGCGCTTTTAAACGTTCTTTATTACGCTGCTTTTCTAGTTTTACTTTATTTTCTTTCTGTTTCATTAAACGAGTATGCTTCGCTTTATTAGCAGTGTTTTTTGCTTTTCCTTTTTTAGGCATTTTTATGTTGTTTTATAGCTAATAATCCTAAGAAAGTAAGTAGTCCGTTAAGAACTAAAACAAAGAAGCCAAAATCGAAATTTAATTGCGTTTTACTAAAAAGACTTATTAAGTAGGTGAAAATAGGAGAGATTATACAAATTATTGGAACTAAATTATCTTTAACTTTAAATTTGGTAAACAATCCGAAGGCATATAAACCTAATAAAGGACCATAGGTGTAACCTGCAAATTGAAATATTTTAGCAATTACACTAGCATCTGCAATAAAATATTTAAAAGCTAAAATAGTAGCTATTAATACAAATGAAAATAGAATATGTATTTTCTTACGAACCTTCTCTTTTTCTTGATTATCTTCTTTTTTATCAATTTCTAAAATATCAATACTAAATGATGTTGTTAAAGATGTTAAAGCACTATCAGCACTTGAATATGCGGCTGCTATTAATCCTAATAAAAAGAACAACGAAGTTGCTATACCTAAATCGCCACTCATAGCTATCATCGGAAATAATTGATCTTTATGCGCAGCAATACCATTTGTAGTAGCGTAATCGGTTAATAAAACTCCTAAAGCTAAAAAGAAAAAGTTTACAACAACTAAAACAAGCGTAAACCAAAACATGTTTTTTTGAGCGTCTTTTAAGTTACGACAAGTTAAGTTTTTTTGCATCATATCTTGATCTAAACCTGTCATTACAATAGCAATAAAAGCTCCAGAAAAAAATCGATTCCAAAAATAATTTCCAGATTTCCAATCCTCAAAAAAGAACATTTTAGAAAGTTTGTTTTCGGTGATGTATGATGATAAACTGTCTATTTGCATTTCATCTTTAATCATAACAATACATACACCAACTGCAATTAACATAAATAAGGTTTGTAAAGTATCTGTCCAAACAATAGTTTTTATTCCTCCTTTAAAAGTGTACAACCAAATTAGTAAAATGGTAATAGTTACGGTAACCCAAAATGGAATTCCGTATGCATCAAACAGTATTAATTGTAACACATTAGCAACTAAAAATAAACGAAATGCAGCACCAATAGTTCTTGATAATAAGAAAAATGACGCTCCGGTTTTATACGAAAATCTACCAAAACGATCTTCTAAGTAAGTATAAATTGATGTAAGGTTTAATCGATAGTAAAGAGGCAGTAAAATTAATCCGATTACTGCATATCCAACTACATAACCCAACACCATTTGCATGTAGCTCATTTGTTGTCCTTCTACCCAACCAGGCACCGAAATAAAGGTAACTCCAGATAATGAAGCGCCAATCATACCAAAGGCAACTAAATACCAAGGAGAAGAATTGTCAGCTTTAAAAAAGGTGTTGTTGTTTGCTGATTTACCAGTGATGTAAGAAATAAGAATTAATACACCAAAATAGGTAAGAATAAGTAGTAGTATATGTAGTGGTTGCATACAGTTTAATTATGAATTACGAATGTACTAATTTGTAATTATAAATTAAATGCAAAGGGTTTAATAAATGTAAAGAGCAGAACATAAAGATAATGTTCTGCTCTTTTTGTATCATAATTCTATTTCTACGTGTCATTCCAAATTTATTTCGGAATCTCATCACTCAATAAATTATTTATTTCCAATGAGAACCTTAAACAAGTTTAGGTTGACGAACATCTTTTATGATTAATTAAAAATGTTAAATTTCAATAATAACGTCCGCTATATTTTTACGAACCTTTTTCAAATCTTTCATATAATCATCTTCCGCTCTAAAACCAACAGGTAATACTAAAACAGATGTTAAGTTATGTTGATCTAATTCTAAAATTTCATCATATTTTTCAGGAATAAATCCTTCCATAGGGCACGAATCTATTTGTTCGTTTGCAGCAACTGTCATTAAATTACCTAAAGCGATATATGCTTGATTTTTATTCCAAACCTTTAATTCTTCTGACGATTTACTTCCGATAGACGAAGTAAGCATTTCTTTAAAAGGATTTAAAATTTCATCAGGAGTATTTCTAGTAGCTTTTACTAATGAGAAATAATTATCAACATCTTTTGTGCCGTATTCTTTAGGAATACATAAAACTAATACATGTGAAGCTTGTAATACTTGTGGTTGATTCCAAGAATGTTCAACTAATTTTTGTTGAATTTCTTTATTTTTAATAACCACCATTTTAACAGGTTGTAATCCGTAAGAAGTAGCAGTTAAATTAAAAGCTTCTTTTAATGTATTTATTTGTGTTTCTGAGAGTGATTTATTTTCGTCGAATTTTTTAACAGCATAACGCCATTGTAAACTTTCTATACTATTCATATAATTTAATATTATTTATAAAGCAAAACTACAATTGCTTTTAAGAAAAATTAATGTTTAACTATTTTAAAAACTTATGGTAACAAATTTAATTGTTATAGTTGTCTATAACTTTAATAAAATTCTCTGGTTCTGGTCGTACTCGGTAATTATCGGTTAAATCAGCAAAAATAATTTTATTGTTTTTATCGGTAATAAGAACAGTTGGTAAAATAACATCAGCGTCATAACCAAAAACTTGAAAACCTGCGGGTAATCCGTTTTTATGAAGAATACCAAGTTGTTTCGCAACAATGTTATCGTTGTCTACTAAAAAATGAAAAGGAACTTTATGTTTTTTTGCCAAATTTTCAGTGAATTTGTGAGGTTGAGAACTTATCAAAACCATATTGGTATTTCTTTTTTCTAATTCCTTATACTGATTTACAACTTCTTGTATTTGAGCCATGCAAAGCGGACACCAATTACCGCGGTAAAAAATGAATATATTAAAATTTCCAGATAAATTATCTATTGAGATATCTTCTTCTTGGCTATTCTTAAGAGTAAAATTAGGAAGTGTTTTTCCAACATCTAAAATTGAGGTATTTCTAAAATTAAAAGAAGAATACCAAGTTAAATATGCTAACCAACCTAAAGTTAAAATTACCGCTATAAGAAGCGATTTTTGTTCGAAATTAAAAAGATTTAAAACAAAACCGATAACTATAAAAGTTGAGTAGAATTGTAAATTTTTCGTTGTTCTAGCTACTGGTTTTATAAATAACATCGAAAAGAAAACAATAACAGTAAGAGATGAAATTAAGAGTCCTATTTCATTGATATTAAAATCAATATTTATAATTGTTTTTATAAAAATAATTAAAGAAAAAACGGGAAACCCGCTGATAAAAAGTGATTTGTAAATATTTTTCATATCTTGATAGTCGTAAAATAATTGCTAATTTACGGTTATGAAAGAAGAATTTCTACATTTTATGTGGCAATACAAATTGTTTGATGCAAATAATTTGAAATCTGAATTAAATGAAACTATTCAGATAGTTAAAGCTGGTGTTCGTAATACAAATGCTGGCCCTGATTTTTTAAATGCTCAGTTAAAAATAAACGATCAATTATGGGTTGGTAATATTGAAATTCATATTAATTCTTCCGATTGGTATGCGCATAAACACGAACAAGATGAGAATTATGATGCTGTAATTTTGCATATAGTTTGGCGGCACGATTGTGAAGTATTTATGAAAAATAATAAACCTATGCCAACGCTTCAGTTAAAGAGTTTAGTTAATGAAGATTTATTGGGTAATTATCAAAATTTATTTTCTAAAACATTACGTTGGATTCCTTGTGAAAAGGAGATAGTTAATGTTGATTCATTTTTAATGAGTAATTGGTTAGAGCGATTGTACCTAGAACGGTTAGAAAATAAATCAGTTTTAATAAAAGAATTATTATCGCGCTCAAATAATGATTATGAAGCTGTATTATTTCAATTATTAGCTAAAAATTTTGGGTTAAAAATTAATGGAGACGCTTTTTTACAATTAGTGCAATCGTTTAGTTTTTCTACGCTAAGAAAAGTTTGCTTTAACGAACAGGAGCTTTCTGCTTTATTATTTGGTCAAGCAGGTTTTTTAGAAAAGGATGTTGAAAATGAATACTTCATTCAATTAAAAAAAGAGTATAATTACTTAAAGCATAAACATAATCTAGAACCCATTGCAAATAATTTATTTCAGTTTTTTAGAATGCGCCCCACAAATTTTCCAACCATTCGAATTGCTCAATTAGTGGCATTGTTTCATAAACATCAAAATTTGTTTTCTAAATTAATGCAATTAAATAAAATAGAAGATTTTTATAAGTTATTTTCAGTTGAAGTAAATGATTTTTGGAAAGAACATTATACGTTTGAGACCGGATCAAAAAAAACATTGAAAAAACTCACAAAATCATTTGTTGATTTATTATTGATAAATACCATTATACCGTTACAATTTGTATACAAACAAAGTAAGGGAGAAGAAGTTAATGAAGAAGACTTTTTTAAATTAATTAAGCAAATTAAACCAGAAAAGAATTCAATTATTAACAAATTTTCAGATTTAAAAATTGATGTAACCAGCGCTTTTGATAGTCAAGCGTTATTAGAACTTAAAAATAATTATTGCGCAGAAAAACATTGTTTACAGTGTGCGATAGGTAATCATTTGTTGAGAGCATAAATTTAACTATTTTTGTGTATAAATTACACATATATATGAGTGAGCAAGCCATAAAATTATCAGTAGATGCAGTTGTTTTTGGTTATGAAGCAGGTGTTATATCAATATTACTTATTAAAAGAAAATACGAACCTTTTAAGGGTAAATGGGCAATACCTGGCGGTTTTGTTTTAAATACAGAATCATTAGAAGAAGCTGTGGAGAGAGAACTTAAAGAAGAAACAGGAGTAAAGATTAATTATTTAGAGCAGTTGTATACATTTGGATTACCAGATAGAGATCCTAGAGGAAGAGTAGTATCTGTTGCTTACTTTGGATTAGTACGCCCTAATGAATTTAGAGTACAGGCATCAACTGACGCTGAACAAGCAGAGTGGTTTAATATTGACGAATTACCAGATTTATCTTTTGATCATAAAGAAATACTGAAAGCTGCTATAGAAAGATTACAAGGGAAAATTACTTATGAGCCTTTAGGTTTTGAATTACTTGATGCAAAGTTTCCGTTTTCAGATTTAGAAAAATTATACACAACCCTTTTAGGAAGAGCTGTTGATAGAAGAAATTTTAGGAAGAAGATTATTGGTTTAAATGTACTTGACGAGCTTGACGAAAAAGTGTCAAAAGGCTCTGGTAGACCTGCAAACTTATTCCAGTTTAATAAAAAAAGATACTTTCAACTTAAAAAAGAAGGGATTATTTTCGAGGTTTAATCACTTGTTTATAGTGGTTTATGTTATTTGTGTAAAAATAACGCAAATAAAACTAGTTTAAGATTAAAACACATTATATATTTGTGTTGTAATAACGCAAATTAAAACATTATTTCTATGAATGGATTATTATTAACCGACGGTTATAAAACAGGACACCACCAACAATACCCAAAAGGAACAGAAGAAGTTTATTCTAATTGGACACCAAGAAGTAATAAATATGCACCTAAAGGGTGTGATAAAGTAGTTTCTTTCGGGCAGCAATATGTTATTAAATGGTTACACGATTATTTTAACGACAATTTTTTTTCGAAAAATAAAGAAGAAGTTTGTAACGAAATCAAAGAAGAACTTTCTTTATATCTAGGAGCTGAATATGATGTAACTCATTACGAACAATTACATGATTTACAATATTTACCAATACAAGTTAAATCATTACCAGAAGGCGTAGAGGTACCAATTAGAGTACCTATGCTTACTGTTGTAAATACACATAAAGATTTTTATTGGATTACTAATTTTTTAGAAACCATATTATCTACCATGCTATGGCAACCAATGACATCGGCTACAATAGCAATTTTATATAAACGAATCTTTAAAAAGTGGGCATTATTAACCGATAGCGAAAATGTTGCTTTTATTGATTTTCAAGGACACGATTTTTCTATGAGAGGAATGGGAGGTTTACAAAGTGCCTTATCTTCAGGTATGGGACATGCAAGTGTTTTTATGGGGTCAGACACGCTTCCTGTTATTAGTGGATTGCGTAAATATTACAATGCAAAAGGATTTGTAGTTGGATCTGTAAATGCAACAGAACATTCTGTAATGTGTGCTGGAACAAAAGATGATGAAATAGGTACATTTAGAGCATTAATGAATACGTATCCAACAGGAATATTATCTGTAGTAAGTGATACTTGGGATTTATGGAAAGTGCTTACTGATTATTTACCAAAATTAAAAGAAGAGGTTTTATCTAGAGATGGTAAATTGGTAATAAGACCTGATAGTGGAGATCCAGTAGACATTATTTGTGGAGAGAATCAAAGTATAAACGGAACAACACCACAAGAAAAAGGAGTAGTAGAATTACTTTGGGATATTTTTGGAGGTACTATAAATAAAGAAGGTTTTAAAGTTTTAGATGCGCATATTGGTGCTATTTATGGAGATAGTATAACCACAGAAAGAGCTGAACAAATATGTAAAAGATTACACGATAAAGGGTTTGCATCAACAAATGTTGTTTTGGGTATTGGTTCTTTTACATACCAATTTAACACAAGAGATACTTTTGGATTTGCAATGAAAGCAACATCTGTTGTTGTTAATGGTGAACGAAGAGAAATTTTTAAAGACCCAATTACAGATGACGGAATAAAGAAATCGGCAAAAGGATTGGTAAAAGTAGATTTGGTTGATAATGAATATGTTTTAATAGATCAAGCTTCTGTTGAAGAGGAGGAGCAAGGTGAGTTACAAATCATATATAAAGACGGTGCCTTTTTAAATGAGGTAACATTACAAGATGTTAGAGGACGTATAAATGAAAGTGTATAAAATTTAAGTTATGAAATACGAAATAAAGAAATTTAAAGATGGGCAAGTTGCTGCTAAAATTATAGAAGCGGGAGATTTACATATTAAAATTAGAGGGAATTCTTACGAAGATTTATTTAGAATAGCAGCTGTAAAAGAAGCATGGAATGCTGTAAACACTACAAATAAAAACGCGATAGCAATATTAACAATTACTTGTTTAATTGGGCAGCGATCTGACAGGCGTTTTAATATTGGTGAATCTTTCGATTTAAAAGTAATAGCAAATTTTATTAATTCACTAAATTTTGATAGAGTTGAAATATTGCATCCACATAGTTCAATTAGTTTAGCTTTAATTAATAATTCGGTTGAATTAAAGAATTTTGAATACGTTAAGGAAGCATATCTTAAAATTGGAAATCCAATATTAATAAGTCCAGATGCAGGCGCTTATAAAACTACGCATGAAATAGCTGAAAAATTAAATGCAGATTTGGTTCCGTCAAATAAAGTAAGAATAAACGGAGTACCTGTAATAAGTATCCAGGGAGATGTAAAGGGGAAAGAATGTTTAATTGTTGATGATTTAGCTGATGGAGGAAGGACGTTTAAATTTTTAGCAGAAGCATTAAAAAAACAAGGAGCATTAAATGTTTCTTTATATGTAACGCATGCACAATTTAACTATGGTTTTGATGAATTAAAAGAAACTATAGATCATGTATATTGTACGAATAGCTATAAAGATATTAAAGATGATTTTGTAACACAGTTTAAAGTGATATAAAAAATCCCAAACTAACTAGTTTGGGATTTTTAATTTTATTATTCAGCTTAATACAAACTCTTAAATTCCACAGGATTTGCTTCGTGCATAATTTCATAAACTTTTTCAAAAATGTCTTCAGCAGATGGTTTAGAGAAATAATCTCCATCAGTACCATAAGCAGGTCTATGTGCTTTTGCTGTTAATGTTTGAGGTTTACTATCTAAATATTTGTATCCGTTTTGATTTTCAACAATTTCTTGTAATAAATAAGCAGAAGCTCCACCAGGAACATCCTCATCAACTACTAATAAACGGTTTGTTTTTATAACCGATTTTACAGTGTCGTGGTTTAAATCGAAAGGTAATAAACTTTGTGCATCTACAATTTCTATATTAATACCAACCTGTAATAATTCTTTAGCGGCTTCTTCTACAATTCTAAGTGTAGATCCGTAAGAAATAACAGTAATATCAGTTCCTTCTTTTATGGTTTCAACAACACCAATCGGAGTTTTAAATTCACCTAAATTTGTTGGTAACTCTTCTTTTAAGCGATATCCATTTAAACACTCTACTACTAAAGCAGGATCATCACCTTCTAATAGCGTGTTGTAAAAACCAGCGGCTTTGGTCATGTTTCTAGGAACTAGTACATGAATTCCACGAATATTATTTATAATTCCACCCATTGGAGAACCTGAATGCCAAATTCCTTCTAAACGGTGTCCTCGTGTACGAATAATTAACGGTGCTTTTTGTTTACCAAAAGTACGGTAACGAAGTGTTGCTAAGTCGTCGCTCATAATTTGTAAAGCATATAAAAGGTAATCTAAATATTGAATTTCAGCAATTGGACGTAAACCACGCATTGCCATTCCAATACCCTGACCTAAAATTGTTGCTTCACGAATACCAGTATCTGAAACTCTTAATTCACCATATTTTTCCTGTAAACCTTCTAATCCTTGATTTACATCACCAATATATCCAGCATCTTCACCAAAAATTAAAGTTTCAGGATATTTTTTAAATATAGCATCAAAATTATCACGCATAACAATACGAGCGTCAACCATGTTTTTTTCAGCTGCGTAAGTTGGTGCTTTTGATGAAATTTTATCAGTAGCTAAAGCTGTTTCACTTAATAAGTGCGCAGAGAATTTTACGCCAGCATCTTTAATTGCTGTTTTAATAAAGTTTTGTAATGTTATTTTTTCGGTAAAATTTTCATCTTTTAAATAACGTAAAGTTTTACGAGTAGCTACTAAAATATCTTTTCTAATAGGTTCGCTTATGGCAGCTAAATCATTTTTATACTTTGTAATAAATGATCCGTTGTTACTTTTTTGAGCTATTATTTCTAATAAATCAACGGCAGCAGTAACTTCAGCTTTTATTTCATTTGTATAAGCACTCCAAGCATCACGTTTAGCTTTGCTTACTTCTTTTTTAGCTTCTTTTTCTATTTTTTGTAACTCTTCTTCAGAATCAATAAATTTTAAAACACCTCCATCTTCATCTTGTAATTCGAATTCTAAAATCCATTTTCGCATTTGAGCAATACAATCAAATTCTTGCTCCCACTGTAAACGTTCGGCAGATTTATATCTTTCATGTGAGCCAGACGTAGAGTGTCCTTGAGGTTGTGTTAATTCTTTTACGTGTATTAATACAGGAATGTGTTGTTCTCTCGCAATTTTTGATGCTTTATTATAAGTGTCAATTAATTGCACATAATCCCATCCGTTTACGACAAAAATCTCATAACCATTTGTATCGTTTTCTTTTTGAAACCCTTTTAAAATTTCAGAAATACTTTCTTTTGTTGTTTGATGCCTTGCATGTACCGAAATTCCGTATTCATCATCCCAAACATTCATAACCATTGGCACTTGTAAAACACCTGCGGCATTAATAGTTTCAAAAAATAATCCTTCAGAAGTACTTGCATTACCTATGGTTCCCCAGGCAACTTCGTTTCCTTGATTAGAAAAATTTGTAAAACTTTCTAACCCTTTAACGTTACGGTAAATTTTTGACGCTTGTGCTAATCCTAACAAACGAGGCATTTGACCAGCAGTTGGAGAGATATCTGCAGAAGAATTTTTTTGGCCTGTAAGGTTTTTCCATTCTCCATTTTCATCTAAAGAGTGTGTTGCAAAATGCCCTCCCATTTGACGACCTCCAGACATTGGATCAACATTAATATCAGCATGTCCATAAAGTCCGGCAAAAAATTGTTGAGGTGTTAATTGGTCAATAGCCATCATAAAGGTTTGGTCACGGTAGTAACCAGATCTAAAATCACCATTTTGAAAAGCTTTAGCCATAGCTAATTGTGGTACTTCTTTTCCGTCACCAAAAATTCCGAATTTTGCTTTACCTGTTAAAACTTCTCTACGTCCTAATAAACTACATTCTCTGCTTATACGAGCAATTCGATAGTCATTTAAAACTTCATTTTTAAAATCTTGAAAAGAAAGTTGTTGAGTGTTAGCTGTTTCGGTATTTTGCGACATAATCTTCTAATTTTGGAATGGTTACAAAGATAGTTTTTTTAGTTGAAATTTAAAAATTTGAGTTTTCATTGATTATTCTTCAAAAAAACAGTAAAAAAACAAGATTTGTTGAAGTATCTATAATAAACCTCTTCGTAGAAAATTATAAATTTGATCAATACTTGTAGTAGCAATAAATCGAATTTTTGATGGATAAGCTTTTTGGTTTACTTCAAAACCTTCGTTTGTATAAACAGGTAAGTAAAGTTCAAAAATATTAGGAATAAAATTTAAGCGCACTCCATTTTCATAAAAATATTTAGGAGAATGATTTTTATTTTTCAATATTGCAAAATCGTTATAAACTTCGACCCATTTATATACGCTAACACTTGTGTTTATTGACGCTATGAATTGATTAGAAAAATATGGTTTGTTAAATTTAGATTTAAAACCTGCCTGATCTACTACAAATTGTTGGCTAAAAATTCCTTCGTTTTCTGATCGCCCAAATAAGTTTTGTTCAAATAAATAATCAGAACCTCTGTTTAATCCAAAGCTAAAATAATCACCTTCAGATTTATTGTGTAAAAATAAGCCTCCAAAAAATCGAATATCAAAACTTCTATCAGCTGAAAAAAATCGACGATAACGAAAATCAGTAGTTACTTTACTAAAACTAGCATTAAATTCGGTGTTTATTGCATAGGTAGTTCTATTAATAGCATCAAATTTTGAACGAATATATCTTAAATTAAAAATATTATATTTATCACTTTCTTTTAAAGGTTGGTTAGGTTCGATTTCTTTTTTTACGCTAATTAATCTAGCGGTTAATAATTTTATACCATTTTCACGAAGGTTTTTTCTTCTAAATTGAAAGTTTATAGAAGGGATATAGGCATTGTACTTAAGTTTTGGAGCATAATGAAAACTACTCCCGCTAAAACTATAACGGATTTTATAGAGTTGTGATTGTTTGAAAAAGTGATTATAGGAAAAAGCGTAAGATCCTGTAATTTTTTTGCTTTTTGTGCTGTAATTAGGTGTTATACTAAACTCTAGATTATGGTTTACCACAGATCTATTATTAATGTTAACACCAACGATTAATCCGTCATATAAATTGTATTTAAAATCTGGGTAATAAAATAATTGATTGTAATATGGGTTTTCAATATCTTTAAAAAAACGAAACTGTAATGGTTTGTTAATTAGTTTGTTAGTGGTGCTTCTGAAATTGTCTAGCGAATTATATTCTGGATAAGAGTTCTCGTAATTTAAAGCAAGTTTGTTAAAGTTACCTTTTTTTAATTTAATTGTTTTTGTAGAGTCAGTACCGCTAATCCATTTTTTAAATTTAATTTTTTTGTTTTTTATTCCATATAGAGAAAAAGGAGAAGGAAAATTTCTCTTATTTTTAATTGTAACTAATAAGGAGTCTTTATTTTTAGTATTTACAACGTTTGATATTTTGTAATCAATTTTTTTATTAGTTTTTATGTAGTCGTTAAAAAACCAGTTTAAATTTTTTGAAGTATTTTTTGTTAGTATTTTTTTAAAACTACTGCTATGACTTATTTTTAATTGATTTTTTGCGTAAAATTCTTTTAAAGATTTTACTAAAGTGTCTCCTCCAATAAATTTTTGTAAATAAAGTAATCCTAAACCTGCTTTGTATGGGCTTACTATTTTACGATTAAAGTTTGAAAGAGAGTCGGAAGAAGTTGTTAAAGATTGATCATAAAATTTACGTGCACTAAACTGATATACAAGACTATATTTATCGTTTTGTTTTAATTTTGAAATGTTATAGGTTTTTATAGGCCAATATTTTGAATATTTACCTAAAACAGTAATTTTTGGGTAAAATTTTTCAATATATTTCATCATTAAAAAAGTTTCTACGCCTTCAGTAAGCCAATAATCTGTTCTTTTATCCGTGATTAACACATCTTCAAGATATTTTTTTGAAAGCGCTCTAAAAAAATTAATCTCCCACCTGAAATTTTTAGGAAAAGGTTTTAATATTTTAGGTAACCCATATATTTCATACAAAGAATTTTTATTAACAGTAGTTGCGTCAACAAGTATTTCTTTATGAGGATTTTTTCCTAAAAATTGTTCAATAAAATTAAGTTGTTTATTTATAATTTTAACAGTGGTGTCTTTTGAAATTTTATTTAAATAAAGATCTGTTTTTATTCTTTTCTTTTTTGTTTTAAATGTAATAAAGGTTTTAATAGAGTCGATATGAAGAATAATATCTTTTTTCTTTTTACCTGTTAAGTAGTAGTTGGTACGTGTTTTGCCTTTTTCTTTTATTTGATTTAGATTGCTTTTAAAAATGTATTTTTGAGGTATGTTTATATGTATTTTATAATTGGATAAGTTTTGATATAAATCATCTAAATTTAAATTACTTTGTAGTTTCCATTGTTTTTGATGAACAGCAGGAATAAGATGCCAAAAACGTAAATGATATCCTGTTTTTGTTTTTCCGTACCCAGTATATTTAGCGTTAGGGATTTTTACAGTATAGGTAGTTGTTAATATTATACTATCATTTGGTTTTAAAGTTTTGTGTAAATCAACTTTAATAATGTCTGATTGTTGTTCTTTAAATTTAACTTGTTTAAAATTTATAGATAGCCTGTGAATTTTTGAGTATCCTTTGTCTTTTTGTTTAGCAAAGAAAAAATCCTTTTTATAATCTTCAATAAAACGTTTTGCTAAAGGTGTTTTATTGTTTTTAAAACTGTTAGCCCAATTATGTAAAAAAATAGTGTTTAAATTTACAGAAGAATTGTTGTAAAAGACTGTTTTTTGTTGAATATGAAGTAAATCATTTTTAACATTTAATTTTGCTTTTATATCAATAGAGTTTGTTTGTGCTATTAAGTTATGACAGCACAATAATATAAAAGATAATAAAAGGAGTTTTTTTTGTTTCAAATTTAAAATAAAAAGGCTTGTTATTTATTTAACAAGCCCTAAAGATAATTATTTTTAAAAATTAGGTTTTAATTGGTATTTCGTATAAAACTTATTAAAATGTTCTACCGCTTCATCAGCAGTATCAACAACTCTAAATAAGTTTAAATCTTTTTCACTAATGTTACCTTCTTCTAATAAGGTGTTTTTAATCCAATCTAACAGACCACCCCAAAATTTCTTACCAACTAAAACGATTGGAAAACGACCAATTTTATTGGTTTGAATTAAAGTAATTGCTTCAAAAAGTTCATCCATAGTACCAAAACCTCCTGGCATTACAACAAAACCTTGTGAGTACTTTACAAACATTACTTTGCGTACAAAAAAGTAATCGAAGTTTAAGTTTTTATCGCGGTCAATCCAAGGATTATCGTGTTGTTCAAATGGTAACTCAATGTTTAGGCCAACCGAAGTTCCTTTTCCTCTTCGAGCTCCTTTGTTACCGGCTTCCATAATTCCTGGGCCACCACCAGTAATTACTCCAAATCCGTTTTGTGTTAATTTAAAAGCTACTTCTTCGGCTAGTTTATAATAAGGGTCGTCAGTTTTTGTTCGTGCTGAACCAAAAATAGATACACAAGGACCAATTTTACTTAATTTCTCGTATCCTTCAACAAATTCGGCCATAATTTTAAAAATAGCCCAAGAATCATTTGTTTTTATTTCGTTCCAAGTTTTTGGTTGTAGTTTTTCGGTTATTTTTCTGTCATCGTTCGGACTCATGTTCGTATTTCTTTTATAGTTATTATAACAGTTTGTGTTGCTAAGTTTATAATTTTAACAAGCTTGCTAATTTAGTTCTTTTTAGTAAATAAACTATTGAAAAAATAAAAAATAGAATTTTAAGTTCGCTTTTATTATGATAAAAAAGAGGGTAGATTCTTAGTACTGATTTTGATTAAAACCTTGATCTTTTATAGATATTCAAGGTTTGTGTCTATTCTTCGAGAAAGAATTTTTTTATTTAACAATATTTCTTAGTTGATAGAAAAAACGCTCTATCAGGCGTAAATCTTCAGTTATAATATCTGCGCTACCTTTCATTTCTTGTTTAAATACTATTTCTTTACCGTAAGTAGTTTTTAAATCTTGAGGTAGTTTAACATTTATTAGGTAATTTCCTTGTTCGTTCGGAATTTGTGAAATGGAAAGTATTTTTCCATTTAATTCTCCAAATTCATCAGAAGGATAGTTTAGTAATTTTATTTGTACTCTTTGTCCTTTTTTTATTTTTCCTGAATTTGTTGCTGGGGCTTTAATTTTTCCTATAAAATAATTGTTTTTGGTAGGAATAACTGTAAATATTAAATCACCTGTTTTTACAGTTTGATTTTTATCCCAAAAAGATAAAAAAGAAACCTTACCATTTATAGAAGATATTAATGCGTATTGTTTTTCCCAATCTTTTATGGCTTTTTTTAAGTAAAGAAAAGATTGGATAGCTTTCTTTTTTAAACGGCTATCATTTTGAGTTTTTTTGATAACGGTTCCTTTTAAATTTTTTGTTGAATTATTTATTAATTCTCTAATTTGAGAAATAGAAGCTTCAATACTTTTATAAGACCTCTTTGCTTGTAAATAATCTATTTCTTTTTGTTCTTTTTGCTTTGCAGATATTACCCCTTTTGTAAACATTTTTTTACTTCTATTAAGGTCTATTTCTTTAAACTCTAATTCTTTTTTGTTTAATTCTTTTTGTGATAATAAAATTTGCAACCTTCCTTTGGCTTCAATTACAGACATTCTGTTGGCAAAACTTTCTGACTTAAATGGGGTTAACTTATTATTTAAAATATATTCAGAGTAGTTGTTTTCAAATTGAGAATAACTACTTGTAATGTCTCCAAGAATTAAAAAGGGTAGTTTGTTGATAGGAAAGGAAAAATTATCTTGATTTATTTTTATTGTATCGCATATGTTTTTTAATAATAAGACATCATCATATATAGCACTATTTTCTATAACAGCAAGTACTTCACCTTCAGATACGTTTTTATTTTCACTGGTTAAAAATACTTCAAATTTACCTGAAGATTTTGCGTGTAACTTTTCAGGAGGAAAAGAGGTGGTAATCATTGCTTCAGTACTTATAATATCAGGGTATTTTACAAACCATGTTATAAATAAAATCATTATTATTAAGCTAAGAAATAACGTATTACCCCAACGAATCATCCAATTTGGTACTTGGTTTAGTATATCTTGTACTTCTTCACTACGTATTTCTATGTCTTGATTATTTTCTGGCATATTTTTTTAATAATTATAAAAGAGGAGAATATTATTCTCCTCTAAATTAATGAAGGAAGTAGGTGTTTATAGAATGTAATATTATCTTCCTTCATGTTAGTCTTTTAGTTAAGTTCACCAGAATCACAACTAGTATGCATCAAAGCACACCTACTTGCTCCAGGGTAGTTTTGCATTTGATTACAAGGCAGGCATCCTGGTACAGGACCAAAACAAATGCCAAAAGGGAATTGACTGCAATCGAAACCACCATTAATTTGTTTTTGTTGTGCTTTGTTTAAAGCTTTTCCTAAGTTTAAGATTGATTTTTTCATTTTAAAATAATTTAATTTTGATCAAATCCCTGATCATTTAAAGACACTCAAGGTTTATGTCTATTCTTCGCGAGAGAATTTTTTTATAAGGAGGTGTTAAAGTTTTTTACAGTCTTTTTAAATTGTAAAATACGCTTGCCTCTTTTTACTGTGTAATAATTAACCGATCCTATTTTATTTTTGTTTAAACGATATTTGTTTATGTCAATTTTATTTATTTTAACATTGTTTATCTTTAGTATTCTATCGTTTAATTGTAGGTTTTTACCAGTTTCTTCAATTATACTTGCAATGGTTATTTTTTCACCTTTTTTTCTATAGTCTTTTAGTTTAATACCATCTGTAATGAAATTATGATTTCTTTTAAAATCAAGTTCTTTGATAAATACCTGAGATTTTTTAAAATCAATTATTATGTTAAAATTTTTTAAAAATTTCCCGCCAATAATTCCTTTAAAAATAGGTGTATTTTTGTTTTCTATTCTTACATCTTCATTGTTGTCAATAATTAAAAAAGGATATTTTTTTTTATTAAAAGTTAATGATTTTATCTTAAAGTATTGAGGTGAGTTAAATCCATGAGGACTAGCATTTGTTGTTTTAATACTGAAAATTGGCTCAGTGTTTTTTAGTTTTTGAAAAGAGTTAATTGTAGTAATACCTCTGCTGCTACCAGTATCAATAATAAAATCACCAAATATTTGTTTACCATTAACTGTTGATATCTCTAATTTTGTTGTAAATCTTTTGTAAAGCTCTATGTTTTTATCGTTTTGTTTAGTTTCTAATTTTAAATAATTTTTTTTAATGTTTTCGTCTTGACTACCGTACAGTTTAATCACTTGTTTGTGATAATTAATTTCTAGTATATAATCTTTAAAAAAATCGATACCTAATATACCATCACAATATTCATCTAAATATTTATTTAGGTTATTAAACCTTATAAGGTTTACTTTTTTTATTAAGTTATTAATGTTAAGTTGTAAAGGGTTTTTATAAATAGCTCTTTGATTTATTTTTTTTAAAACAGGATTTTTTATATTAAACACCGTTCCGTATTCACCTGTGTCAAGCATCATTTTTAAAAGCTTGTTCTTAACTATAACATTTAAATATATTTTATTATTAATTAGGTTAAAAGGAATTTCGTGAAGCGCTTTTTGTGAAAAACAACTAGTGATATAAAAAAAGAGAAGAATAATTTTTTTCATTTTAAAAAATTAAATAAAGAGAGAGGGGTAACTCTCTCTTATTTAGTATTAATTTAGTGTGTATCCGTATCTACCACAGTGACGATAAAAACTATTGAAGCCGTAATTTAAATCACCTTGATAATCTCCTAAAAGAATCATTTTTTTTGTAGCACAAAATTCTTTTCTTGATATCCCTCCGTTAATTTCTTTTTGTTCTGCTTTATTTAAAGCTTTACCTAAGTTTAAAATTGATTTTTTCATAATTAAATTATTTAGTTGTTTTAAAATATTAGATTTTGCATACTTATGCTTTGCGTAAATTCTTTATAGAGAAAAATATGGTCTAGGTAGTTCTGCATCACATATTACTCCAGGATCTCCTATTCTTTTACATCCACCACCAGAACAGCAAAATCCTGATCCATTACAATGATTATACTGATCACATTGAGCAATTCCGCCATTAATAGCTTTTTGTTCAGCTTTATTTAAAACTTTACCTAAATTCAAAATTTGTTTTTTCATAATAATCTATAAGTTTTTAATTAGCAAAAAGTAGGAAATGCATCACAAATATCAGGAACTTCAATGTCTATAATACCACACCCAGTTCCAATACCGTCACATGGTTGATTTATAATCGTTCCTACAGTATTGCATTTACAAATAGGTAATACAGGGTTGTTACCTCCTAAGATGTTTTTTTGTTCTGCTTTATTTAAAGCTTTACCTAAGTTTAAAATTGATTTTTTCATTTTAAAATAATTTATAAATTGATTAAATCCTTGATCATTTATAGACACTCAAGGTTTGTGTCTATTCTTCGCGAGAGATTTTTTTTGCCATTGTGAGTAAAACGAAACAATTTTGCTCTAAATTAATAAAGTTACTTCGTCGTTTCTCTTATCGTAATGAAGATTTTATATTTTATTTACCTAAGTCTAATTGATTTTTTACCAGATGATAATAACTTCCATTTAGTTTAATGAGCTCTTCGTGTGTTCCTTTTTCGATAATTTTTCCTTTGTCTAGCACTACTATTTGATGAGCATTTTTTACGGTACTTAATCTGTGAGCAATTACAACTGCTGTTTTATTAGAGAAAAATTCATTTAATTTTCCCATAATTACTTTCTCGTTATTAGCATCTAATGCACTAGTGGCTTCATCAAAAAATAAAAACTTTGGATTTTTATATACAGATCTAGCAATTAATAATCGTTGTTTTTGTCCTGTACTTAATCCGTTTCCTTCGCTACCTATTTTTGTGTTATACCCTAATGGCAATCCTTCTATATAGTCATTTATGTTGGCAACGTTTATTGCATGCGCTAGCTTATCTTTATCAACATAATCTTCCCCAACAGCAATATTTTTTGCAATGGAGTCATTAAAGATATAGCCCTCTTGCATGACTACGCCACAGTTTCTTCTCCATTCTTTTTGTGAAATATTTTTTAAATTAAAATTTCCAATAGTTATATCTCCTGAATCTACTTGGTAAAAACCAAGCAATAATTTCATTAAGGTTGTTTTTCCACTTCCGCTAACCCCAACTATAGCGGTGGTTTTATTGGCAGGAATCTCTAAGGATAAATCTTTTAATACAGGCTCCAAACCTCCTGTATATCTAAAAGAGATATTGCTAAGTTTTATAGATTTTTTTTCAGGGATATGAGTTACTTTTTCATCTTCAGGTTTTTCTTCATCTTCCATATTGTGAATTTCCCCTAATCTATCAATAGATATTTGAGCGTCTTGTACATCACGCATAAAATTTATTAATTGCGTTATTGGTCCGTTTAATTGACCAACGATATAGCTTATAGCCATCATCATTCCTAAAGTAATGTCTCCATCAATAACAAGTTTAGCTGATAAAATGGTTATAAACATATTTTTTAGCTCATTGATAAAGTTAGAACCTACACTTTGTGTTTGTTCTAAAGCCAAACTCTTAGTAGCAACTTTAAATAAACGAGCTTGAACATACTCCCAATTCCAACGCATGCGTCTTTCTGCATTGTGGAGCTTAATTTCTTGCATTCCGTTAATAAGTTCAATAACTTTACTTTGTTCTTGACTTACCTGAGAGAATCGTTTGTAATCTAATTCTTTTCTTTTTTTGAAGAAAAACAAGACCCAACCAAAGTATAAAACACTTCCTAAAACAAATACTCCGAATATTTGTAAACTATAATATCCTAAAACTAAACTGAAAATAATTAGGTTAAAAAAAGAAAATAAAACAGTTAAAGAAGAGGTTGTTAAAATTCGTTCGATACGTTTGTGGTCGTTAATTCTTTGTAATAAATCTCCTGTCATACGAACATCAAAATAGGAGATAGGTAGTTTCATTAATTTGATAAAGAAATCAGAGATTAACGAAATGTTTATTCGAGTACTTAAATGTAATAAAATCCAACTTCTAATGATTTCTAAGGATGCTTTTCCTATAAAGAGAAATAGTTGCGCGAATAATATTAAGTAAACAAAATTTAAATCTTGGTTTTTTATACCAACATCAACAATACTTTGTGTTAAAAAAGGAAGGATTAACTGTAATAAACTACCAGCTAATAGTCCAATAATCAATTGAACTATAAATTTTTTATACTTGAATAAGTATTTGAATATAAATGAGAATCCAAATTTTTCATCTTCTTCAAATTCTTCTTGATAAAACTTAGGAGTAGGTTCAACCAATAACGCAATTCCTTCTTCTGTATTTTCACCGGCATTGTTACCAATCCATGATTGAATAAACTCTTTTTTTGTAAAAGAAATTAAACCATGGGCAGGGTCAGAAATATAAATAGTGTCTTTTTTTATCTTGTAAAGAACCACATAGTGATTTTTATTCCAATGTAGTATACAAGGTAGAGGTGCTTCTTTAAGTTTGTTAAAAGCTAGTTTAATACCTAAAGATTTAAAACCCATAGATTCAACAGCATCACTTAACCCAAGTAAGCTACTTCCTTCACGAGTAGTTTCGCTTAAGCTACGTAATTGTTGTGTGTTAATAGTTTTACCATAGTGTTTGGCTATGATTTTAATACAAGTAGGGCCACAATCTTTGGCTTCAGTTTGTTGGTAATTTGGGAATTTTTTCAAAAAAAATATTTTATTTATTAGCCAGAGTTAATTAACCCTAGCTAATAAAGTTTTAAAAAGTACTATTAAAAAATAATTTTTTAAATGATTAGCAGTAGCAACCGTAACCTCTTGGGCCAGGGCGACATCCATTTCTTATTTCCTCTATAGAACATGCTCTACCTCCATTAATTTGCTTTAACTCTATTTTATTTAAAGCTTTTCCAAAATTTAAAATTGATTTTTTCATATTGATATTTTTAATTTTTTATAAAAGTGTGTTTTTGTTATACAGCTTACATAGGAACTAATTGGCAATAAAATTCAGCACATTGCCTACCTACTTCTTCACATACACGATCACGGTTTTTGTCACACTGTTTTCTACCACCATTAATTGTTTGTTGTTCCGCTCTATTTAAAGCTTTTCCGAAATTTAAAATTGATTTTTTCATAATTAAATTATTAAAGTTACTTTTGCGGCGAACATTTAAAGACACTCACCTTATGTGTCTATTCTTCGCGAGAGAATTTTGTTCAAATACAAAGCTCTGTTTTCAGAGCTTTGTTGTTTTATTTACATTTATACCATTACTAATGGTTTAGCGTTTTCTTCTAGTTCTTCAATAAAAAAGATTAGATCAGTTCGGTTATATTCTTTTGGAAACGATCTTCCGTTTATTAAAATTTCAGGAGTAAAATTAATAGCGTTTTCTTTACACCAATTACTACCCTTATCTAATTCAGATGTATAATAATTTATATCATTGCAACGTCCCCACTTTTTTAACCAAGCTTCGGTATTTCCGTGTTCGTATATTTCAGACATTGCTTTTAAGCAATTCGAATCTCCTTTTTTATCGTATACTTCTAGTAATTTACTTGTTATCTTAACTAAATTATCTTCTTTATTTTTAGAGTTTATCGTAAAACGAGTAATTATTTTTACATTTTGATGATATCTCTGTAATATTTCATCAATATGTTTATGAACAGGTTTACAATGTCCACAAAAAGGGTTGGTTACAAGTACTATCTCTAAGTTTGAATTTGGGTTTCCAAAAATAATCTCCTTACTGTTTTCTACTTGAGTATTTAATTTTGGTGACTTTTGTAGTAAAGTTTCAAACAAGGTGAAGTTTCTTTTAAACTTAACGTTTTCAATTTTTTCTTTTTTTAATTGATTAACACTTGAATATAATGGTTTTATATAGGCCCAGAATAGCCAGGTAGCCAATATTATCATACCAAAAATTACAAAGTCGGTAACTATAAAATCATTTATATAGGTGTCTGTAATTAATGGAATTAAAGCTTGTAACCATAAAATACCAACAATACTTAGGCAAAGTAGACACCATTTTTTTAAAACGGCATATTGGTAATATAAAGAGTATAGCGTAACAGGTATAGCTATTAAACTTATAGTATATGAAATTCTAGGACTTGAAGATTGAATAAAAGTTAATAACGTTAATCCAATAAAGTAGATAATACTAAAATCACTTAATTTATAGCCTTTAAATACTTTAGCACCTTTTGAGGTTAAAACGGCATCACAATCTTTTTTGTTATCAGCTCCTGAGCAAAAAGCATTTCCTATGGTTGTTTTTAAACCTAATTCTTGTTTAATGATAGCAATACTAGTTATAATTCCAATTACTGATAATACTAAATGAATAACAGTGTACCAAGAAGTAGTATTTTTATAAATTAGAAATGTAGCTAAAAGGATTAAAACACTTAATCCAAGTTTTTTTATAGGGTTAGAGTTTGTTTTTACAAGTGTTTTTTCTTCTGATTGTTCAACAGCTACTATAATTCCTGTAAAATTTTTAAGGAAATCACTTTCAGAGTTTTTTTGTATTTTACCTTCTGTATTGTAAATATTATAGCTTGTATTTTTCTTTTCAACGACAACCAAGTCTTGACCTTGTGTTGTTTTAACTTGTGCTAAAAAACAAACAGGTAATTGTAAAAGCGTTTCTTTATTTATAGGAACGTCTGCTGCAACATTTTCTATATTGAAATGATCTAAAACACCAGTTATAGCATGTAAACTTGGGAATGAAGGATGGCTTTGTATTTGAAAAGAAAGTTCTTCTTTGTCAAACGAAATTTGATTTTTCTTTAAAAGTATTTGAACTAAATTTGTTAATGAGTTTTTCAAAAGCTATTTTTTGAGGTTATTCTATTTTTTCAAAGCTATTTTTTTAAAATTTAAAAAGCGCGTTAAAAACCGTAAAAAAAGTAAGGGAAAACCTTACTTTTAGATAATGCCTTTTTCTTTAGCTATTAAAATTAGTTCTCTATCTCCTTTTTCTTTAACATTAAAAGCTTTTTTTAAGTGACGTTTTCTTTTTTCAATACTGGCTACAGATAGTGGAATGTAATTAGGCATATCTTTCATTTTTGCGCCAATTGATAGTTCATATAGTATTTTTCTATCTATCGTATCAATTATAAAATTGGATGAAATCTCTTTTCGTAATAACTTTAAGATAGATTTACTATAAAAAACTTCATTATTGATTGTTTGATAAATTGCTCTTTTAAACTCACTAGAAGTAAGGTCACGTTTTAATATAAACCCTTCAGGATTTATGGTTTTAAATGTTGTGTGTATTCTAAAATTATCATCAGAAGCAGTTGAAATAATAATTTTTGTTTTGGGAAGTGTTTTCCTGATTATAAGAGCTATATCCTCTCCAGAAATTTGATTTTCATCATTTTTTTTGGAAAAATTTAGTTCTAAAATAACAATATCAAGCGGAGTCTTATTTTTAATAACCTCATTAATAAAGTTGTTTGCTATTTTAGGATCATGAATTAGGTTTATATTTAGATCATACGTATTTCCCTTGTTTGTATTATTTATAATGCTTTTATATGCTTCGCACATTAACGGACAGCCATCTAAGACTAAAAAAGTAATTTTTTCTTTTTTCATAAGAAGGTGTAAAAAGTAATTTTTTACTTGTAAATCTAAATGAAAAAAAATGTATTGTCAATACCCAATACCCCTAATTGAGTTATAGGGTTAACCCTAACAGAAATAGGGTTAACCCTATTTCTGTTAACATTTATTTAACATATTATATGTTTTGATGTTGGTATTGTTAGCTTTTTAATTCTTTTTTTAAAAACCTAGCCGTATAACTGGTTTTATGTTTGGCTACTTTTTCAGGAGTTCCTGTAGTTAAAACATTACCACCATTTTTTCCGCCTTCCATACCAATGTCAATAATGTAATCGGCAAGTTTAATTACATCCATATTATGTTCAATAATAAGTACCGTGTTTCCTTTGTTAGTTAGTTTATTTAAAACATCCATTAATACGCTAATGTCTTCAAAATGTAAGCCTGTGGTAGGTTCGTCTAGAATATAAAAAGTATTTCCGGTATCTCTTTTCGATAATTCCGACGCTAACTTTATACGTTGTGCTTCTCCACCAGATAGTGTGGTAGATTGTTGTCCCAAAGTGATGTAGCCTAAACCAACATCTTTAATTGTTTTTAATTTTCGGTATATTTTAGGAATATGTTCAAAGAAATTTGTGGCTTCATTAATTGTCATCTCTAAAATATCAGAAATCGATTTTCCTTTGTAACGAATTTCTAACGTTTCTCTGTTAAAACGTTTTCCTTGACAGGTTTCACATTCTACCTGAACATCAGGTAAAAAATTCATTTCAATAACGCGAACTCCACCTCCTTGGCAAGTTTCACAGCGACCACCTTTTACATTAAAACTAAAACGACCTGGTTTATAACCTCTAATTGCGGCTTCAGGAGTTTTTGCAAATAAACTTCGGATTTCACCAAAAGTACCCGTATAGGTTGCTGGGTTTGAACGTGGAGTTCTACCAATAGGAGATTGATCTATGTCAATAACCTTATCAATATGCTCTAAGCCTTCAATTTTTTTATAATGCATTGGTTTTTTAACGCCGCGATAAATATGAGCATTTAAAATTGGGTATAAGGTTTCGTTTATTAAAGTAGATTTTCCGCTTCCTGAAACGCCGGTAACACAAATCATTTGTCCTAAAGGAAATTTTACGGATACGTTTTTTAAGTTGTTTCCTGATGCTCCGGATAGTTTAATAAAATTTCCGTTTCCTGCTCTTCTTTCCTTTGGAACAGCAATTTCTTTTCTACCAGTTAAATAATCAGCTGTTAAGGTGCTGTGTTTTTTTAAATCATCAAAAGTTCCTGCACTTACTATTTCACCTCCATGAACTCCTGCGCCTGGGCCGATATCAAAAACAAAATCAGCTTGCTCAATCATGTCTTTGTCATGCTCTACTACTAAAACCGAATTACCAACATCACGCAGTTTAATTAATGAATTGATTAGTTTTTCGTTGTCTCGTTGGTGTAAGCCAATACTAGGTTCATCTAAAATATATAAAACTCCAACTAATTGCGAGCCAATTTGCGTTGCTAATCTAATTCGTTGGGCTTCTCCACCAGAAAGTGATTTTGAAGTTCTGTCTAGCGTTAAGTAATCTAATCCAACATCTAATAAAAACTGAATTCTAGTTCTAATTTCTTTTAATATTTCAGCAGCAATTATTAATTGTTTTTCAGAAAGACTATTTTCAATGTTTTTAAACCAATTAGCTAATTCGGCAACGTCCATTTGTGCTAAATCGCTAATGTTTTTATCGTTGAATTTAAAATGAAGTGCTTCTTTTTTTAATCGTTTTCCCTCACAGGTTCCGCAGGTAACTTCGTCCATAAAGTCTTTTGCCCAGCGTTTAATAGAGGTGCTTTCGGCATTTTTGTATTGATTTTCTATAAAAGAAATGATTCCTTCAAAGTCAATTTCGTAATTGCGCGTTACACCAAGGTCTTTAGAGTTTATTTCAAATTTTTCGTTACCACCGTGTAAAATAATATCCATAGCTTTTGATGGAATCTTATCTATCGGATCGGTAAGTTTAAAGTTATGCCTGTCGGCAATGGTTTGTAGTTGTTTAAAAATCCAGCTATTTTTTTGCTCTCCTAAAGGAACAATTCCTCCTTTTTTAATTGAAATTGTAGGGTCTGGAATTATTTTTTGTTCGTTAATTTGGTTTGTTGTTCCTAGTCCGTTACAATGTGAACAAGCGCCTCTTGGCGAGTTAAATGAAAATGTATTTGGCTCAGGATTTGGGTATGCAATTCCGGTTGTAGGACACATTAATTCACGACTAAAATAACGTGGTTTTTCATCGTCAACATCAACCACCATTAAAATATTATTACCTGTATATAATGCGGTTTTTATAGTTTCCTCTAAACGTTTTTCTGATTTACTATTAACAGCTAAACGATCGATTACCACCTCAATATCATGAGTTTTATATCGATCAAGTTTCATTCCCTTTACAATTTCTTTTATTTCTCCGTCTACACGAACACGTACAAAACCTTGTTTTGAAATTTGTTCGAAAAGCTCACGATAATGCCCCTTTCTTGATTTAATTAAAGGTGCTAAAATGGCAATTCGTTTTTCGTTAAAGTCTTTTAAAATTAATTGTTTGATTTGCTCATCAGAATAACTCACCATTTTCTCATTGGTATTGTATGAGTAAGCATCCGAGGCACGAGAAAACAGCAAGCGAAGAAAATCGTAAATTTCGGTAATGGTACCTACGGTAGAGCGCGGGCTTTTATTGGTTGTTTTTTGTTCAATAGAAATTACGGGCGATAAACCATCAATTTTATCAACATCAGGCCTTTCTAGACCGCCTAAAAACTGACGTGCGTATGCCGAAAAAGTTTCAATATACCTACGTTGCCCTTCAGCATAAATAGTATCGAAGGCTAAAGATGATTTTCCACTTCCGCTTAAACCAGTAATAACTACCAGTTTTTCACGAGGAATTTTTACATCAATGTTTTTTAAATTATGAGCTCGGGCTCCGTATACTTCTATGTACTCTTGATCTTTCAAAGTGTGCTTTTTACGAAAAAAGCAAAGTTACCAAAACCAAATTTATTTTATAGCTGATGTTGTAAACAAATGATTGTAAATTGGTATCTTGCATTTAAAACCTATTTATATATGAAGTTTATTCACGCGGTACGTCATTTTTTTGAGCGTCATGGTTTTGCAGTGTCTTCTCGATTGGCAGATCGTTTAGGTATGCGGGCAACAAATGTGCGATTGTTTTTTATTTATATATCGTTTGTAACCATAGGATTGTCATTTGGAGTGTATTTAACATTGGCTTTTTTATTACGATTAAAAGATATGGTGTACACTAAAAGAACTTCTGTTTTTGATTTATGATGAATCTCGTATTTAAGTCAAGATTATACAAGGCTATACTGTTTTCAGTTTTAATTTTATCGATAGGAGTAGGAGGATACCTTATTTTATTTAATTATTCTTTTATTGATGCCTTGTATATGACGGTAATTACCATAACTACTATAGGTTTTGGAGAAGTACATCCGTTTGGTACAGGAGAAAAGATATTTACAATTGGGTTGATACTGTCCAGTTTATTTATATTCGGGTATGCTGTATCTTCTTTTTCAGAATATTTAATAAGCGGACAATTTTTTCGTCAACTAAAAATAAAAAAAGTGAAAAAGAGTATAGAGAAATTAAATGGACATACTATTGTGTGTGGGTATGGTAGAAATGGAAAACAAGCAATAGCTAAATTAAATAATTATAATAAAGACGTTGTTGTAATAGAAAAACATGAAGAAATTGTTAAAAAACTCGATGAAAACGGAGTTTTAAACATTGAAGGTGATGCGACTTTAGATGAAACATTATTAAAAGCAGGAATTTTAAACGCAGCTAATTTAATAACGGTTTTACCTTCGGATGCTGATAATTTGTTTGTTGTATTAACAGCTAGTCAGTTAAATAAAAAATGTAGAATTATAAGTAGAGCCTCAAAAGAAACATCGTATAGTAAACTTAAAATTGCTGGAGCAGATAATGTAATTATGCCCGATAAATTAGGGGGTGCGCATATGGCGTCTTTAGTAGTTACACCTGATGTAATTGAATTTGTAGATAGATTAACTATTGAAGGAGATACTACTGCAAACCTTGAAGAAATAGCAATAGATAATTTACCGGAAAAATATTTAAATCGAACAATTTTAGATTTAGATTTACGAAAAAAAACAGGCTGTACCGTTATCGGTTATCGTACATCGGAAAAAGAATATATCATAAATCCTGATGCTTCTGTAAAACTTACAGCAGGAGCAAATTTAATTGTTTTAGGGCGTCCTAAACAAATAATTAAATTAAGAGAGTTATTTTAATGAAAAACATAGTTATTACAGGAAGTAATGGTTTGCTAGGTCAAACTTTAGTAAATCTTCTATTACAGGATAAAGAAAAATATAAAGTAATTGGTTTTTCAAGAGGAGGAAATAGAAGTGGAAGAGATGATTTTAAGTACATTTCTATTGATGTTACAGATAAATTACTACTTAAACAAAAGCTTAAAGAATATAGTCCTGATGTTATTGTAAACACAGCAGCCATGACAAATGTTGATGCTTGTGAAGAAAATAAACAGGCTTGTGATGTTTTAAATATTGATGTTGTTCGGTTTTTAAAAGAATATTCAGAAGAAACAAATATTCACTTAATTCATATATCAACAGATTTTATTTTTGATGGAGAAAGTGGGCCTTATAAAGAAACTGATATTCCTAATCCAATAAATTACTATGGGCTATCTAAATTAAAATCAGAAGAATTAATAACAGCATCAAAAATAAATTACACAATTCTTAGAACCATTTTAGTGTATGGAAAAGTGTTTGACATGACAAGGAACAATATTGTTTTGTGGGTAAAAAAATCACTAGAAGAAAAAAAAGAAATTACCATTGTTAACGATCAATACCGTATGCCTACTTATGTTGATGATTTAGCATTGGCTTGTAAAATAGCAATAGATAAAAAAGCATTCGGAATTTTTAATATATCATCAAACACATTACTAAGTATACAAGAAATAGCACAACAAATAGCTGAAGTTTTTAAATTGGATAAAAAATTTATAAAAGCTATTTCGACAACAATGTTAAATCAAAAAGCAAAGAGACCTTTTAAAACAGGTTTTGATTTAAGTAAAACAAATAATGAGTTGGGTTTTTACCCCAAATCATTTAAAGAAAATTTACAAAAATTTAAAGAAAAACTAACTTAAAAACTACATTTAACGCATAAAACTTGTTGAAAGTACATTTTTTTATGATATTGCGAGCTACTAATTCAAAAAACAAACATACATAATTATGAAGAAAAAACTTCTAACGTTGTTATTACTAATAACACCGATGTTAACATTTGCACAAGAAAAAGGTATTGATCAACAAATAGACGAAGTTTTTGGTAGCGCTACAGGCTGGTTTGTCAATTTAATATTTTATCAAATTGACTTTGGAGGAGGTATAAAAGTTTTTTGGGTATTATTTCCATTAATATTAGGAGCCCTTTATTTTACTTTTTATTTTAAGTTTATTAATTTTAGAGGGGTTGTAACATCTATTAATATAATACGAGGTAAATATGACGATCTTGATCATCATGAATCTATGCATGGAGCAGGTGATTTAACAGATGGAGACCATAGAGAGACAATTGCAATAGAAGATCATGAAGGAGAGGTTTCTCATTTTCAGGCATTAACAGCAGCATTATCAGCAACAGTAGGTTTAGGTAATATAGCAGGGGTTGCAATAGCAGTTTCAATTGGTGGTGCTGGAGCTACTTTTTGGATGATTGTAGCAGGTTTTTTAGGAATGGCATCTAAATTTGTAGAGTGTACACTTGGTGTAAAATATCGTGATATTGAGTCAGATGGTACCGTTTATGGAGGGCCAATGTATTATTTAACAAAAGGGTTAAAAAATAAAACATTAGGTAAAGTTTTAGCAGGATTATTTGCTGTTTTTGTTATTGGAGGTTCTTTTGGAGGTGGTAACATGTTTCAAGTAAATCAAGCATTTCAATTAGTTGAAAATATAACAGGAGGTGAAGCATCTCTTTTACATGGTAAAGGATGGTTGTTTGGAGTAGTTATGGCTGTGCTTGTAGGTATAGTAATTATTGGAGGGATTAAAAAAATAGCAAAAGTAACAGATAAAATTGTGCCATTTATGGTTGCTATATATGTAGCGGCTTCATTATTTGTAATATTTGCAAATATAAATATGGTTGGTGATGCTTTTTCGCAAATTATCAGCGGAGCCTTTAGTCCAGAAGGTATGGCTGGAGGAGCAATAGGAGTATTGGTGCAAGGATTTAGAAGAGCTGCTTTTTCAAATGAAGCAGGTGTAGGTTCTGCTTCTATAGCGCATTCAGCTGTAAAAACAAAATACGCAGCTTCTGAAGGGTTAGTAGCCTTGTTAGAGCCGTTTATTGATACCGTTGTAGTTTGTACTATGACAGCTTTAGTTTTAATTATAACTGGTAATGTGACATCAGCAAATGCAGGGTTAAATGATGCACAAGCTATTTTGTTAACATCAGGAGCCTTTGAATCTGCTATTTCTTGGTTTCCATACGTGTTAACAATTGCAGTAGTGTTATTTGCTTTTTCAACAATGATATCTTGGTCTTATTACGGTTTTCAAGGTTGGGCTTATTTATTTGGAAGAAGCAAAAAAATGGAATATACCTATAAAATTATCTTTTGTGTTTTTGTTGTTATTGGTTCAGCAGCAAGTTTAGGTTCGGTAATAGGGTTTTCAGATGCAATGATTTTTGCAATGATGGTACCAAATATGATTGGTATTGTAATGCTTGCACCTAAGGTGAAAGAAGAGTTAGCAAAGTATATGAAAGCTATTAAAGAGTTTGCTAAATAATGTAAGTTATTAAGAGCAATGAAAATATTTAAACCCCATTTCTGGTATAACAAACGCCAAAGAAATGGGGTTTTCTTTTTGATAACGCTTATTGTTTTACTTCAGGGAGTTTATTTTTTTGTTGATTTTTCATCAGATAAAAAAGTAAAACAAAATACAAAAGAGTTATTGTTTTTTCAAAACAAAATTGACAGTTTAAAAGCTATTGAAGTTGAACGTAGAAAGTTCAAGACATATAAGTTTAACCCAAATTATATTTCTGATTTTAAGGGAGAGCAATTAGGAATGTCTTTAGATGAAATTGATAGATTACATGCATATAGAAAGCAAGGGCGGTTTGTAAATTCAGCTAATGAGTTTCAGCAAGTAACTCAGATGTCTGATAGTTTAATAAATAAAATATCCCCAAATTTTAAATTTCCTGATTGGGTTGTTCAAAAAGAAAAAAGAAGAGTTAAGTTAATAAATTCTATAAAAGCTACTGATAAAGAGGAGGTGATTGAGGAGAAGCAATCTAAAGAAAAAATCATACCAATAAATATAAATACCGCAACATTTAAAGAGGTGCTTAAAATACCTTATATAGATTATGCTTTGTGTAAAAGTATTTTTGATTATAGAGATGAAGTAGCAGAACTTCAAGATATATCAGAAATAAAAAAGATAGCTGGTTTTCCTATAGATAAATATGATAGAATAGTTTTATATTTGAAAGCAGAATAAACAAACAATAAAATAATTATGAACAGTATGTACTTTACAGAAGAACATGACTTTTTTCGTCAAAGTTTTAAAGACTTTTTACAAAAAGAAGTAGTTCCTCATATAAATAAATGGGAAAAAGATGGAGCCGTTGAGCGTTTCATTTGGAAGAAGTTTGGTGAAATGGGGTATTTCGGATTAAATCAACCAGAAGAATATGGAGGATTAGGATTAGATCTTTTTTATACTGTGATATTCTTAGAAGAATTACAAAAAATTAACTCAGGAGGTTTTGCTGCTAATATGTGGGCGCATGCTTATTTAGCAATGACACATTTAAATAAAGAAGGTGATGATAGAATCAAAAAAGAATATTTAACTCCGAGTATAAACGGAGATAAAATAGGATGTTTATGTATTTCAGAGCCTTTTGGAGGGAGTGATGTTGCTGGTATGCGAACTACAGCAATTAAAAAAGGAGATACTTATGTGATTAATGGCTCAAAAACATTTATTACAAACGGAGTATATTCTGATTATTTGGTAGTTGCGGCAAAAACAAATCCAGAGGATAAGCATAAAGGAATGAGTATTCTTTTAGTTGATAGAAACACACCTGGGATCTCATCAACTAAATTAGATAAATTAGGATGGAGAGCTTCTGATACAGCTGAAATTGCTTTTGATAATGTCGTGATTCCTGCCGAAAATTTAATGGGAGAAGAAGGGAAAGGGTTTCCTTATATAATGCAACATTTTGCTTTAGAACGTTTAATAATGGCTATAAATGCTCATGCAAGAGCAGAGTATGCTGTAAATTATGTGATAAATTATATGAGTGAAAGAGAGGCTTTTGGGAAGACGTTAGATAAATTTCAAGCATTGCGTCATAAAGTTGCAGAAATGGCATCAAGAGTAGATATGTGTAGAGAGTATAATTATTCTATCACAAAAAGACTAAATGAAGGGGTTTATGTTGTTAAAGAAGCAAGTATGAGTAAAATGTTGTCTACCAAAATGGCAGATGAAGTTATTTACGATGCTTTACAGTTGCTTGGTGGTTATGGTTATATGGAAGAATATCCGTTAGCACGTTTATTAAGAGATAGTCGTTTAGGTCCGATAGGTGGTGGAACTTCTGAAATTTTAAAAGAGATTATAGCAAAGATGATTATCGATAAAAAAGAATATAAACCTGCTACTTAATTATTTACATTTTTTTTTTAGATAAAATAATAGTATTTGAAAGAAATTTTTAAAAACAGTATAAATTAGTTGTTTATTAAAAAATACTCAGTACATTTGCAGTCCTAAAAATAAAAATTTAGAGACTACAATGAAGGGAGGTGCTAATACATGTTAATCATTCCAATTAAAGAAGGAGAAAATATCGATAGAGCGTTAAAACGTTATAAGCGAAAGTTTAGAGATGTAAAAATCTTAAAACAATTAAGAGACAAGAAGCAGTTTAATAAACCTTCTGTTGTAAAACGAGCTCAAATGATGAAAGCATCTTACGTTCAAGGATTAAGAACGAAAGAAGAAGTAAGTTAATGATTACTTACAAATATTATATAAACCTGTGTTGATATCAATACAGGTTTTTTTGTATATTTATTTTTGTAAAAACAAAGAGTAAATGCTTGTAGTTGCCTTTTTAAGATATTTAGAATGTGAAAAAAATTATTCTAAAAATACAATTAATGCTTATAAGCGAGATATAATTGCGTTTAGTGATTTTTGTGAAGAAGAATTTGATGAAAAAGAAATAACACTAATACATTACCATCAAATAAGAACTTGGATAGTTGCTCTTGTAGAAAATAAAATTTCGAACAGAAGTATTAATCGAAAAATAAGTTCTCTGAAAACGTTTTATAGTTTTTTGCAGAAAATACATGAAATTGAAATAAATCCGTTAGCAAAACATAAGGCATTAAAAGTTCAAAAAAAAATACAAACGCCATTTGATAAAGAAGAGGTTGAAAGTGTGTTGAGTGTTTTAGGAGAAGGTAAAGATTTTGAATCAGTAAGAGATAGGTTAATTATTGAGTTATTGTATTCAACGGGTATGAGGAGAATAGAGTTGGTTAATGTCAAAGAAAAAGATATCGATTTTAGTCGTCAGGTTATAAAAGTTTTAGGAAAAAGAAATAAAGAGCGGTATGTGATGGTGTTGCCGTCTGTTTTAAAGACTTTAAATCAGTATTTAAGCTTAAAAAGAGATTATGAAAAGAGTTTAGTAGAGGCGCTTTTAATAACAAAAAAAGGGGTTAAAATATATGAAACTCTTGTGTACCGAGTAATAAATTTGTACTTTAGTAAAGTGTCAACAAAAGCAAAAAAAAGCCCACATATTTTAAGGCATGCTTTTGCTACGCAACTGCTTAATAACGGTGCGTCGTTAAACTCGGTTAAAGAATTGCTAGGGCATTCAAGTTTAGCCGCTACCCAAGTGTATACGCATAATAGCTTGGAGCAGATAAAAAAAGTATATAACAAGGCTCACCCTAGAGAGTCAAACTAAAGATTGAAAAAATTATGAAAGTATTCACGCAGTCAGTAAACTTTACAGCAGATAAAGGTTTAATAGAATATATTGAAAAAAAAATAGAAGGGTTAGAGAAGTTTCATGATAAAATCGTTGATGTAGAGGTTTTTTTAAAAGTGCAAAAAACAAGTGAAAAAGAAAATAAAATAACAGAAATAAAAATAAATATACCAGGAAATGAAATAATGGTAAAAAAACAAAATAAAACCTTTGAAGAAGGCGTGAATGTTGCGGTAGACTCATTAAAAAGGAGTTTAAAAAAATCAAAAGAAAAACAACGAGATTCATTAGTATCATAAAAAGATAAAAAATAATTGAAAAAAGTTTTAAAATATTAAAATTACTTTATACATTTGCAATCCGTTAGAAATAGCGGATTGTTTTTTTATGGCAATAAAAGCCGATGTAGCTCAGCTGGCTAGAGCAGCTGATTTGTAATCAGCAGGTCGGAGGTTCGAGTCCTCTCATCGGCTCATAAAAAAGAAGTTCTTTAACATTGTTTAAATTACCAAGGGGAGATACCAAAGCGGCCAACTGGGACGGACTGTAACTCCGTTGTCTTACGACTTCGCAGGTTCGAATCCTGCTCTCCCCACTTTTTAAAGCGAATTTATTATTAAAGCTAAGTTTTAGTAATGATAAAAGTTTTAAAAGTATGCGAAAGTAGCTCAGTTGGTAGAGCGTCAGCCTTCCAAGCTGAATGTCGCCAGTTCGAACCTGGTCTTTCGCTCTAATAATTATCCAGGCCGGTGTAGCTCAGTTGGTAGAGCGCATCCTTGGTAGGGATGAGGTCACCGGTTCAAATCCGGTCATTGGCTCTTTTTTAGAGTTTTTTTAAAAAAGAATTTAAAGTAACACTAAATATATTTAACTAAGAATTAAAATTAATAATCATGGCAAAAGAAACTTACGATCGTTCGAAGCCCCACTTAAATGTTGGTACTATTGGTCACGTAGATCACGGTAAAACTACTTTAACTGCTGCAATTACAAAAGTATTAGCAGATGCAGGATTTTCTGAACAAAGAGCTTTTGATCAAATCGATAATGCTCCAGAAGAAAAAGAAAGAGGTATAACAATTAACTCTTCTCACGTAGAGTATGCAACAGCTAACCGTCACTACGCGCACGTAGACTGTCCAGGTCACGCCGATTACGTAAAGAACATGGTAACTGGTGCTGCACAAATGGATGGAGCTATCTTAGTTGTAGCTGCAACTGATGGGCCAATGCCACAAACTCGTGAGCACATCTTATTAGGTCGTCAGGTAGGTATTCCACGTATTGTTGTTTTCTTAAACAAGGTGGATATGGTAGATGATGAGGAGTTACTAGAGTTAGTAGAGATGGAAGTTAGAGATTTATTATCTTTCTATGAATATGATGGAGATAATGGACCTGTAGTAGCTGGATCTGCTTTAGGAGCTTTAAATGGAGAAGAGAAATGGGTAAATACAGTTTTAGAATTAATGGAAGCTGTTGATACTTGGATTGAAGAGCCACCAAGAGAAACTGAAAAAGATTTCTTAATGCCAATTGAAGATGTATTCTCAATTACTGGTCGTGGTACTGTTGCTACTGGTCGTATTGAAACGGGAATCATCAACTCTGGTGATCCAGTTGAAATTATCGGTATGGGTACTGAGAAGTTAACTTCTACAGTAACTGGTATTGAAATGTTCCGTCAAATCTTAGATAGAGGTGAGGCAGGAGATAACGCAGGTATCTTGTTAAGAGGTATTGCAAAAGAAGACATTAAAAGAGGAATGGTAATCGTTAAGCCAGGATCTGTAACACCACACGCTAAGTTTAAAGCTGAGGTTTATGTTTTAAAGAAAGAAGAAGGTGGACGTCACACTCCATTCCATAACAACTATCGTCCACAGTTTTATGTGCGTACAACAGATGTAACAGGTACTATTAACTTACCTGATGGAGTAGAAATGGTAATGCCTGGAGATAACTTAACTATTACAGTTGATTTAATCCAACCAATTGCATTAAACTTAGGTTTACAGTTTGCTATCCGTGAAGGAGGTAGAACAGTAGGTGCAGGTCAGGTAACTGAAATTTTAGACTAAGAAATTAGTTTATATCATAAAGAAAAGGAGTCTCTTTTATAGAGAGACTCCTTTTAAAATGAAATACGGGTTTAGCTCAGTTGGTAGAGCACTGGTCTCCAAAACCAGGTGTCGGGGGTTCGAGTCCCTCAATCCGTGCAAAACTAAAGCGAGTTATGGTATTAAATCATAGCTCGTTAAAAGGATAAAAACATGAATAACTTTATAGAGTACATAAAAGGTTCTTTTGAAGAATTAAACACTAATATGACTTGGGCATCTCGTGAAGAGGCTCAAAAGTCAACTGTAGTTGTTGCGGCATTTACTATTGTTTTTGCTTTAGCAGTAGCAGGAATTGATAAAGTTTTTCAAACAGGATTAGATAATTTCTTTAAAATGTTTTAATGATGGCTGATTCAGTGATGAAATGGTATGTAGTTAGAGCAGTAGGAGGTCAAGAAAATAAGGTTAAAACTTATATCGAGACAGAAATCGCTCGTTTTGGTTTGTCGGATTACGTAAATCAAGTAATTGTTCCTACAGAAAAAGTTATTCAAGTAAGAAACGGAAAGAAAGTTAACAGAGAAAGAGTATACTTTCCTGGTTACGTAATGGTAGAAGCTAATTTAGCAGGTGAAGTTCCTCACGTAATTAAATCTGTAACAGGAGTTATAGGTTTTTTAGGTGAAACAAAAGGAGGGGAACCAGTACCAATGCGTAAATCAGAAGTAAACAGAATGTTAGGTAAAGTTGATGAACTTTCTGTTAGAGATGAAAATATCGCAATACCTTATAACGTTGGAGAAACGGTTAAGGTAATCGATGGACCATTTAATGGATTCGACGGAGCAGTTGAAAACGTAAATGAAGAAAAGCGTAAATTAGAAGTAATGGTTAAGATTTTTGGAAGAAAAACACCATTAGAATTAAATTATACGCAAGTAGAAAAAATATAATCGTTACACCTATATTTAGATGTGTTTGAAGCTTCCATTTTAAACACGTCATTAAATCTTAAACAATGGCAAAAGAAGTAAGTAAATTAGTTAAACTACAAGTAAGGGGAGGTGCTGCGAATCCGTCGCCACCAGTTGGACCCGCTTTAGGTGCTGCCGGTGTTAATATCATGGAGTTCTGTAAGCAATTTAATGCACGTACACAGGACAAGCAAGGTAAAGTTTTACCTGTTGTGATTACAGTTTATACAGACAAATCATTTGAGTTTGTTGTAAAAACACCACCAGCTGCAGTACAATTATTAGAAGCGGCCAAAATTAAGAAAGGTTCAGGAGAACCTAATAGGAAAAAAGTAGCTAGCGTTACTTGGGATCAAATTCGTGGAATTGCAGAAGACAAAATGGTAGATATGAATGCCTTTAAAGTTGAGTCTGCAATGAGAATGATTGCAGGAACAGCTCGTTCTATGGGATTAACAGTAAAAGGTGATGCACCTGCTTAAACTTTAAAAGATATTTAGAAATGGCAATTACTAGAAAGCAAAAAGAAGCTCGTGCTAAAGTAGATAGCTCTAAAGTTTATAGCTTAAAAGATGCATCAGCATTAGTTAAAGAAATTACAAATGTAAAATTTGACGCATCAGTTGATTTAGCAGTACGTTTAGGAGTTGATCCTCGTAAAGCAAATCAAATGGTACGTGGAGTTGTAACTTTACCACACGGAACAGGTAAAGATGTAAAAGTGTTAGCATTAGTTACTCCAGATAAAGAAGCAGAAGCAAAAGAAGCGGGTGCTGATTATGTAGGATTAGACGAATACCTTCAAAAAATTAAAGGAGGTTGGACAGATGTTGATGTAATTATTACTATGCCAAGTGTTATGGGTAAATTAGGTCCTTTAGGTCGTGTTTTAGGGCCAAGAGGTTTAATGCCTAACCCAAAAACAGGTACAGTAACTATGAACGTTGCAAAAGCAGTACAAGAAGTAAAAGCTGGTAAAATTGACTTTAAAGTTGATAAAACTGGTATCGTACATGCTGCAATCGGAAAAGTATCATTTGATGCTCAGAAGATTCAAGAAAATGCAAACGAGTTATTACAAACGTTAATTAAATTAAAGCCAACAGCGGCTAAAGGAGACTATATTAAGAGTATTTTTATGTCTTCAACTATGAGTCCTAGTGTTGCTGTAGATGAAAAATCTGTATCATAAGGCAGTTAAAACTTTTTAATTATGACAAGAGAAGACAAATCACAAGTAATACAAGATTTAACAGCAAGATTAGCAGATACAAGCATCATTTACTTAGCAGATATTTCTGCTTTAGATGCAACTACTACATCAAATTTACGTAGAGCTTGTTTCAAAGCAAATGTAGAATTAGCTGTTGTAAAAAATACATTACTTTCTAAAGCAATGGAAGCTTCTGATAAAGATTTCGGAGACTTACAAGGAGTTTTAAAAGGTAATACATCAATGATGATTGCAGAGGTAGCAAATGCACCTGCAAAAGTTATTAAAGAGTTCAGAAAAAAATCAGACAAACCTTTATTAAAAGGAGCTTTTGTTGAAGAGTCGGTTTATGTTGGAGATGACCAATTAGACGCTCTAGTTAACATCAAGTCTAAAGAAGAACTTATCGGAGATATTATCTCATTATTACAATCGCCTGCTAAGAATGTTGTTTCAGCATTACAATCAGGAGGTAGTAAATTATCAGGTATCTTAAAAACGTTATCAGATAAATAATTACGCGCACTAATAAACTAAATAATAAAATTTCAAAAAACAATTAAAATGGCAGATTTAAAAGATTTCGCAGAACAATTAGTTAACTTAACAGTAAAAGAAGTTAATGAATTAGCTGATATTTTAAAAGATGAGTATGGTATTGAGCCAGCAGCAGCAGCAGTAGCAGTAGCAGGCCCAGCAGCAGGAGGAGAAGCAGCAGAAGAAAAAACTGAATTTGATGTTATCTTAAAAGCAGCAGGAGGTTCTAAATTAGCAGTTGTAAAATTAGTTAAAGAATTAACTGGATTAGGATTAAAAGATGCTAAAGCAATCGTTGATAGTGCACCAGCACCAATCAAAGAAGGTGTAACTAAAGATGAGGCAGAAGGTCTTAAAAAATCTTTAGAAGAAGCAGGAGCTGAAGTAGAGCTTAAGTAAGCTATACTCCCGATTTAAAACGGGATAAAACAATTAAGGTTTAGGTACTAGGGATACATATCTCTAGTCCTAAACCATTTTGTGTATATATTCGTTCTTTATTTTATTACAGTTTTTAAAATTGTAATAACACGACTATAAAGCGCTGATTTTAAGTCAGCAAAGCAATTAAAATTGCATTATTGAAACGAAAAAGTTTCAAAAAATAATATTTTTAATTTAAAAATAGCATCTCTTTTGGCAACGATAAACACTACTGAAAGAATTAACTTCGCATCATCGCAATTAGGTACCGATTATCCAGACTTTCTAGATATTCAGGTAAAGTCATTCCAAGACTTTTTCCAATTGCAAACTAAGGCAGATGAGCGAGGTGAAGAAGGTTTGTACAAAACTTTCATGGATAACTTTCCGATTACAGATACACGTAATCAATTTGTATTAGAATTTTTAGACTACTTTGTAGATCCACCAAGGTACAGCATTCAAGAATGTATTGAAAGAGGATTAACACATAGTGTACCTTTAAAAGCAAGATTAAAGCTTTATTGTACAGATCCTGAACACGAAGATTTCGAAACTATTGTTCAAGACGTATATTTAGGTACTATACCATATATGACCAACTCAGGAACTTTCATTATTAATGGAGCAGAAAGAGTTGTAGTTTCTCAGTTACACCGTTCACCAGGTGTTTTCTTTGGACAATCTTTCCACGCAAATGGAACCAAGTTATACTCTGCAAGAGTAATTCCTTTTAAAGGATCTTGGATAGAATTTGCAACTGATATCAATCAAGTAATGTATGCTTATATTGATAGAAAGAAAAAATTACCAGTAACTACGTTATTCAGAGCCATAGGTTTTGAAAGAGATAAAGATATATTAGAAATTTTTGATTTAGCAGAAGAAGTAAAAGTTTCTAAAGCTGGATTAAAAAAAGTATTAGGGCGTAAACTAGCGGCTAGAGTTTTAAAAACTTGGCACGAAGATTTCGTTGATGAAGATACTGGGGAAGTAGTATCTATTGAGCGTAACGAAATAGTTTTTGATCGTGATACAATCATAGAAAAAGAACATATTGATGAAATAATTGATGCAGGAGCTAAAACTATCTTATTACATAAGGTAGATAATGACATGGCAGATTATGCAATCATTCACAATACATTACAAAAAGATCCTACCAATTCTGAAAAAGAAGCAGTAGAACATGTTTATAGACAATTACGTAATGCTGAACCGCCAGATGAGGAAACTGCAAGAGGAATTATTGAAAAATTATTCTTCTCAGAGCAGCGTTACAGCTTAGGTGAAGTAGGGCGTTTTAGAATGAATACTAAACTTGGTCTTAATGAAGATATAGATCAAAAAGTATTAACAAAGACTGATATTATTACGATTATCAAATACTTAATCGAATTAATTAATTCGAAAGCAGAAGTAGATGATATCGATCACTTATCTAACCGTCGTGTTAGAACAGTAGGTGAGCAGTTAGCAGGACAATTTGGTGTTGGTTTAGCTCGTATGGCGCGTACAATTCGTGAAAGAATGAATGTACGTGATAACGAAGTATTTACTCCGATTGATTTAATTAACGCGAAGACCTTATCTTCAGTAATTAACTCATTCTTTGGTACCAACCAGTTATCTCAATTTATGGATCAAACCAATCCATTAGCTGAGATTACACACAAACGTCGTTTATCCGCTTTAGGACCTGGAGGTTTATCTAGAGAAAGAGCAGGATTTGAGGTACGTGATGTTCACTATACTCACTATGGAAGATTATGTCCTATTGAAACTCCTGAGGGACCGAATATTGGATTAATTTCTTCTTTATCAGTATTTGCCAAAGTAAATAACTTAGGATTTATCGAAACTCCTTATGTAAAAGTTACAGAAGGAAACGTAGATGCTAAAAAAGAACACATTTATTTAAGTGCAGAGGAAGAAGAAGGAATGAAATTTGCACAATCTAATTTAGAGGTTGATGCAGACGGAAGCTTTGTTGGCGAAAAATTAATTTCACGTGAAGGTGGGGATTTCCCAGTAGTAACACCAACTGAAATTGATTATATGGATGTTGCTCCTAACCAGATTGCATCGATATCAGCATCGTTAATTCCTTTCTTAGAACATGATGATGCCAACCGTGCATTAATGGGATCGAACATGATGCGTCAAGCAGTTCCATTATTACGTCCAGAGTCTCCAATTGTAGGTACAGGTTTAGAACGTAGAGTAGCAAAAGACTCTCGTATTTTAATCAATGCTGAAGGAGCTGGTGTTGTTGAGTATGTTGATGCGAATAAAATTAAAATTAAGTATGATAGAACAGAAGAAGAACGTTTAGTAAGTTTTGATTCAGATGATATTTCATACAACTTAATTAAGTTTAGAAAAACCAATCAAGGTACAAACATCAACCTTAAACCAATTGTAAAAGTTGGCGATAGAGTTGAAGAAGGTCAAGTACTTTGTGAAGGTTATGCAACACAAAAAGGAGAATTAGCTTTAGGTAGAAATATGAAAGTAGCCTTTATGCCTTGGAAAGGGTATAACTTTGAGGATGCAATTGTAATTTCTGAAAAAGTTGTTCGTGAAGATATCTTTACTTCTATACATATCGATGAATATTCATTAGATGTTCGTGATACAAAATTAGGAGCTGAAGAATTAACAAACGATATTCCAAATGTTTCTGAAGAGGCTACTAAAGACTTAGATGAAAACGGAATGATTCGTATTGGAGCAGAAGTAAATCCTGGTGATATCCTAATTGGTAAAATTACACCAAAAGGAGAATCTGATCCAACTCCAGAAGAAAAGTTATTACGTGCCATTTTTGGTGATAAAGCAGGTGATGTTAAAGACGCATCATTAAAAGCTTCTCCATCATTAAGAGGTGTGGTAATTAATAAAAAATTATTCAAACGTGCTTTAAAAGATAAAACAAAGCGTGCTCGAGATAAAGAAGCAATCGCTGCGTTAGAAGCATCTTATGTATCTAAATTCGAAGGATTAAAAGATATATTAATTGAAAAATTATTCAATTTAATTACAGGAAAAACTTCTCAAGGAGTATTTAATGATTTAGGTGAAGAAGTATTACCAAAAGGTAAAAAATTCACTCAAAAAATGTTAAACTCTGTAGGTGATTTTACACACTTACACGGAACATGGACTACCGATAAAGACTTAAATAGATTAGTTGTTGAGTTGGTTCACAACTATAAAATTAAAGTAAACGATTTACAAGGATCGTTACGTCGTGAAAAGTTTACAATTTCTGTAGGTGATGAATTACCAGCAGGAATCTTAAAACTTGCTAAAATTTATGTTGCTAAAAAACGTAAATTAAAAGTAGGTGATAAGATGGCAGGACGTCACGGAAATAAAGGTATTGTTGCACGTATTGTACGTCAAGAAGATATGCCTTTCTTAGAAGACGGAACACCTGTAGATATCGTATTAAATCCATTAGGAGTACCATCTCGTATGAATATTGGTCAGATTTATGAAACTGTTCTTGGATGGGCAGGTCAAAAATTAGATCAGAAATATGCAACACCAATTTTTGATGGAGCAAACATAAACGAGATTAATGCCTTAACAGATGAAGCAGGAATTCCACGTTACGGACATACCTATTTATATGATGGAGGTACAGGAAAACGTTTTGATCAGCCAGCAACTGTAGGTATAATTTACATGATTAAGTTAGGTCACATGATTGAAGATAAAATGCACGCGCGTTCTATCGGACCTTATTCATTAATTACACAACAACCATTAGGAGGTAAAGCTCAGTTTGGAGGTCAGCGTTTTGGGGAGATGGAAGTTTGGGCACTTGAAGCATATGGTGCATCAAGTATCTTACGAGAAATCTTAACTGTAAAATCTGATGATGTATTAGGAAGAGCCAAAACTTACGAAGCAATCGTAAAAGGTGAAACTATGCCAGAACCTGGTTTACCAGAATCATTTAATGTATTAATGCACGAACTGAAAGGTTTAGGTTTAGACGTTAAATTAGAAGAATAATAAACAGTGAAATATCATTAGGTAATTATTACAATTACCTAATGATAAATCATTTTAAATATACGCTTCATTAGAGGCAAATTTTTAATTCGAATCCATTACTTATTATGGCAAGAAAGAACGAAAAATACACTGTTAAAAAGTTTAACAAAATTTCAATTGGTTTAGCATCACCTGAGTCTATTTTAGAAGCATCAAGAGGTGAAGTTTTAAAGCCAGAAACTATTAATTACCGTACACATAAACCAGAAAGAGATGGTTTATTTTGTGAGCGTATTTTTGGTCCTGTAAAGGATTATGAATGTGCTTGTGGTAAATATAAAAGAATCCGTTATAAAGGGATTATTTGTGATCGATGTGGTGTTGAAGTTACTGAGAAAAAAGTACGTAGAGATAGAGTAGGTCACATTAATTTAGTAGTACCAGTAGCACATATTTGGTATTTTAGATCATTACCTAACAAAATGGGATACCTTTTAGGGTTACCATCAAAAAAGTTAGATATGATTATTTACTACGAACGTTACGTAGTAATTCAGCCAGGTATTGCTAAAACTGCAGAAGGGGAACCATTACAAAAAATGGATTTCTTAACTGAAGAAGAATACTTAGATATTGCTGACGAACTTCCACAAGAAAATCAATATTTAGATGATTCTGACCCAAACAAGTTTATCGCTAAAATGGGAGCAGAGTGTTTAATTGATTTATTAGAAAGAATCGATTTAGACTCATTATCGTTTGAATTACGTCATAAAGCAAATACAGAAACTTCAAAACAACGTAAAAACGAAGCATTAAAGCGTTTAAATGTTGTTGAAGCTTTTAGAGATTCTCAAAAGAATAGAGAAAACAATCCAGAATGGATGATTATGAAGGCGGTACCAGTTATACCACCAGAATTACGTCCGTTAGTGCCATTAGATGGTGGTCGTTTTGCTACTTCAGATTTAAATGATTTATACCGTCGTGTAATTATCCGTAACAATCGTTTAAAGCGATTAATGGAAATTAAAGCACCTGAGGTTATTTTGCGTAATGAAAAACGTATGTTACAAGAATCGGTAGATTCATTATTTGATAACACACGTAAATCATCTGCAGTAAAAACAGAATCTAACCGTCCATTAAAATCATTATCTGATAGTTTAAAAGGTAAACAAGGGCGTTTCCGTCAAAACTTATTAGGTAAGCGTGTTGATTATTCTGCACGTTCGGTAATTGTTGTTGGACCAGAATTAGCATTATCTGAATGTGGATTGCCAAAAGATATGGCAGCAGAATTATACAAGCCTTTCGTTATTCGTAAATTAATCGAAAGAGGTATTGTTAAGACTGTAAAATCTGCAAAGAAAATTATAGATAGAAAAGAACCTGTTGTTTGGGATATTTTAGAAAATGTAATTAAAGGACATCCAGTTTTATTAAACCGTGCCCCTACATTACACCGTTTAGGTATTCAAGCATTTCAACCAAAATTAATTGAAGGAAAAGCAATTAGATTACATCCACTTGCTTGTTCTGCCTTTAATGCCGATTTTGATGGAGATCAAATGGCAGTGCATTTACCATTAGGACCTGAAGCTATTTTAGAAGCTCAATTATTAATGTTAGGTTCGCACAATATCTTAAACCCTGCAAATGGAGCTCCTATTACGGTACCATCACAGGATATGGTATTAGGTCTTTACTATATGACAAAAGAAAGAAAGTCAACTCCTGAAGTGCCAATTAAAGGTGAAGGATTAACTTTCTATTCTCCAGAAGAGGTAATTATTGCCTTAAATGAAGAAAGAGTAGACTTAAATGCAGGTATTAAAGTTCGTACACACGATGTTGTTGACGGTCAAGATGTTACTAGAATTATAGCAACAACAGTTGGTAGAGTTTTATTTAACGAAAAAGTACCTAAAGCTGCTGGTTATATTAATGAGGTTTTAACAAAAAAATCATTAAGAGGAATTATTGGTGGAATTTTAAAAGTTACCAACATTCCTGCAGTAGGAAGTTTCTTAGATGAAATTAAAAACATGGGATATAGATATGCCTTTGAAGGAGGATTATCATTCTCATTAGGAGATATCATTATTCCAGAAGAAAAACATAGCATGATTGCAGAAGCTAATAAAGAAGTTGATGTAATTGTAGGAAACTACAACATGGGTATGTTAACACAAAAAGAACGTTATAACCAAGTAATTGATGTTTGGGGATCTACGAATAATAGATTAACAGAATTATCAATGAAGCGTTTACGTGAAGACCAACAAGGATTTAACTCAGTATTTATGATGTTAGATTCTGGAGCACGTGGATCAAAAGAACAGATTCGTCAGTTAACAGGTATGCGTGGATTAATGGCAAAACCTAAAAAATCGACTGCTGGTGGTGGAGAAATTATTGAGAATCCAATTCTTTCTAACTTTAAGGAAGGATTATCAATTCTTGAATACTTTATTTCAACGCACGGTGCGCGTAAAGGATTAGCCGATACCGCATTAAAAACAGCCGATGCTGGTTACTTAACACGTCGTTTAGTAGATGTATCTCAAGATGTTATTGTAAATGAAGTAGATTGTGGTACTTTAAGAGGACTAGAAGTAGCTCCATTAAAGAAAAACGATGAGATCGTTGAATCATTAAGTGATCGTATCTCTGGTCGTACATCATTACATAATGTATATGCACCAAATTCTGAAGATCTTTTAGTTGCTTCGGGTGAATTAATTACTCCTAATTTAGCAGATAAAATTGAAGCTTCAGGAATTGATAAAGTTGAAGTTCGTTCAGCATTAACATGTGAATCTCAAAGAGGAATTTGTGAAAAATGTTACGGACAATCATTATCAACAGGTAAAAAAGTTCAAAGAGGTGAAGCAGTTGGTGTAATTGCAGCACAATCTATTGGAGAGCCTGGTACACAGTTAACATTACGTACATTCCACGTTGGTGGGGTTGCAGGTAACATTTCTGAAGAGAACAAGTTAATTGCAAAATTTGAAGGTAAAGTTAAGATTGAAGATTTACGTACAGTAAAAGGAAAAGATAGCGACGGTAAAGAAGTTGAAATCGTTATTTCTCGTACTGCGGAAATTAAAATTATTGATAAAAAGACTGATATAGTATTAAGTACAAATATTATTCCTTACGGTTCTATCATCTTTGATAAAGATATGAAATCGATTAAAAAAGGAGATGCAGTATGTCAGTGGGATCCATTTAACGGAGTTATCGTTTCAGAATTCGGTGGTAAAGTTAAGTTTGACAATTTAGAACAAGGTATTAATTACTCTGTTGAAATTGATGAGCAAACAGGTTTCCAAGAAAAAGTAATGATTGATTCTAAAAATAAAAAAATTATTGCTTCATTAATTATTGAAGATGCTGATGGTAATGCTTTACGTTCGTATAGTTTACCTGTAGGTGCTCATTTAATGGTAAGTGATGGTGATAAAGTAGAATCTGGTCATACTTTAGTTAAAATACCTCGTAAGTCTGGTAAAGCAGGCGATATTACAGGAGGTTTACCTCGTGTTACAGAGTTATTTGAAGCACGTAACCCATCTAACCCTGCAGTAATTGCTCAGATTGATGGTGTGGTTTCTTTTGGTAAAATTAAGCGTGGTAATCGTGAAATTATTATTGAATCTAAAACAGGTGAGATTACTAAATATTTAGTAAAATTATCGAACCAAATTTTAGTACAAGAAAATGATTTTATTAAAGCAGGTATGCCTTTATCAGATGGAGCTACAACTCCAATTGATATTTTAAATATTAAAGGACCTTCTGCTGTACAAGAATACTTAGTAAACGAAATTCAAGAAGTATATCGTTTACAGGGTGTGAAAATTAACGACAAGCATTTCGAAGTAGTAGTACGTCAAATGATGCGTAAAGTTAGAATTATTGATTCAGGAGATACATTATTCTTAGAAAATCAATTAATTCATAAAAATGACTTTATTACAGATAACGACGCTATCTACGGAATGAAGGTTGTTGAAGATGCAGGAGATTCTGAAAACTTAAAACCAGGACAAATTGTTTCAGCTCGTCAATTAAGAGATGAAAATTCAATTTTACGTAGAGCAGATAAAAACTTAGTAGCCGCTCGTGATGCACAGCCAGCAACCGCTGAACAAGTATTACAAGGTATTACTAGAGCTTCGTTACAAACGAAGTCATTTATCTCAGCAGCGTCATTCCAGGAAACGACTAAAGTATTAAACGAAGCCGCAGTAAACGGTAAGATAGATACCTTAGAAGGATTAAAAGAAAATGTAATTGTTGGTAAACGTATACCAGCAGGTACAGGAATGAGATCTTACGATAAACAAATCGTAGGTCCTAGAGATGAAATGGAAAAAAGTTTATAATTTCTAATATAAAAGACCTCTAAATTTTTAGAGGTCTTTTTTTTTAAAATTTTTATTATGGAAGAAAATAAAGACCCACAATTAAATATAGAGTTAGATCAAGAGGTTGCAGAAGGAACCTATAGTAACTTAGCAATTATTAATCATTCAGTATCTGAATTTATTGTTGATTTTATTAACATTATGCCAGGTGTACCAAAGGCAAAAGTAAAATCGAGAATTATTTTAACACCACAACATGCTAAAAGGTTAACTAAAGCTTTAGCAGAAAATGTTCGAAAGTTTGAACAAGCACATGGTGAAATAAAAGATTACGAGCAAGTACCAATTCCTATGAATTTTGGAGGTACCACAGGAGAAGCTTAAAAATAAAAACGTCTATTATAGACGTTTTTATTTTTTATAAAAGGATTAAAATCCTGTAGCAATATCATTTAAAGCTTTAGAATCTAAAATAAAAACTTCTTTTCCTTTTAAGTCAATAATTTTTTTCTTTTTAAATTCAGATAACAGGCGAATAGCAGATTCTGTAGCTGTACCAATAATATTAGCAATATCTTCACGAGATAAATGAATATCTAAGGCACCATTTTCACTTTTAGAAAATCTATTTTCAAGATTTAATAGCGTGGCAGCTAAACGTTGCTTTACAGTTTTCTGTGCCATATCAACAATAAAATTATCAGCAGTTTTTAGCGAAGAAGCCATGTTTTTAAGTATATCCATGGTAAATTTAGGATTATTTTCTAAATCTCTTACTATTTCTTCTTTTGGAATAAAGCAAATTTGCATGTCATTTACAGCAATTGCTTTTAAGTTAGAAGCTTCATCATTAATTAAACTGCGTTCACCTAATAAATCACCTTTTCTTACCAAATTTACAATTTGATCTCGTCCATTGTCGCTCATTTTAGATACTTTGCAAACACCATCTTTAATGCAAAAAACACCATTTATATGCTCACCTTCTTCAAATAAAACTTCTCCTTTTTTTATTGTTTTAGATGTTTTACAACCAGCAATTCTAACCAATTCGTCTTTTGTGAGTGATTTTAAAGAATTAAATTGACGAATAATACATTGTTCACATTTACTCATGGTGGTAGTTTTTGATAAAAATCAAAGATAATCAAAAGCATGATAATTGTCATATTTTAACCGAGCTTCTTGTCGGATATTTGTAGTAGGCAAAAGAGTAAATATGGAAAACACACTATGTTTTCATTGTGGTAACGAATGCGAAACCGAAACAATTACTATAAAAGAGAAATCTTTTTGTTGTAATGGTTGTAAAACAGTTTTTGAAATCTTTTCAGAAAATGATTTAACTTGTTACTATGATTTTCAAAACAATCCAGGAGCAATTCCTAAAGAAATTGAAGGGAAATACGATTTTTTAAACAATAAATCTATTGTTAATAAACTATTAGAGTTTAACGATGGTGGTATACATGTTGTAAATTTATATATACCACATATACATTGTAGTTCGTGTATTTGGGTGCTAGAAAATTTGCATAAATTAAATGGTAGCATAAGCTCGTCACAAGTAAATTTTCCTAAAAAAACAGTGCGTATCACCTATAATTCTGATATTGTTTCTTTAAAAGAAATTGTATTACTATTAAGTTCTATAGGATACGAACCTTATATAAGTTTAGAAGACTACGAAACCGGAAAAAATAAAGTTGATAGAAGTTTAATTTATAAACTTGGTATTGCTGGGTTTGCCTTTGGAAATGTAATGTTTTTATCTTTTCCAGAATACTTTGAAGTATCAGAATATTGGCTAGAACAGTATAAAGATATTTTTCGGTGGTTGATGTTTTTTTTCTCACTTCCTGTCGTTTTCTATGCTGCGCAAGATTATTTTATTTCTGCCTATAAAGGCTTACGATCAAAAATTTTAAATATAGATGTACCTATAGCTCTTGGAGTTACAGTATTATTTATAAGAAGTACTGTTGAAATTATTTTTGATATTGGGACTGGATTTTTTGATTCACTAACGGGGTTGGTTTTCTTTTTACTACTAGGTAAATTTTTTCAACAAAAGACTTATAATTTTTTGTCGTTTGAACGTGATTATAAATCGTATTTCCCGATTGCAGTAACTAAAATATCATCCGAAGGAAAAGAAAAAAATGTACAAATTTACGATATAAAAAAAGGAGATCGATTATTAATCAGAAATCAAGAGTTAATTCCGGTTGATGGTATTTTAATTAACGGAAAAGCAAAAATAGATTACAGTTTTGTTACTGGAGAAGCTGTTCCGGTATCAAAAAAATCGGGCGATAAATTATTTGCAGGAGGAAAGCAATTATCTGGAGTTTTAGAAATGGAAGTTTTAAACTCAGTTTCACAAAGCTATTTAACACAACTATGGAGTAATGATGTGTTTAAAAAAGATAAAAACTCTTCCTTTAAAACATTAACAGATCAAATTAGTCAACACTTTACCATTATAATATTGTTAATCGCTTTTATAGCTGCATCTTTTTGGATGTATCATGATGCAACTAAAGCCTTAAACGTATTTACAGCAGTATTAATTATTGCGTGTCCGTGTGCTATAGCATTAGCAGCCCCGTTTACATTAGGAAACATGTTACGTATATTAGGTAAAAAGAAATTTTATTTAAAAAATGCAACAGTAATAGAACAATTAGCGGCGATTGACAGTGTTATTTTTGATAAAACAGGAACTTTAACAACAAGTAAGGAGAATAAAATTGCTTATGATGGAGAAGAATTATCATCCGAAGAAAAATCGCTATTAAAAAGTGGTTTACGAGGATCAAATCATCCTTTAAGTAGAATGTTGTATAGCTCATTAGATGAAAAAATGAGTACTGTAACTAATTTTAATGAGTATACAGGAAAAGGAATTGAAGTTGCACTAAAAAATACGATACTAAGAGTAGGATCTTCATCTTTTGTAAAAAATACTGATGAACAGCATAATTTAGATACTTCAGTTCATGTTAGTATAAATAAACAATATAAAGGAAAATATGTTTTTAAAAACGCCTATAGAAATGGTGTAAAAACATTGTTTTCTGAACTGAACTCAGATTATAAATTAGCTGTTGTTTCGGGAGATAATGAAGGGGAAAAAAAATATTTAGAAAAAATATTACCTCAAAAAACATCCTTTCTTTTTAATCAAAAACCAGCTGATAAATTAGTGTATGTAGAAAAATTACAAAAAAAAGGCGAAAATGTAATGATGATTGGAGATGGACTAAATGATGCAGGTGCTTTGGCACAAAGTAATGTTGGAGTATCATTATCCGAAAATATTAATGTGTTTTCACCAGCATGTGATGCTATTTTAGATGCCTCAAAATTTAATCAAATAGCTAATTATATTAAAGCATCAAAAAAAGCAATTCAAATAATTAAATATAGCTTTATAGTATCGTTGTGTTATAATTTAATAGGCTTGTATTTTGCAACAACAGGGCAATTAAAACCGGTAATAGCTGCAATATTAATGCCTTTAAGTTCTATTAGTATTGTTGTGTTTACAACTATTGCAACCAATTTATTAGGGAATAAAATAAAATAAAAATTATGAAAGTAGCCTCATTTTTAAAAGACATAAAATTTAATGAACACAAACCAGCAGTTGCTTTAATGTTAGATACTGATTTTTCGAAAGAAATACGTATTGTGTTTAAAAAAGGGCAAATAATGGAAGACCACCAAGCTCCATTTGCAATTATTGTTCAGGTGTTAAAAGGTTGTATTGATTTTGGTGTAAACGGAGAAAATACAGTGTTAAATACAGGTGATGCAATTTCATTAAAACCACAAGTAGTTCATAATCTTACAGCAGTTGAAGAGAGTGTTGTACGCTTAACATTATCTAAATTAGATACTTTGAAAAGAGTGGAAAATGTTTAGATTATGAAAATTAACAAATATATAGACCACACATTATTAAAAGCTACAGCATCAAAAAATGATATTGTAAAGTTGTGTAACGAAGCTAAAGAATTTAACTTTTATGCAGTTTGTGTTAATGGATGTTATGTTGAACTAGCGAAACAAGAACTTTATAAATCGGATATAAAAATAGCCGCAGTAATTGGGTTTCCTTTAGGAGCAATGGCTACAGAAGCAAAAGTTTTTGAAGCTAAAAATTGTATAGAAAAAGGAGCGTCAGAAATTGATATGGTTATCAATATCGGAAAATTATTAGATGGAGAAAATGAATATATAGAAAACGAAATTAGATCGATAAAAAAAGCTATCGGAAATAATATATTAAAAGTGATTTTTGAGACTTGTTATTTATCTAAAAAGCAAATAAAAACAGCATAAGAATTAGCCGTAAAAGCAGGGGTAGATTTTGTAAAAACATCCACTGGTTTTGGAACCAGTGGAGCAACTTTTAAAGACGTTGAAGTTATGAAAAAAGTTGTAAAAAACAACGCACAAATAAAAGCGGCAGGTGGAGTTAGAGACAAAGAAACCGCAGAAAAATATATTAATATGGGAGTTACTCGTTTAGGAACTTCATCGGGGGTTTCACTTGTTACCAAAGGAATTGCAGAAAAAAAACAATATTAATGAAAACACTTATACAAAAATATAATATTCCTGGCCCAAGGTATACCAGTTATCCAACGGTTCCGTATTGGGAAAACGAAACATTTAATAAAGAAAGATGGCTCAAAACATTTAAAGATTCATTTGTAGAAAGCAATTCATCAGAAGGAATAAGTTTATATATTCATTTACCTTTTTGTGAAAGTTTGTGTACTTTTTGTGCCTGTCATAAGCATATAACTAAACGACATGAAGTAGAAGAAGATTATATTGATACTGTTTTAAAAGAATGGAATTTATATACTAATTTGGTTGATGAAACGCCAATTATAAAAGAAATTCATTTAGGTGGAGGAACCCCAACTTTTTTTTCAAAAGAACAATTAAAAAAACTAATTGATGGTTTATTTGTAAATGCAAAAAAACACAAAAATCACGAATTTAGTTTTGAGGGACACCCTAATAACACCACAAAAGAACAATTACAAACGTTGTTTGATGTAGGTTTTACGCGTGTTAGTTACGGTGTACAAGATTATAACCATAAAGTTCAAGTTGCAATTCATAGAGTACAACCTTTTGAAAATGTAGCAAGAGCTACACGTTGGGCAAGAGAAATTGGTTATACATCGGTTAGTCACGATTTAATTTTTGGACTACCATTTCAAACTAAAGAAAATGTAATTCATACCATTAATAAAACCAAAGAATTACAACCCGACAGAATTTCATTTTATAGTTACGCTCACGTACCCTGGGTAAAAGGTGTTGGTCAAAGAGGTTTTAACGAGCAAGATTTACCAAAAAATGAAGAGAAAAGAGAATTGTACGAAATAGGAAAAGAATTGTTTGCTGAAATGGGCTACATAGAAATAGGAATGGATCATTTTGCTTTACCTTCAGATACCTTATATAAAGCAACTAAAGAAAAAACTTTACATCGAAATTTTATGGGCTATACCGCCAATAAAACGCAATTAATGATTGGGCTAGGTATGTCGGCAATATCAGATTCTTGGTACGGATTTGCACAGAATGTAAAAACAGTAAAAGAATATCAAAAAATAGTTAACCAAGGAGAAATACCTGTTTTTAGAGGGCACATTTTATCTGAAGAAGATTTAATTATAAGAAAACATATATTAAACATTATGTGTCATTTTTCCACTTCGTGGAATGTTGAAAAGTTAAAGGTTAAAGATATTGATATTCATTTACAAAAATTACAAGAAATGGTTGAAGATGGTTTGGTTGTAATTAAAGAAAACACTTTAGTAGTACCAGAAAAAGCAAGACCCTATGTGCGTAATATTTGTATGGCTTTTGATAAACGATTACATAAAAACAAACCAGAAACAAAATTATTTTCGATGACGATTTAAGACTTCTTTAACAAATATCATCAAACATGATAAAAGTCATATTTTAAGAAAAACATCAAAAGTACCTTTGATATATAATTTATCAGGCAAGATATGAGCGTTATTTACTTACTACTTTCACTAAGTATTTTAGTGGCACTAATTTTTTTTATTGCATTTATCGTTTCAGTAAAAAAGGGGCAGTACGATGATTCGTATACGCCATCTGTTCGTATGCTTTTTGATGACGAATTAGTCAAAAAAGATCAATAAAAAAACTAACAATAGATATTAAATTCAATTAAATTATGGAAATGCAACAATTTTATTACGATAATAAAATCGTAAAAAAATTCATTTACGCCACACTACTATGGGGAATTGTAGGTTTCTCGGTAGGTTTACTTTTGGCCTTAATGTTTTTATTCCCAAATATTACCGACGGAATCTCGTGGTTAAGTTTTGGTCGTTTACGCCCATTACATACCAATGCGGTAATTTTTGCCTTTGTAGGAAACGCTATTTATGCAGGGGTTTATTATTCGTTACAACGATTGTTAAAAACACGTATGGCGAGTGATTTTTTAAGTAATTTTAATTTTTGGGGATGGCAGTTAATTATTGTAGCAGCCGCAATCACACTTCCACTAGGATACACAAGTTCGAAAGAATATGCAGAGTTAGAGTGGCCAATTGATATTGCAATAGCTTTAGTTTGGGTCGCTTTTGGTGCTAATATGATTTGGACAGTTTTACAAAGAAGACAACGCCATTTATATGTTGCCATTTGGTTTTATTTAGGAACCTTTGTAACCGTTGCAGTATTACACATATTTAATAGTTTAGCATTACCAGTTGGGTTTTTAAAGTCTTACTCTGTATATGCAGGAGTGCAAGATGCTTTAGTGCAATGGTGGTATGGGCATAATGCCGTGGCATTTTTCTTAACAACGCCGTTTTTAGGATTAATGTATTACTTTGTTCCAAAAGCAGCAAACAGACCAGTATACTCATACCGATTATCAATCGTTCACTTTTGGTCGTTAATATTTATTTATATCTGGGCAGGACCTCACCATTTACTATATACAGCATTACCAACTTGGGCTCAAAATTTAGGAGTTGCATTTTCTATCATGTTACTTGCTCCATCATGGGGAGGTATGATAAATGGATTATTAACACTTCGAGGAGCATGGGATAAGGTTCGCACCGACCCTGTTTTAAAATTCTTTGTTGTTGCAATTACAGGTTATGGTATGGCAACTTTTGAAGGGCCAATGTTATCGTTAAAAAATGTGAATGCCATTGCACACTTTAGTGATTGGATTATAGCACACGTACACGTTGGTGCCTTAGCATGGAACGGGTTTTTTACCTTTGGGATGATTTATTGGATGGTTCCAAAATTATTTAAAACAAAATTATATTCTACAGCATTAGCAAATTTCCATTTCTGGATTGGTACCTTAGGTATTATTATGTATGCATTACCAATGTACGTAGCAGGTTTTGTACAAGCATCAATGTGGAAGCAATTTAATCCAGACGGAACATTAGCGTATGGTAATTTCTTAGAAACCGTAAATGAAATTATACCAATGTATTGGATGCGTGCTATTGGAGGTAGTATGTTTATTGTAGGAGCATTTGTAATGTTGTATAACATGATTCGTACTGTAAAATCTGGTAGTAATGTTACTGATGATTTAGCCGAAGCAGCACCATTAACTAAGGTATCTAAGCACAGAACAAAAGGTGAAGGATGGCATACTTGGTTAGAAAGAAAACCAGTAAAATTAACTATTTACGCTACTATTGCTATTTTAATAGGAGGAGTTGTACAAATTGTACCAACACTATTAGTAAAATCTAACATTCCAACCATATCAAGTGTAAAACCATATTCTCCGTTAGAGTTAGAAGGGCGTGATATTTATATTAGAGAAGGATGTGTAGGATGTCATTCACAAATGGTACGACCATTTAGAAGTGAAGTTGAACGATATGGTGAATACTCTAAAGCAGGCGAATTTGTATATGACCATCCATTTTTATGGGGGAGTAAGCGTACAGGGCCAGATTTACATAGGGTAGGAAGTAAATACTCTGATAGTTGGCACTTAAACCACATGTATGATCCGCAAAGTACCTCACCAGGTTCTATAATGCCAGCATACCAATGGTTGGTAAGAAGTAAACTAGATAAAAGCAATACAGAAGATAAAATGAAAGCCATGGTTTCTTTGGGTGTTCCTTATTCTGATGAAGAAATAGCAGCAGCGCAAGCTAGTATGAATGAGCAAGGAGCTAAAATTCAAGAAAATTTACATCAAGATCCTGATTTTGCTAAAAATTATGCTTCAGATAAGAAGTATGCCGAAGAAAATGGACAAGATTTTATCGAAATGAAAGACAGAGAAATCGTTGCCTTAATAGCATATTTACAACGATTAGGTACCGATATTAAAGTAAAAGATGTTCAAAAACAATTAAGTACTAAAAATTAAAAGGTCATGTTAAAATTCGTGAAAAACCATATGGAGAGTATTACAGGTATAGAAATATATCCTATGATCTCACTAACAATATTCTTTACCTTTTTTATGGTGTTGTTTTGGTGGGTGTTTACAGCCAAAAAAGAATATATAAGCAAGGTAAGTAATTTACCTTTAAATGATTAAAATGAAATTATTATGAAAAAATATATTCAATCAATAGTATCTTTTCTTTTTGTTTTTTCAATGCCATTTATTTTGGCGGCGGCGTTTAAAGCATATAAAGAGCCATTTAATTTTTTAGAAACTCCTATAGTTTGGTTAATAGCCATAGGTTTTGGTTTAGTAGTACTTTTAAAAGAGGTATTATCTAACACAGTTGTAAATAAAGCAAATACATTAATGCCTAAAAACTATACTAGACTTCAGGCTATTATTTCGTTTTTATTTACCTTTTTAACACCTTTTGTATTAGCAAAAGCGATTAATTCGTATGCAAATCCATATAATTTTTTAGAAACACCGTTGGTTTGGATCGGTCTTATTGCCTTCGGATTGGTAATTTTAGCAAAAGAAGTGTTAACCATTACCGGAGTTAAAAAAGTTGAAGAAGCTGAAATGGTAAAAGCAGGAATAAATCCTGATGAAGTTGATCAATGGAGCTGGGCTAAAACATTAATAGCTAAATGGACAGAAGCAAAAGCTATTGAGCAAGAAGAAGAAATTGTATTAGACCATAATTATGACGGAATTAAAGAGTTAGATAATAACTTACCGCCATGGTGGGTGTATATGTTCTACGGAACAATAATCTTTGCAGTAGTATATTTAGTGCGATTTGAAGTTTTAGATGGCTATACACAAGAAATGGAATATGCACAATCTGTAGCACAGGCTAAAAAAGAATTAGCAGCTTTTAAATCTACTTCAAAAGAAGCTATTATTGATGCAGAAACAGTAACACTTTTAACTTCAGCAAGTGATTTAAAAAGAGGTAAAGCTGTTTATAATTTAAACTGTGCTGCTTGTCACATTGGTGATGGAGGTGGAGGTATCGGTCCTAATTTAACCGATAAATATTGGTTGTTAGGTGGCGGACTTAAAAACGTATTTGCAACCATTACCAATGGAGGTAGAGACGGAAAAGGAATGGTTGCTTGGGGTAAAACTTTAAAACCAAAAGACATACAAAAAGTAGCAAGTTACATTATGTCTATGCAAGGTACCACACCAGCAAACCCAAAGCCACCACAAGGTGAGTTATATGGAGATGAGGCACAGGTAAAAGAAGTTACACAAGCAAAAGATAGTTTACAATAGTATTTGGTTTTAATAGTTAATAGCAATGGAAACACCCAAGAACGAACAATTTAGAGATAGTATTGGTACCATCAACAATGAAGGTAAGCGTGCTTGGGTGTATCCTAAAAAGCCAAGTGGACGATTTTATAAATACAGATCGTATGTTAGTTATTTTTTGTTATTAATTTTACTATCAGCACCTTTTATAAAAATTGATGGAAACCAATTTTTATTATTCAATGTTATAGAGCGTAAGTTTAATATTTTCGGATTTCCTTTTTGGCCACAAGATTTTCATTTATTAGTGGTTTCAATGATTGTAGGTGTCGTGTTTATTATTCTTTTTACCGTAGTTTTTGGACGAATTTTTTGCGGATGGATTTGCCCCCAAACCATCTTTTTAGAAATGGTTTTTAGAAAAATAGAATATTGGATTGATGGTGATAGAGGAAAACAAATCCGTTTAGAAAAACAGCCTTGGAATGCCGAAAAAATTAAGAAACGAGTTTTAAAATGGTTTATCTTTTTTATTATCTCATTTTTAATAGCAAACGTTTTTTTGGCTTACCTAATAGGTGGAGATGTTTTAATTACTTACATAACAGGTAATCCGTTTGATAATATTAATACCTTAATATCATTGTTAATCTTTACCGGAGTTTTCTATTTCATATTTGCTTGGTTTCGTGAGCAAGTATGTATAATTGCTTGTCCTTATGGTCGTTTACAAGGGGTTTTACTAGATAACAAAACAATTAATGTAGCATATGACCATGTGCGTGGTGAAGGAAAAGAAGGAAGAGCGAAGTTTAATAAAAAGGAAGATAGAGCTACAAGTGGAAAAGGAGATTGTATTGATTGTTTTCAATGTGTAAATGTGTGTCCTACAGGAATTGATATTCGTAATGGAACACAGTTAGAGTGTGTAAATTGTACTGCTTGTATTGATGAGTGTGACCATATTATGGAAAAAGTAGGTTTCCCTAAAGGTTTAATTCGTTTTGCAAGTGAAGAAAATATTGAAAAGAAAGCTCCTTTTAAATTTACAGCTAGAATGAAAGGATATTCAGCTGTTTTAGGAATTTTAATAGCTGTTTTAATAGGAATGTTGTTTTTAAGAAATGATGTTGAAGCAACAATATTACGATTGCCAGGGCAATTATATCAGCATAAAGAAAATGGAATTATTAGCAATATATACACGTATAAAGTAATTAATAAAACAACCAAACAAATTGACGATGTAAGTTATAAGTTGTTGTCTCATAAAGGGAAAATAGAAACAGTAACGCATCAAAATTTTGAAGTACCAAAACAAGGATTGGCAGAAGGAACTTTATTTGTAGAGTTACATCAATCAGAAATGAAAAAAGAAAAAGTAAACCTTAAAATAGGAGTGTATAGTGGTGATAAATTAATAGAAACTACTAAAACCAATTTTTTAGGGCCAAGAAGTTATCGATAAATAATTTGTCATTACGAGGAAGCATGACGAAGTAATCTCATAATAAATTAGCAGATTACTTTATTTTATGAGCAATGACACAAAAACAAATAAAATGAAACTAAACTGGGGCACGGGCATAGTAATCGCAATTATTGCATTTATGAGTTTTATAATGTATTTCGTTATATCAATGAGTACAGGTAAAAACTATAATCATGATTTGGTTACCGAAAAATATTATCAACAAGAATTAACATACCAAAACAGCATTAATGCAACAAGGAATGCTAAAGAATTAGAAGAAAATATTAAAATTAAAAGAGTTGCAGGAGGTTTAAAAGTTTATTTTCCTGCAATCTTTAAACCAGAAAATGTTAAAGGAAAAGTGTTCCTATACAGACCATCTAATAAGCAATTAGATTTTGAAATTCCTATTTCAATCTCTAATACATATTTGCTCGTGCCTGAGAAACGTTTGTTAGGTGGTCGTTGGAACATTAAAGTTTCTTGGAGCTACGAAAATACAGCATATTTATATCAGAAAGAACTAAATTATTAAAATGTTCTTATCAGCCCTTATATTTGGATTATTAGGTAGCTTTCATTGTATCGGTATGTGCGGGCCAATCGCATTTATGTTACCAGTTGATAGAAGTAATAGCATAAAACAGTTTTTTCAAATTTTTAGCTATCATTTAGGTAGGCTTTTTACTTATAGTTTAATTGGATTATTATTTGGTTTTTTAGGAAAAGGATTTTATTTTTTCGGATTTCAACAACAACTCTCAATTGTAGTAGGAATTTTAATGATTCTAACGATTATTTTACCTAGAGCTTTTAAAAAATATAACTTTTCAAAATCAATCAATAAATTGGTAATGAAAGTAAAATCAGCTTTAGGAAAAGAGCTTAAAAAGAAAGGAAATGATACTTTTTTTACTATTGGTTTTTTAAATGGTTTACTTCCTTGTGGTTTAGTATATATGGCTGTTTTTGGGGCTTTGGCAACAGCAAATACTTTTTCCGGAAGTTTGTATATGTTTGTTTTCGGGTTGGGTACAATTCCGTTAATGACTGTGGTTGTTTATATGGGGAATTTTGCCAACGGATTGGTAAGAAAAAGAATTCAACAAACAATTCCATATGTAGTAATTTTTATAGGTATTTTATTTGTTTTAAGAGGTTTGGGTTTAGGTATTCCTTATATATCACCTATACCAGTTACAAATTTAGTAACTTCGGTAGAGGGTTGTCATTAAGAGTATTAAATGACATTAATCATGTTTTTTATTAATATTTTCTAGTAATTTTATACTGTAAGTTAAACCTAAATAAATCATATTCTATGAAAAAAATTATAGTTCCTGTCGATTTTTCAATTTATTCAGAAAATGCATTACAAACTGCCGCATTTATGGCAAAACAAAATAATGCAGAAATAGTGGTAGTACACATGCTTGAGCTTTCACATGCGTTAATAAATCAATCAGAAAGTGCAAGTCAGCAAGAAATGATTTTTTATTTAAAATTAGCAGAACGAAAGTTTAATGATTTTTTACAAAAAGACTATTTATTAGCATTAAAAGTAACACCAATAATTAAACATTTTAAAATATTTAGTGAACTAGATCAATTAGCTAAAGAAGAGAAAGCCGATTTAATTATTATGGGGTCAAAAGGAACCAGTGGCTTACAAGAAATGTTTATAGGTTCTAATACCGAAAAAGTAATTCGTTATGCGAATGTACCAGTGTTAGTTGTTAAAGAAGATAAAATTACTAAAAAGGTTGAAAATGTTGTTTTTGCTTGTGATTTTACCCAAGATGATATAGCTCCTTATATAAGAGCAAAAGCTTTATTTAAAAAATTAGATTGTAATTTACAATTAGTATATGTAAATACACCAACATCAAAATTTAAAAACAGCAAAGAGATTAAAGAAAAAATGAAAGCGTTTTTTAAAAATGTAAATGAAGATGTTAGTAGTATCAAAAATGTTAAAGTCGTTGCTGATTATAGTGTAGAAAAAGGCGTTTTATATTATGCAGATGAAAGCAAGGCCGATATTATAGCAGTAGCAACTCATGGCAGAAAAGGTATTTCACATTTTTTTGAAGGAAGTATTTCAGAAGATATTGCAAATCATAGTAAATTGCCTATAATTTCATTTAAAATATAATTCATAAATATTAAAAAATTAAAAGACTCGATACCAATAAGTATCGAGTCTTTTGTTTTACAAAAAAGTTAAAATTATTTACCTTCTTTACTTTTTATATTGCTTACAAATTTTTGTAAACGTTTTCCGTAATTAGAGTTTTTAACTTTATCTGATAAACTATTATTAATGGTATCTAATAACATAATATTAGCATCATACAATTCAGACAAAGCAATGTATGGAGCGGCTTCACTATCAGCATTAGCAATAGCAAAGTTTGTTGAAAATAAAAAACGACGACGAATCATTTTTTTATAATCAACTTCTAATTGCTTTAATAATTCTTCATCTTTTGCCTTACGAGCTTCAAGATCTTTTTTAAGAAACTCTAAACGTTGGTCTTTAAATTTACGATCAATATCTCGAAATTTATCCATCACTTCTTGATTTTTAGATCCTTTTATTTCAGGTTTAAAACCAAATTCTTCAATATTATCGTTAATTGTAATCTCTCCTTCTTCTCCAAAAAACATTAAACTTTTTTCATTTGTATTTCCATCAAAAGTTAGGTAATACATTTCAGGAGATGTTACATTATCAGTTAAAATAAACTTATCATCACCTAATAAAGTCATAGAGTCTACCGATACTAATACAGTATCTTTCATCTTTTGAAGGTATAAGTTACCTTTTTTTAAACCTTTAATTTGACCTTTAACAATCATGTTTCCTTCTTTTTTAGAAGAACAAGCGAAAGCTAATATTGAAAACGCACAAATAGCGATAAGTTTTTTCATGTTATTTAAAATTTAGAGTTGCAAATATGCAGATTTCTCTTATAATGTAGCCGATAATTCCATTAAAATTGTACACAAAATTGCTCCATAGGTACCAACAACATAACCAAAAACTGCTAATAATACACCAACTGTAGCTAATGAAGGGTGGAAGGCAGCAGCAACAACAGGGGCAGAAGCAGCTGCACCTACATTTGCTTGGCTACCTACAGCTAAGAAGAAATAAGGGGCTTTGATTAATTTTGCAACTAATATTAACAAACCTGCATGAATACCCATCCAAACAATACCAATTATAAGTAAACCTGGATTGTCAAAAATTGTTGTTAAATCCATCTTCATACCTATGGTAGCGACTAAAATATAAATAAAAACACTACCAATTTTGCTAGCACCAGCTCCTTCATAATTTTTAACTTTTGTAAACGATAATGCAATTCCGATAAGAGTAGCTATGGTAACCATCCAAAAGAATTTTGAAGAAAAAGATGATAAGGATGATGTTCTATCAGCAACGGCATCAAAGTTGGTAATTAAATAACTTGATATATTGTCTGCGCCAAAATGAGCGATACCAACAGCACTAAAGGCTATAGAAAGAATAATTATCAAATCAGTTAAAGAGGGTATACGTGTTACGTTTTCAGTAAATTTTGAAACCCTATTTTTTAATTTTTCTATAGCAGTAGTATCTGCATTTAACCATTTATTTATTTTTTTGTTTTTACCAATACCAATTAATAAAATAGCCATCCAAATATTACCAACAATAATATCCACGAGTACCATTTTACCGTAATTAGCAGGGTTATATTGATAAATTTCGAGCATTGCAGCTTGATTAGCTCCACCACCAATCCAACTTCCAGCAAGTGTTGATAACCCCCTCCATACAGCATCAAATCCAGCACCGCCAACAGTTTCAGGAGAAAATAATGAGATTAATAAAATAGCAATTGGCCCTCCTATAATTATACCTATGGTACCTGTAAAAAACATAATTAATGCTTTAGGCCCTAAATTAAAAATTGCTTTTAAGTCGATGCTCAAAGTCATTAAAACTAATGATGCTGGTAAAAAATATCTACTAGCAATAAAATAAGTTTGCGTTTTCTCAGCAGAAATAAACCCCAATGAGTTAAAAACGGATGGGATTAAATAACACATTAAAACTCCTGGAACAATTTTATAAAATTTGTACCAAAAACCATCGGTTTTAGATTCTGTATAAAATACAAATCCTAATGAAAACATTAGAATTCCAAAAACAATTGCATCATTTGTAAAAGTAGGTGCTGTCATTTAATTTAGTTTTATTGCTAAAATAGCTTTTTATTTCTTTTTACGGTGATCTGTATTTATTGCTATACCTAAAAGTAGTCTATCAAAACTACCTCCATTATTTACACCTATTTTTTGATACCCAATTTTTAGTTTTGTAGCCTTTGAAATTTTGTATTGAAAGCCAGCTCCTAACCAGTTTTGATTGTATGCTTCATCATCAAAATCAAAAAATATTTCATTGTACAAATAAGTACTCCAATTATGGCTTAAAGGATAACTTAACCCAATTTGATAACGAATAAAATGTGCAGTTGTAGCATTAAAAAAACGTTGTTCAGCTCTAAAACGGTGCGCAAAACCTAATTTGTTTGCCTTGTGTTTTATATTAAAATCTTCATAAATTCGGTGTTCGTTTACGTTACCTCCCTCAAGACCAAAAGAACTATCGGTGTTTAAATAGGCATATCCTAAAGTAGCACTTAAATTATTGTTTATTTTATAATTACCGCCTAAACGACCAATAAATTGCTGCATATCATCTCCAATTTCAAAAAAACGAAAATGAGCCATTGTTTTTAAGCTAAATTTATCTGAAACTTGGTGTGAACCATTATACATATACCAAGCACCTAATTCGGTTTGCGAATTTTTTTGCGCAATACTTTTTAAAGAGCATAAAAAAATAAGTATTAAAAGCGTTTTTTTCATTTAAGTAGTGGTTTTTAAAATTAAAATTTGTTAAATTTTTTATTTGAAAAAATCCCCCACATAAGTAGGAGATTTTATTTTTAATAGCTGTCAAAAATACTTAATTTAAAGAAAAGTTAGTTGTTTTTTTAAATGGAGAAATTTCAATTTTTTCAACAGTCGATTTATATTTTGTCCAGTCTTCTTCGAAAAAAGTGTTTACCTTTTTTAAAGTTTCATTAAAAGAAGTTTTAAACTGATTTACTAATTGTTTTTCAGTTTCGGTTTGTACACCAAATCGACTACCTACATACCAACGTGCGGTACCAAAACGATTACTTACTGTAACTTCTGGGTTTCTAGTAATTCCTTGACGTTTATCTATTTTACCTAAATACATCGCAATTAAAACGTCAATTTTTTTAATGATTTCTTTAGATGATTTTATAGCTTCTTTATACTTTTTTTTGTCTTCTTTGGTAAATTTAGATTTTAAAGAACTAGCAGTGTTTTTGCTTTCTACTAATTGTTTTACAATAGTTGCCATTTTTTCTTGATAGGTTTCAAGCTCTTTACTAGCATTGTATTTTTGATTGATAGCTTCGTTTGAAATTTGTAATCTAGGATCAAATTCAACCTTAATATTTTGTTCAGAAACCACATCTCCAAAAGTCATTTTTAATTTATAAATTCCTGGTTTTACAGTTACACCACCAGGTTCTCTACGTTGTTTTCTAATACGTCTTGAAGCTCTAGTAACTCCTTTTTCTCTTAAATACCACGTAGTTTTGTGTAACCCGTTTTCTTTAGGAGTTTTAAATTTTAGAGTTCTTATTTTTCTTATTCCGTCAAAAATTTCTAATTTAATTGAGTCGTGTTTGATTTTTTCCTCTATTTTTTTAGAGTTCTCGGCTACGCTCGAACTGACATCTTTTTTCTTACCTCTTTTTTCTTGCTTCTTTTTCGCAGGTTTATTGATATAGTAAGAAATAATTGCACCACGTCTTCTGTTTTCACCTTGATACATTGCGTCTGCACCAAACCTACTTCCTGTTGGTTGTTGACTTGCAGCTTGATAAGTAGTTGGTGGCGCAAACAAGGTTAATTTTTGATTGGTAACATTACTTTTAGCCATAGCACGCAGTGGGCGAATGTCATCTAACACCCAAGCAGCTCTACCAAAAGTACCAATTACTAAATCGTTTTCACGAGGATGAATTACTAAATCTTTTACAGGAACGGTAGGAAAACCATTGGTCCATTTAGTCCATTTTTCACCAGCATTTAAAGAAATGTATAATCCGTCATCGGTTCCTAAAAACAATAAATTTTCATTTTTAGGATCTTCAATAATACAAAGCGTATAGCTTTCTACATCATTCTTATCAACAATACGTTGCCATGTTTTTCCGTAATCTTTAGTTCTGTATGCATACGGTTCGTAGTTAAAACGTCTGTAATCGTTGGCAACTAAAAGTGCTTCACCTTTATTTTTATTAGATGCTTTTATTTGTGTAATCCAAGAGTTTTTAGGTAAGTCTTTAATGTTGTTAGCAACGTTTGTCCAAATTGCACCACCATTTTTTGTGATGTGCACTTGTCCGTCATCAGTAGCAGCCCATAAAACATCTTTTTCAAGCGGAGTTGGTTCAATCACCAAAACGGTACAGTGATTCTCAGCACCAGTAGCATCCATGGTTAAACCACCACTTTCGGCTTGTTTTAATTTTGCTGGATTGTTGGTTGATAAATCAGGCGAAATCACCTCCCAAGTTAATCCTTTATCTGTCGATTTGTGCACAAATTGACTTCCAAAGTAAATGGTTGAGTTATCAAAAGGATCAATATTAATGGCCGAGTTCCAGTTAAAACGTAATTTTACATTCGCATCTTTATGTGTTGGTTTTACGTTGTAATTATTTCCTGTTTTATAATCGTAACGAGAAACCGAACCTTGCTGACTCATCGTCCATCCATAACGCGAATCATCTTTATCAGGAACCACATCAAAACCATCACCAAAACTAATTTCTTGCCAGTAGCTATTTCTAATTCCTTGTGCTTTCCAAACATAAGCAGGCCCGCGCCAAGAACCGTTGTCTTGCATTCCGCCATAAACGTTATATGGATATTCATTATCAACATTGATATGATAAAATTGTGCAACCGGAAGATTACCAATAAAACGCCAAGATTTACCGCCATCTTTGGTAATATTTAATCCACCATCATTACCATCAATCATGAATTTTCCGTTCTTCGGATGAATCCACCACGCATGATGATCAGGATGCACTCCGTTATCAACACCATAAGCAGGCATTAATTGTTTGAATGATTTTCCGCCATCTTGTGAAACATTGATGTAAGTAAAAACCGTATACAATCTATTTTCATTTTGTGGATCTACGTAAATTTCAGAATAATAAAAAGGACGATTTCCAATACCAGGCTTATCGTTAATTTTTTTCCATTTAAATCCTCCGTCTTCACTTTTGTAAAGCGCATTCTTTTTAGCTTCCACTAAAGCATAAATTACTTCAGGATTGTTAGGAGCAATGGCAACACCAATTCTACCTAATTCTCCTTTAGGGAAACCATCTTTTTCGGTAATTCGCTTCCAGTTTTCACCACCATCGTGTGTAATGTACATTCCACTTCCTTTTCCACCAGACTTAAAAAACCAAGGATCCCGTTTGTGTTCCCACATGGCAGCAATTAATTTATTAGGGTTTGACGGATCCATTATTAAATCGGCCGCTCCGGTTTTTATATTATTGAATAAAATTTGTTTCCAAGTTTTTCCGCCATCAATAGTTTTATAAACACCACGTTCTTTATGCTCACCCCAAGGCGAACCAATTGCGCCAACATACACAATATCTGGATTTGTAGGATGAATAATAACTCTATGAATATGACGTGTTTTTTCTAATCCCATCGCTTTCCAAGTTTTACCAGCGTCTAACGATTTGTAAATTCCGAAACCACCGTTTAAACTATTTCTTGGGTTTCCTTCACCAGTTCCTGCCCAGATAACGCTTGGGTTTGATTGCTGAATGGCAACGGCACCAATAGATGCTGTTAGTTCTTTTTCGAAAATAGGTTTCCATTTAATTCCGCCCGAAGTAGATTTCCAAATTCCGCCTGATGCTGTACCAACGTACATTATTTCGGGATTTGTTTCTACAACATCAATAGCAGTTACACGTCCGCTCATTCCACCCGGGCCAATGTTTCTTGGTTTCATGTTTTTTACCATTTCCATAGAAAATTCTTGAGAAAATAGGAGTGTAGTTGTCAGTAAAAACACGATTGAAAATATTCTTTTCATTATAGTTGATTTGTTTTTGCAGAACAAGTTACAAAATAGAAAACCACTCAATAATTCATTGAATGGTTTTAACATATTATTAAGAAATTATTTCTTTCAGATTATCATAAGTTTTGACTAATTATTAAGGTGTGATTCTGAAATAAATTAAGAATGACGTTCTGGTATCTTGTTATAGATTAAAGCGGATGTTTATTAATTTTATTCTTCTTTCTTTTTAGGTTCGCGTTTAGCTTCTTTTAGTGTTTGCATCAGCATCCATTCAATTTGTCCGTTGGTTGAACGAAATTCATCAGCAGCCCATTTTTCAATAGCTTTAATCATATCTTCATTGATACGAAGTGCAAACGCTTTTTTCTTAGCCATGGTTATTTTTTTACAAATGAAACTACAGTTTCGATTAATTTTTCTGATAAAGGAAAATCTGCCGAATAATACGATTTTATGTTATCTTCTTCTTTTTGAATATCTTTTAAAACATGATTCATATTATCAATAATTACTAAAGAAGCATTTGGTTTTGATTTTTTAAGGTTTTCGGCATCTGTTACTTGTACTTGTAAGTCTTTATTACCGTTAATAATTAAGGTTGGTATTTTTACTTTTTTGATTTCTTTTAAAGGATTTAGAGCGATCCAAGAACTTAAAAAGGGTTGGTTTTGTGGCGCAAACAAAGACCTTAAATTAAGGTCAATATTTTTTATTTGTCCAGTTTCTTTTAGCTCTTTTAAATATTTTTCAGTCAATTTTCCAAAATATTCGTTTTGTTTTGTAACCTGTTTAATTAATGTTTTATCAATGGTTTCACCAGTACCAGCAATAGAAATGTATTTTTCCACATCTTTTAAAGCTAACATTGCTACTAATGAACCTTGACTATGACCAACTAAAATGATTTTTGTAAAACGTTTGTCATTTTTAAAGTGATTGACTACTTTTTTTGCATCTAACACAAAATCGTTAAATAAAACTCCTTGTTTTAAAAAAATAATATTGTTTTTATTAGCAGTTCTTTTATCGTAACTAAAAAAGGCTATGTTTTGTTTATTTACAGCTTCTCTAAATTGTTTAATATATTGTGGTTGGTTTCCATTTCTATCAACACCGCCAGAACCGTGAATCCATATGATTAAAGGTGTTTTTTCTTTAGTAAACGATAAGGTTCCAGGTAATTGAATTCCGTCGTTTTTTACTATAACTTCTTCATTTGTAACCTGCGAAAATGAAAAAGCAATGGTTAAGATATAGATAAAAAGATAGGTTGTAAATCGTATCATGATGTTTTTATTTTTGTATTGTAATTAACTAACACTTGTTTGACCTCGTTTTCTTTTTTGGTACCAATTAAAACTTTTTTCCCATCTTTTAAATCAAGTTGAATACCTATGTTACCAGAAATTGTATAAGAACCATTCTTGATTCCCCAACCTCCGAATTCACCAATAGGATTGTAAGTTCTAATATAAATTTTATTAATGTCAGACCAATAAGTAGTTTTATCTTTTAAATGAAACGGAAAAAATTGATAATGAATTCCGATTTCATCAATACGTGTTTTTAGTTTAAAAATAAAAATTAATAAAGAAACTAATAACATGCTAATTGTAAATAAAATTAAACCAGAGTCAGACATTGGCTTGTCTCCGAAAGGAGTCTTATTAATTATCTGTTGATAAATACCATAAACACCAATTAAAAAAGGAGTTATAGTACATAAAATGATAATTAATATTAGCCAAGTTTGTGAAAAACGTTGTTCCTCTTTAAAAACTTTCATTTTTTAACGGTTTTTGTCTTTTTCTAATACAGCCATAAGTACACTGTTTCTTTCAAAAACATTAATAACTCTCCAGCCTTGTTTAGCATAATTATTTAGACTGTCTTCAAATTTTTGTAGAGAATTACTCCAACTAAAATCTTGTTTAATTATTTTATATTCTTTCATCTCTTATAATAAATCTACTATTACGTTTTTTTAAATATTCTATAAACTGTTTATAATCATCTTCAGTTTGTCTAAAAGTTATAGCTATTGTGCTAAATTTTCCTTTTAATTCAAAATCTATATTCCTTGGAGAATCTTCATCTAGACTTATAGTAAGTTTAGAAAGATTTTCAATTTTTATTTTATTAGACCAAACAGTTTTAAACCAACTAAAGTATATTAAAAACAAAACCAATAAGGTTAAAATACCATAAACAACACATGTGAAAATTAAATGGCCGAGCGAATGTTCTTTTTCTAATTTAAGAGTAATTCTATCATATAAATAAAATACACCAACTATTGAAAAAACCATCCCTTTTATCTTATTCCAAATAGTGTTTTTATCTGTTTTTATATGAGTATTATCTATTGAAATTTTCCCTTCTAAAAGATGAAATTTTTTCATATTTAATGACTTAAAGTTCCAGTGTTTACTACAGGAGAAGCTTCTTTATCGCCACATAAAATAACTAATAAATTACTAACCATTGCAGCTTTTCGTTCTTCGTCAAGCTCAACAATTTCCTTTTTATTTAATTCTTCTAAAGCCATTTCAACCATTTCTACAGCCCCTTGCACAATTTTATGACGTGCAGCAACAATAGCCGTAGCTTGTTGACGTTTTAACATGGCGCTTGCAATTTCTTGTGCGTACGCTAAATACCCAATTCGAGCTTCTAAAACTTCAATTCCGGCAATAGCTAAACGCTCTTCCAGTTCTTTTTCTAATGCCTCAGAAACTTCATTAACGCTAGAGCGAAGTGTAATATCTTCTTCATGACCTTCATCAGCAAAGTTGTCGTATGGGTACATACTTGCTAGTTTACGTACTGCAGCATCTGTTTGTACACGAACAAAATTTTCGTAATTATCAACATCAAAAGCAGCTTTGTAAGTTTCGGTAACTCGCCAAACTAAAATGGTAGAAATCATTACAGGATTACCTAGCTTATCATTTACTTTTAAACGTTCGCTATCAAAATTACTTGCTCTTAATGATATTGTTTTCTTTTTATATAATGGGTTTGCCCAGTATAAACCATTGTCTTTTATAGTTCCAACATATTTACCAAACAGTAAAATTACTTTAGACGTGTTTGGGTTGACTAAAATAAAACCAAATAAACCAATAAAACCGATAAGTGTAAGAGGAAGATAAGCAGGAGTTTCATTTATAATACTCATAATTATACTACCAAAGAAAAGTGTTAACGCTATTAATAACATTAGATAACCGTTTGCAGGTTTTATTATTTTTTCTGTTTTCATATTTTTTTATTTAAAGTGATGTTAAAATGATATCATAAAGATATAGTTATTTCTTTGTTAAATCCAAATTTTTGAGTAAATATTTTATATTTTAGCAAAAAATTAATAAGAATTTATTTATGAAAACTAAGGTATTATTATTGTTTTTTGCTTTGTTAATAAGTATTTCAGTTACAGCAAATGCTGATGATTTTTGGGGGCAAACAGGTCATAGAGCAACGGGTAAAATTGCAGAGGGTTATTTGAAAAAAAGTGTTAAAAATAAAATTGATAAATTATTACAAGGTGAAAGCCTAGCCTTTGTATCTACCTTTGCTGATGAAATAAAGTCTGACAGAAAAAAATATGGTAAATTTTCTACTTGGCATTATGTAAACATGCCTTTTGATACGAAGTATGAAGCTTCAGTAAAAAATCCGAAAGGAGATTTGGTTACCGGAATTAAAGAGTGTGTTAAAGTTTTAAAGGATAAAAATAGTTCACTAGAAGGTAAGCGTTTTCATTTAAAAATGTTGGTGCATTTAATAGGAGATTTACACCAACCAATGCATATTGGACGAAAGGAAGATAAAGGAGGAAACACAGTTCAGGTACAATGGCACGGAAAAGGAACAAATTTACACAGAGTTTGGGATGAGGATATGATTGGTGGCTGGAAAATGAGTTACCTAGAGTTAGCAAGTAATGCTAAAAAATTATCAAAACAGCAAATTAAAGTACTACAAAGCGGAACCGTAATTGATTGGGTACATGATACGCATGAATTAACCAAAAAAGTATATGCTTCAGCAAAATCAGGGGATAAATTACGTTATCGTTATTCGTATGATTATTTTCCTATTGTTAGAGAGCAATTACAAAAAGGAGGTTTGCGTTTAGCTAAATTATTAAACGATATTTTTTGTTAAAAAGTAACTTTTATTAAAAATAAACGAAACTCGAAAGTTCATCTTTCGAGTTTTTTTATGACTTCTTTTTTACGTTATAATTATCTTTAAAAATACCTAATAGCTGTTATTTAGTTTATACCTTTGAAGGGTAAATATAAAATAAGATTGATGTTAGATTATGTAATTGTTGGAGGCGCTCAAGCCGGATTATCAATGGGGTATCATTTAAAAAAAATGAATAAGAAATTTTTGATAATTGATGGAGAAAAAGAAATAGGTGCTTCTTGGTTAAATAGATGGAATTCTTTAAAATTATTTACACCAACGGAATATAATCATTTACCAGGAATGAAATTTAATGCACCCAAAGGACATTATCCAACAAAATTTGAGGTTAGTGATTATTTTAAATCATATGTGCAAAAATTTGATATTCCTGTACAGTTAAATACTTTAGTAACTTCGGTACGTAAAAGTAAAAATACATTTTATGTAACTTATAACGAAGGTGAAATTGAAACAAAGAATGTAATTGTGGCAACAGGGCCTTTTCATATTCCATACACACCTCCTTGTAATACTAAAATATCTGAAAGTGTATTTCAAATGCATAGTAATTACTATAAAAATATAGATCAATTACAAAAAGGAGATGCTTTAGTTGTTGGAGCGGGTGATTCTGGATATCAAATTTTAGATGAAATTTCAAAAGATAAAAACAGAACAGTATATTTTTCAGGAAATACCAATGTAAAATCATTACCACAACAGTTTTTAGGTAAAACGCTTTGGTGGTGGTTTACCTTAATCGGTTTTTTAAGTTATAGTAAATATAGTTGGATTGGTAAACGAATTAACTCATCAGTACAACCCGTTATTGGTACCGATGTAAAAGAAATTTTATCGAGAAAAAATGTAATATCTGTAGGTAGAACAAAAGATGCTTTAGATGATGAAATCATTTTTGAAAAAGACACTATAACATCTATAAAAAATATTGTTTGGGCAACAGGGTATCGCCCGAACTTTAAATGGATTGAAGGTTTAGAACTAGATGAAGATAACTATCCAAAAAATTACAGAGGTGTAAGTAATATAGAAGGTTTATACTTTATAGGTTTACCTTGGATGTTTACAAGAGGATCAGCAACTTTGGGTGGAGTTTCAAAAGATGCAAGCTACCTAGCAGATATTATAAGTAAAAGAAATTAATAAATACATTTAAGCATGCAACAAACTACTAATACTATTTTAATGGTGCGTCCGGCTAGTTTTAGAATGAACGAGCAAACGGCGGTAAATAATTATTATCAAAAAGAATTAGCAGGTATGTTACCAGCAACAATTAATGTAAAAGCGCAACAAGAATTTGATGCTTTTGTACTTAAGTTAAGAGCAATGAAAGTTGATGTTATTGTTGTTGAAGATACTAAAACACCAGATACACCAGATGCGTTATTTCCTAATAACTGGATTTCTTTTCACGAAAATGGTGACGTTGCTGTTTATCCGATGTTTGCAAAAAACAGGCGTTTAGAAAAACGAGAAGATATATTAGAAATTTTAGAAACAAAAGGTTTTGAAATAAAAAATGTAATTGATTATTCTGAAGCAGAAGATGAAGGCGTTTTTTTAGAAGGAACCGGGAGCATGATTTTAGATCGTGTAAATAGTAAGGCGTATTGTGCTTTGTCGCCAAGGGCGGATGAAGAATTGTTTATAGAGTTTTGTGAAGATTTTGAATACACCCCCGTAATTTTTACAGCCAACCAAATGGTTAACGGAAAACGAGAAGCTATATATCATACCAATGTTATGATGAGTGTTGCTGAAACTTTTGCAGTTGTTTGTTTAGATGCGATAGATGATAAAAAAGAAAAAAAAGAACTAGTAAAGCAGTTAAAGTCTGATAAAAAAGAGGTGATAGCTATTACCGAAAAACAAGTACAGCAATTTGCAGGAAATATGTTGCAAGTAAGAAGCGTTAATAATGAATTGTTTTTAGTAATGAGCACGTCGGCATATAATTCATTAACAGTACAGCAAGTTAAAACGATTGAGAAACATTGTAAAATACTACATAGCTCATTAGAAACCATTGAAACCTGTGGTGGTGGAAGTGCACGTTGTATGATGGCAGAAATATTTTTAAAATAACAAGGTATTTATAATAAAGAAGATAATAATACGTTTCAGATTACTTAAACTATTAAAAACTATTAATAATGAAAAAAGTATCCCTTTTATTAACCATAGCAATTATTGCAACATCTTGTGTTTCTAAAAAAAAATATGTAGAGTTAGAGCAAAGATATACCAACACTAAAGGTACTCTTCAAAAAAGAACACTAGAAAAGGAAGAGCTAGAAGCTAAATTTGCTAAAATTGAAAAAAGAGTAGATAATTACAACAGTAAAATAAACTCTTTAAAAGGAATAAATTCAAATCTTAAAAAAGAAAATGATGTAAAATTAGATATGGTTGAAGGGGCTGTAATATCTAATTCGATGAAGGTTAAAATGCGTAAAACTTTGGCAAATGTAGATGCGGCTGAATTGGCAAAAGCAAAAACATTAAAAGATTCTATGAATTTAGCAGTTTCATACAAGTTAAAAAAATCAATTAATGTTTCTGAATTACAAAACTCTGATGATATTGATGTAAATATTGATAAAACGGTAGTAATGATATCTATTTCAGATAAAATGTTGTTTAGAACGGCTAGCTATAATGTAAATAGTAAGGCATACAAAACATTAAAAAAATTAGCAGAGATTATTAAATCAGAACCAAGCATGGATGTAATGATTGAAGGACACACCGATTCAAGAAAGATTCATAATGATGTAATACAGGATAATTGGGATTTAAGTGTAAAAAGAGCTACATCAATAGTTCGTATTTTAGAAAAAAAATATGGAATTAACCCTAACAGATTAATCGCTTCAGGTAGAGGTTCATCTTTACCGTTAGTAGATAATAAAACAAGCGCAAATAGAGCTAGAAATAGAAGAACTAAAATTGTTATTTTACCTAACTTAGATAAGTTTTTTGGTTTATTAGCTGAAGAAGAAGTAATTCAGCCATAATATATAATTCAAAACAAAAAAGCCTCCGATTTTAATCAGAGGCTTTTTTTTGTGTTTTAAATTAATATAAGAAAGATCAAATAACTACAGGTTTGTAGTTTTTATAATACTGCATTAAAATAAAAGAACAAATAACTGAAGAGGCAATTCCTTCAATAGCTAAAGCGAAAACAATTAAACCTAAACTTAAATTTTTTCCCCAAAAAGCAGCGTCTTCTAAGATGTTAATAAGAGAAGGATTTATGAAATTTACATAAAATATTAGTCCTATAATTGTAAATCCAACAGCAGCAATAGAGGTTCCTATACCAACAGAAAAATTATTAAAATATAAAGATTCTTTATTTGCATTGATATTCGTTTTTATGGCATTGTTTATTCCCCAAAGCACAAAAGCAAAATTTAAGAAACGTAATTCTGAAACATGATCTAAGCCTAAAATTTTCATCAATAGAAAAAAGCCTACAATTCCTGCAAAAATTAATAAAGCATTGTTAATTATTATTTTAGTACTACTCATAACATGGTGTTTTAAATTAACATATGTCTAAAAATACAAAATAAATAATTAGAAATCAACTAATTAAAGTAATGCTTCTTTTAAAATAGTAATTGGGTGTTTAGCAATTCGCTTGGTACCGTCATAAATTTGATGTCGACAACTTGTTCCCGCTGCTGCAATTTCAGTTTCAGCAGAACAATTTCGTATCTTCGGAAAAAGAGTGTCTTCACCAACTTGCATACTTACTTTATAATGCTCTTTTTCGTATCCAAAACTACCAGCCATTCCGCAACAACCGGTATTCATGATGGTAACTTTGTAGTTTTTCGGAATATTTAACATTGAAAAACTAGCATGTGTTGATGATAATGCTTTTTGATGACAATGACCGTGTATTTTAAGCTCCTTATTTTTATGTGTAAATAAAGAGGGATTGATGTTTCCTTTATCAAGTTCGGAAGCTAAAAATTCTTCAATAGTAAAAACGTTTTTGGCAATTTTTTCTGCAGATGATTTATCATCAGCTAATCGTATATATTCGTCTCTAAAAGTTAAAATAGCCGATGGTTCTATTCCTATTAACGGCGTTTTATCAGTAATTACATCTTTAAAAATAGTAATGTTTTTATTGCAAATTTCTTTAGCTTCATTTAAAAAACCTTTCGAAATATAACTGCGTCCACTTTCTTCGTGTTCAATATTTTTAACTTGATATCCTAATTTTTCTAAAATAATTACGGAATCTTTTCCTATTTCAGCATCATAAAAATTGGTAAATTCATCATTAAATAAATAAACGATTCTTTTTGATGCTTTAGCATCGTGTTTTTTTAACCAAACATTTAAAGATTGCTTGGCTAATTTAGGAACCGAACGTTGTGTAGCAACACCCATTATTTTTTTAGCTAATACTGTGTTGGTAAAGAAATTTGTGATGGTAGGAAGTTTGCTACCTAGCTTATTGTATTTAGCATTATTGGCAAACAATTTACTGCGAAAAGAATATCCGTTAGTTTCTTGATATTGGTATAAAAACTCAGCTTTCATAGAGGCAATGTCAACATTACTAGGGCATTCGGTAGCACAAGCTTTACAACTTAAACATAAGTCTAAAACTTGTTTTAATTCTTTAGAATCAAATTTGTTTTTGGTAGTGTTATTGGTAAGTACTTCACGTAGCATATTTGCTCTAGCTCGTGTAGTTTCTTTTTCGTTTTTGGTAGCTCTGTAACTTGGACAAAGAGTTCCGCCAGCTTCAGGAGATTTACGACAATCACCTGATCCGTTACATTTTTCGGCTAGTTTTAAAATGCCTTCGCTTTCAGAAAAATCTTGTAATGTTTTTATAACAGGTTCTTTTCTGTCGATTTCATAACGTAAGTTTTTATCCATCGGAAAAGCATCCGTAATTTTACCTTTGTTAAATATGTTGTTTGGGTCAAATGCTTTTTTAATTCGGCGTAATAATTCGTAATTTTTGTTACCAATCATTAACGGAATAAACTCTGCACGTACAATTCCGTCACCATGTTCACCACTAAAAGAGCCTTTGTATTTCTTTACAAGTTGAGCCGTTTCAGTAGTTATTTTTCTGAATAAAACTACATCTTTTTGCTTCTTTAAATTTAAAATCGGACGTAAATGCAATTCTCCAGCACCAGCATGTGCATAATACACAGCGTTTTGCTGATATTTATCCATTATCTGCGTAAATTCTTCAATATATTCAGGTAAATCTTCTAAGGCAACAGCAGTGTCTTCAATACAAGCAACAGCTTTTTTATCACCTACAATGTTACCTAGTAAACCTAAACCTGCTTTACGTAAATAATGTACTTTAGCAATATCCTCACCATATACTTTCGGATAATGATATCCTAAATTATTAGCTTTTAAGTCTGCTATTAAATTATCGGCTTGTTCTTCTGCTTCTGTAACAGAGTTTGCTGATACTTCTAACATTAAAACGGCTTCAGGATCATCTTGTAAAAAGAAACGATTTTTAGCTTGTTCTCTATTGTTTTTGGTGCAATCTAAAATTACCTTATCCATTAGTTCACACGCATATAATTTGTGGTTCATAGCGGTTACGGTAGCCTTTAAGCTTTCGTTTACACTCGTAAAATGAGGGCAAACCATGATACTGTGTGTAGGCGGTAAGTTGTCTAATTGGATAGTGATTTCAGTAGAGAAAACCAAGGTTCCTTCGCTACCAGATAAAAATTTAGCAGGGTTTATAGTCGGTTGATTTCCGCCAAACAAATCCGAAGTTAAAAATTCATCAACAGCATAACCTGTGTTACGTCGGTGAATACTTTCTTTAGGAAATTCATTTTTTATTTCTTGTTGATTTTCTAGTAGAGAAAGTTCCTTGTAAATTGTTTTGTAAATAGTAGCTTCTAAAGAGTTTTCTATTTTCTTTTGATTAAATTCTTGCGAGGTGATTTCTGAAAAAAGTACCTCGCTTCCGTCAGCTAATAATCCTTTAATAGCAATAACCTTATCACGTGTAACTCCGTAGCGAATAGAGGTGCTTCCTGAAGAGTTGTTACCAACCATTCCTCCAATCATACAGCGATTAGAGGTTGAGGTATTTGGACCAAAAAATAACCCAAAAGGTTTTAAAAACCGATTTAAATCATCACGAATAATTCCTGGTTGAACTGTGATGGTTTTTTGTTGCTCATCAAAAGCTAAGATCGATGTAAAATGTTTTGAAACATCTACGACAATTCCGTCTCCAACACACTGGCCGGCAAGTGATGTTCCTGCTGTTCTTGGTATTAAGGTAATGCTGTTTTTAGTTGCGAAATCAATTAAAATTTTAATATCTGTTTCGTTTTTTGGGTAAGCAACCGCAAGCGGAATTTTACGATAAACAGAAGCATCGGTAGCGTATAGGTTTTTATGTAAATCATCAAAAAATAAATCGTCTTTTAGACTTTTTTCTAATGCTAATAATTGTGTGTTATTTGCCATTTTACTCTTATTCAATAGGAATGTTACGTTTAAAGCAAGTATCAAAACAAATAAAAGTATCGGTACCTGCAACTCCGTTTATTAAATGTACATTGTCATATAATATTTTTTGTAAATGCTCATTATCTCTTGCGTAGATAAGAATAAAAATAGCATAATTACCAGAAACAAAATTACATTCGGTTATTTCAGGAATTTTTTTTAGTTCCTTCATAACTTCTTTAGCAAAACGAGCTTCTCGCAAACGAATACCGGTATATGATTTTGTTTTGTAGCCTAGTTTATTTTCTTCTAAAACAAATTCAGCATTTTTTATAACACCATCAGAGCTAAGTTTTTTTATACGCTGATGTACTAAAGAGTTGGAAACTTTTAACTCCTTAGCTATTTGTGAGTAAGCTTTTCGAGCGTCTAACCTTAGTTTTGATAGTATTTGCTTGTCTATATAATCAAAATGATTTTTCAAAAGAATAATTTTGTTATGTGCTATTAGTTTACGTTATAAAGGTAGAGTTTTTTTTATGAGAAAAATATAATTTTATAATAGACGGCGAAATTTTAATATTAAGCATTTATTTGCGCTAAACATTTATTAATGGTTTCATTTTGTATATTTTCATACCATTCCATTAATTCATAAACAGGTTCTCCTAAATCTTTTTCAAATAATGATTGATTAGAGCTTTCGTTGTATTCGTGTTTTGCATCATCAGTACCTAGGTTTGATGCAAAAATACCGGCAGCACTTACAGGTAAAAAATCTTCATAAACCAAAGGCTCTACAGTTAAATAATTATCTTTTAGTAGTTGATTTACATCTGATTTTGTGTAGGTTTTATCTTTAGCTATATTTTTTGATTTATCAGTTGTAAAGTAGTGGAAAAAGGCCAGCTTTTTTGATTGCAATTCTTCGTAAGTATCAGGAAAGGATTTAAAGTTTTCTTTTAATAATTGGTTGTATTCAGTTGCATTTTCAGCATTTGGTGATCCACCAATAGTTTTACGTGTTTTACCTAATAATTTATTGTATAAGTCTAATCCTTTTTGTGTTAATGCAGCTCCACGTTGCTCAATTTCTCCAAAACGAGCTTTGTGTTCTCCTGTTTTTTTATTTTTAGCATTATCTTTAAAAATTACTTTTTCGGTTAATGCTTTAAAACTTGTTTGACGTAATAAAATAGGACATTTTCTGGTAGGAGGGCCTTCTATAATGTCTTTAGGAGTAATGTTACGAGCTTCCATACTTGTTTGAACCTTGTCTATGTCTAAGGCTCTAGGTGTTAAATGATTGATGTGTGGTCCTTTAAAAGCAACTACATCAGCAATTAATCTGTGTTGGCCTAGTAATGCCTCATACATTTCATAATCAACCGTAGCAGTATCGTGCCATCTAAAAGTTTGTAAAGCTTCTTGAATAAAAAATTCAGCGTCTTCTTTATTTAAACCACCGTTTTTTTCATTTTTATCAATTAATTCCAATGCTTTTTTTGTGAAAATTTGACGGTTTTCTAAAATGGTTTCAATGTTGTTACGAAGCTCCTCGTCACTAATTAAATCTAAACGTAATAAAGAGGTAAAAACTCTAAAGGGAGCTTGGTTAAGCGCTGTGTTTTCTATAGCTCTAAAGGCTGTAGCATGAACAGGAACACCAGCCGTTGCTAAATCGTAATATCCAAGAGGAAACATTCCCATGACTTTAAAAAGGCGTCTCATTGTAAATAATTCATATGGTTTACCTAAGCGAATTGCTCCATGGCGCTCCATATTTAGTCGTGTAATTTCACCAGTATGTACTAATTGTTCTTTTACCTCTTTAGATGTAGAAATAACATTGTCATTAATTTCATGAACCAAATCAAGTAATTCACCATAAAGAGGAACTTCATTTTTATACATATCAGACATAATTGTAGAAAAACGATTACGAATGTATTCTGGTGAGACAAATGTCTTTTCAATGTTTAAACTCTGTACTTTATTTTTTGATGACATAATTTGACTAATTTTAATACAAAATAAATGAATTTAATGTTTGGTTTGGGTTTTTACGATAAAATTTACTTATTAATGATTGATTATGTGTTTACTTGATTGTTTAAATATGTTTTTTTTAGTAAAAAGATTATTTTAATTTGAAAATAGGGCTCAGAAAATCAAATTGACTTTCATTTTAAATAAGAACTGCTTAGGGTATAAAAATGTTTTCGTTAACTGTTTTAATTTTAAATTGTTTGTTTTTAGACTAAAAAAGAAGAGATAGGTTTAAAAAAGAAAACGCCCCATTGTATTATAATGGAGCGTTTGTTGTTTAGTAACTTTTAATTAGTTATTAATAGCATAACTAGCAGCTTTGCCTAGTTCAGATAATTGAAATGCTGTAGTTTTTAAAACACTTAATCCCCATTTGTGTAATTGTTTAGCCATAATTTAATTTTTATTATTAATATTCCCCTGCTGCAAACTTACAGGTTTAATTGGTTGTTAATTAAAGAGGAAATATGTTATGTGTAATCGGTAATAAATCACGTGTAAGTGGTGTTTGGTAGTGCTTTTTTGTTAAAGGTTAACATGATGTAAGATTATCAAGTAGCTAAGAGTCGTGTTTTATAAATATATTAAATCTAAAAGGCATGATGTTTTTTTTATTGTTAACGTGTGTTAATGTATTAAGACATGGATTTTAGATTTAATATATTTGTTAAATTACCAAACTATTAATTCAATGAAAAAAACCTTTTTATTCCTGTTAATTTTAATAGCAACTTCGGTTGTTGCACAGCAAAACATAGATTTATCGTATTATTTACCAAACGATGTTTCGTATAATAAAAACATTCCAACACCAAAATCAATTATCGGTCACGAAGTAGGTGAATGGCACATTACACATGATAAATTGGTGGAGTATATGACGGTTTTAGCAAGGTCTTCAGATAGAATCACGCTTGAAAATAGAGGGGCAACTTATGAAGGTAGATCATTATTACTGTTGACGATAACTTCAGCTGAAAATCATCAAAATATACAAAAAATAAGAAAAAATCATATTAATGCCACGAATGATGCTTCAGTTGATGTATCTAAACAACCTATAATAGTTTATCAAGGTTTTTCTATTCATGGAAATGAAGCTAGTGGAACAAATTCAGTTTTAGCTTCTGCTTATTATTTAGCAGCAGCAGAGGGAGCTAAAATTGATGAATTGTTAGAGAGTACAATTATTTTATTTGACCCATCTTTAAATCCTGATGGATTACAGCGGTTTGCATATTGGGCAAATACTAATAAAGCAAGTAATATTAATCCAGATCCTAATGATAGGGAATATCATGAGGTTTGGCCCGGCGGAAGAACAAATCATTATTGGTTTGATATGAATCGCGACTGGTTACCTGTTCAATTACCAGAAAGTAGCGCGAGGATAGCATCGTTTCATAAATGGTTGCCTAATATTTTAACAGATCATCACGAAATGGGTACAAATTCTACTTTCTTTTTTCAACCAGGAATTCCGAGTAGAACCAACCCTTTAACTCCGCAAATGAACCAAGATTTAACAAAAGAAATAGGAACATACCATGCTAGGGCTTTTGATAAAATAGGTTCAACATATTATTCTGAAGAGAGTTTTGATGATTTTTATTACGGAAAAGGATCTACATTTCCAGATATTAATGGGAGTATTGGAATTTTATTTGAACAAGGAAGTTCTCGTGGGCATGCTCAAGAAAGTGAAAACGGAGTGTTAACTTTTCCATTTACCATCCGAAATCAATTTACGGCAACTTTATCAACCTTAGAGGCTGCCAAAAACATGCGTGTTAAAATCTTAAAATATCAACAAGATTTTTATAAGAGATCGAGAAGTTTATCAGAAAATAAAGCGATTGTTTTTGGAGATGAAAAAGACGGGGTGAAAGCATATCATTTAGCTAAAGTTTTAAAGAAGCATCAAATAAAAATACATCAACTAAAAGCTGATTTTACCTCAAAAGGGAAAAATTTTAAAAAAGGTTATAGTTATGTAGTACCTATGAATCAGAAAAATAATAGGTTAGTGAAAGCAATGTTTGATGTACGAACAACTTTTAAAGATAGCTTGTTTTACGATGTTTCTGCATGGACATTTAATCATGCTTTTGGTGTTGATTTAGTAGATGATGTTTCGTTATCAAAGGCAGGTGAAGAAATTGTAAGTTTGAAAAAGAAAGCAGGAAACATTAAACAAAAAAGTACAGTAGGATATTTGTTTTCTTGGCACGAATATGAAACTCCAAAAGCTTTAAACTTTATATTAGATAAAGGAATACGCGTTAAGGTTGCAATGAGACAATTTAAAAACGATAATCAATTGTATGATTATGGAACTATTTTTATTCCTGCTCAGAATCAAAAGTTAAACGGAGAAGCGTTATTTAGTTTTTTAGAGAAAATTGCAATAAAAAATCATCTAAAAATTAGAGGTGTTGCTACTGGTTTAAATGAAGGAATTGATTTAGGAAGCAGAAATTTTAAAGCTATAAAACAACAAAAAGTGGCAATGTTGGTTGGTAACGGAATAACGAGTTACGATGCTGGTGAAATTTGGCACTTATTAGATCAGCGCTATGAAATGAAATTAACTAAGTTAGATGTAGCATACGCTTCGAGAGTAAATTTAGATAAATACACAACAATTGTTGTTCCGAATAGTTACTCGATAGATAAAAATTTAGAAATTAAATTAAAAAACTGGGTAAGGAATGGCGGAGTTTTAATTGGCTATAGAAATGCAGTAAACTGGTTGTCAAATAAAAATTTTATTAACTTAAAGTTTAATAAAACAAAAATAGATAGCGTTGAAAATGTATCCTTTGAAAACAAATCGTTAAAATCAGGAGCACAAGTTATTGGTGGCGCTATTTTTGAAGCAAAAATAGATCGTTCGCACCCAATAAACTTCGGATATAAAAATGATAAAATAGCATTGTTTAGAAATACACGTCAGTTTATTCAGGCAGATAGTAAAAGCTATAATAATCCGATTCAATATACAAACAAACCTTTGTTAAGTGGTTATATTTCAAAAGAAAATTTAAAAGCATTAAAAAACACGGTTCCGTTTAAAGTTAATCGATTAGGAGCAGGACGTGTTATTGTTTTTACAGATAATACAAACTTTAGAGCTTTTTGGTTTGGAACGAATAAGTTATTAATGAATGCTATTTTCTTTGGTAAATTAATGTAAAACTTAATTTAAGTATTCAGTTAAAATTAAACCCACTATATAATAGTGGGTTTTTTGTAACAAAAAAGTAAAATAAACGTCTTTATAGTATATTAATCAATTTAACATAAATGAGTTTATTAAGAGTTTTATTAGCTATTTTTTTTCCACCATTAGCTGTAATAGGTAAAGGATGTGGGTCAATTGTAATTGTATTTTTATTAACGCTTTGCGGATGGGTGCCTGGTGTTATAGCAGCACTTATAATTTTAAATAACCCAAAATAAAAAGTGTGACTTATTTAAAAATAAAGTGTCTAACTATATAGAAAACAAATTTATAACAATATGGTTTACCTTTTTTTAATAGCGTTTATAGTTTTTACATTTGATTTAATGTTTAATTTTTCAGTTAAAAAAATAAATAAAGAGTACTGTAAGGTTAAGAAAAATAATAGATATAAATAATTCCCCTTTTAGTATTCTGAAAAAGAATAAAAAAAAAGGCGCTCAATGAGCGCCTTTTGTTAGTTTAGAACCTCTTCGATAATTTTACCTGTTGCTCCGTTAGGAAACTCAATTTGTAATAAATTAGAAATTGTTGGTGCAATATCAATTATTTCATATTTCTTTTTTGACGCACCTTGTTTAATTCCATTACCATAAAAAATAATAGGAATATGAGTGTCGTAAGAATAGCCTGAACCGTGTGTGGTTCCTTTTTTAGGATAGCTAATAGTTGATGGGTTAGGAACTAATAAAATGTCTCCTGAAAATTTTTGATTATATCCGTTTTGTAATGAGTTTAATATTCCATTTGTAAACGTTGTGGTTTGTAAAGTTCTTGCAGTTACTGATTTGTATATTCCTTTATAGTTAATCACTTCATCAGCAATTTTTTGAGCTACATCATTTGTGTTTAATTTTAATTCTTCAATTTTTTCTTTATTTAAGAAAATTTGAAAGTTAGAAATATTCTCAACTAATTCATCAGATTTAAAATACTTTAAAGTTATACTGTTTACATACGCTTTAAATTTTTTATAACTAAAGTAATTAGCGGGTATCTTAACCGATTTTAAATAAGATGGAACCTGTACTGCTGCGTGATCTGCTGTTAAAAACAAGGTGTAATTACCTTCGCCAACTTGTGTATCTAAAAATGTAAATAAATTTGCTAAATCTTTATCTAAACGTAAATAAGTGTCTTCAATTTCTTTTGAAGCAACACCAAATTGATGTCCAACATAATCTGTTGATGAGTAACTAACTGCTAAAAAATCGGTGTAAGCAGATTGCCCTAAATTTTCACCAAGTATAGCCGCTTTTGCAAAATCGGTAGTTAAAGTATTTCCTGCCGGAATTGCTTTTATAATACTATAATTATTGTTTTTACTTCTTAAGTTAGGAATGTCGTGAGGAAAAACAGGTTTTTCTTCCCCTTTAAAAGTTATTTCATAATTATTATCATCGGCAATACTTTCGGTGTAAGTATTGATATCATAAAGTGTTTTCCAAGGTTTTGATAGGTAGTCGTCAACAATTTTAGAGTTGTTAAATTTTTCTACCCATCTAGGTAGTTTATCCATGTAATAAGATGAAGAAATCCAATCACCTTTGTTACCGCCATCAAACCAATAAGCGGCATTAGCTGTATGGCCAGCAGGTAAAATAGAAGAACGGTCTTTTATAGCAACTCCAATTGTTTTACCGTTCATGTTTTGTGCTAAACGTAATTGATCGGTAACGGTCGTGGTAAGCATTCTGTAAGGAGATTTTTTTCCTCCTTTACCATCGTTTCCAATGGTTTTGTAGTTTGCATCATCTACACAATAAATAGTTTCTTTTAAGTATTTATCATACCAATTATTACTAATAATTGCGTGGTTAACAGGTGTAGTTCCGGTGTAAATTGAGGTATGTCCTACAGCAGTATATGTAGGCATATAATTATAATGAGCATTTTCAAGTGAAAAGCCACCATTTAATAAACGTTTAAATCCGTTGTTTCCATATTTATCAGCAAATCGAGTAAGGTAATCATAACGCATTTGATCGATAACAATACCAACAACTAATTTGGGTCTTTTAGAACTTTTCTTTTTAATAGGTGTAAAACTGCATAAGCATATAACAGTTAAAAAGGTAAATGATAATAATTTTTTCATTTTTATTTTTAAAAATTTAAGAATCAAAGATAAGTAAACAGGCACTAAAACTGATAATAAAGTGAAGAGTTAATGGTTTTTTAATACTTTAGCAAAAAGAAAAATAACGTACTTTAATGAACTACATTGAGCATATTGGGAAATACTTTGTCATGCTAAAGCAAGTTTTTACAAAACCACAGCGTAAACGTGTTTTTAAAGAAGCTTTATTTAGAGAGATAGATGAATTAGGTCATAAATCACTAGGTATTATAGCTTTTATTTCATTTTTTATAGGTGGGGTAATTGCGTTACAAACCGCATTAAATTTAGAAAGTCCGTTTATACCAAAATCATTAATAGGTTTTGCAGCAAAACGCTCCATTATATTAGAGTTTGCTCCCACATTTTGTTCTATAATTTTAGCAGGTAAAGTAGGTTCGTACATAACATCAAGTATAGGCGCAATGAGAGTTACTGAACAAATTGATGCGTTGGAGGTTATGGGAATTAATTCTTTAAATTATTTGGTGTTACCTAAAATAATAGCAACGGTATTTTTTTACCCGTTTTTAATTGTTTTAGGAATGTTTTTAGGAATTTGGGGAGGATGGGTTGCAGGAGTGCTTTCAGGATTGTTTTCAGGAGCAGATTATATAATAGGAGTACAAATGGAATTTGATCCGTTTTTATTAACCTATGCAATTATAAAAACATTAGTTTTTGCTTTTTTAATAGCTACAGTGCCCTCGTACCATGGTTATTATGTAAAAGGAGGTTCGTTAGAAGTAGGTAAGGCAAGTACACAATCGGTAGTTTGGACAACCGTACTTATTGTAATTGCTAATTATTTATTAACTCAAATGTTGTTAACATAAAATGATAGAAGTAAATAATTTACACAAAGGATTCAGTGGAGTTGAAATTTTAAAAGGAATAACAACTTCTTTTTTGCCAGGAGAAACAAGTTTGATTATTGGACAAAGTGGTTCAGGAAAAACAGTGTTTTTAAAATCATTAATAGGGTTGCATATTCCTGAAAAGGGAACCATAGTTTACGATGGTCGTGTAAATACAGAAATGACTATTGAAGATAAACGAAACTTTAGAAAAGAATTAGGGATGGTTTTTCAAGGTAGTGCTTTATTTGACTCACAAACTGTTGAAGAAAACGTGATGTTTCCTCTTAAAATGTTTACAAAACAACCTATTGATGAGATGTTAGATAGGGTGAACTTTGTTTTAAAGCGAGTAAACTTAGAAAATTCGAATAAAAAATTCCCAGCAGAATTATCAGGAGGGATGCAAAAGCGTGTTGCCATTGCACGAGCAATTGTAATGAAACCAAAATATTTATTTTGCGACGAACCAAACTCAGGGTTAGATCCTCAAACATCAATTGTAATTGATAATTTAATTCAAGAAATTACGGATGAGTATAAAATAACGACTGTGATTAATACCCATGATATGAATTCGGTGATGGAAATAGGAGATAAAATAGTTTTTCTTAAAAACGGGAAAAAAGCTTGGGAAGGATCACATAAAGAAATTTTTAAAACAGACAACGAAGCGGTAGTAGATTTTGTATACTCATCAAATTTATTTAAAAAAGTAAGACAAGCATATTTATCTGAAAAATAATTTTAAAGTTAAATAATTGTAAAACAATACGCTAAAAGGAGTAGTGGTAATATAGTTGTTTTTTTTTGTGTTTTTTTTTGTAAAAGTGAAAAAGGAATGTATATTTGCACCCGCTAAGGAGAAAAATAATGACCTGGTAGCTCAGTTGGTAGAGCATCTCCCTTTTAAGGAGAGGGTCCTGGGTTCGAGCCCCAGCCCGGTCACTAAAAGCTTTTCTTAAATTAAGAAAAGCTTTTATTTTTTTCTAAAGCTTTGGGGAGATACCAAAGCGGCCAACTGGGACGGACTGTAACTCCGTTGTCTTACGACTTCGCAGGTTCGAATCCTGCTCTCCCCACAAAACCTCAATCTTAAAATAGATTGAGGTTTTTTATTTCACTAATTTTTTGTTGTAAAGAGCACGTTTTCAGTAGTCTATTTTTTAGTGCTTAAAAAGCTTTGTTTTTTTGTTGTAAAAAGTTTGCGGAATCAAAAATAGCTTCTATATTTGCACCCGCTAAGGAGAAAAATAATGACCTGGTAGCTCAGTTGGTAGAGCATCTCCCTTTTAAGGAGAGGGTCCTGGGTTCGAGCCCCAGCCCGGTCACTAAAAGCTTTTCTTAATTTAAGAAAAGCTTTATTTTTTTCTAAAGCTTTGGGGAGATACCAAAGCGGCCAACTGGGACGGACTGTAACTCCGTTGTCTTACGACTTCGCAGGTTCGAATCCTGCTCTCCCCACAAAACCTCAATCTTAAAATAGATTGAGGTTTTTTTTTATCAAAAAATATTTTGTTTATTTTTTAGGTTAAAATTTTAAACATTTTATATTTTTGAAAAATTAAAACAACTCATTTATGAAAAAACTATTATCATTTGCATTAATATTACAATCATTTGTGTTTATTGGGCAAAATCAAGGGGTAATTACAGGTAAGGTAATTGATGAAAAAACAAGAGAAGCTATTCCTTTTGTAAATGTTTTAGTTTATGGAACATCTATTGGAATTGCTTCGGATGAAAATGGCGTCTTTAAAATAACGAATATCCCGTTAGGATATAATAAACTACAAATTTCGTTTATAGGTTATGAAACCTTAATTTCAGATGAATATTTGGTTACAAAAGATAAAGTTCCTTTTATAAATATCGAATTGAAAGAGAACAGTACCAATTTAAAAGAAGTAGAAATAAAAGCCAGTTTATACAAAAAATCATTAGAAAGTCCGTTGTCATTACAATCTTTAGGGGTTGCTGAAATAGAAAAAAATCCTGGAGGTAATAGAGATGTTTTAAAGGTAATTCAGTCGTTTCCAGGAGTAGCATCAAATCCTGGGTTTAGAAATGACATTATAATCCGTGGAGGAGCAACATCTGAAAATAAATTTTATTTAGATGGAGTTGAGGTTCCTGTGATTAATCACTTTCAAACACAAGGAGCAACCGGTGGTCCTGTTGGGATAATGAATGCAGATTTAATACGTAAAGTTGATTTTTATTCAAGTGCATTTCCTGCAAATAGAGGAAATACCTTAAGTTCAGTTATCGAGTTTACTCAAAAAAGAGGAAATCCTACAGCTTTAAATACCAGGGCAACTTTAGGTACATCAGATGCAGGTATCACTTTAGATGGGCCTATTGGTGATAAAACTACATTTATGTTTTCGGTTCGTCAATCGTATTTACAATTTCTTTTTAAGTTAATTAAGCTACCTTTTTTACCAACGTATAATGATTTTCAGTTAAATGTAAAATCTCAGTTGTCAAAAAATAGTGAGTTATCTATAATCGCTTTAGGAGCGATAGATAATTTTAAACTAAATAAAGATGTAAATGACGGAGAAACCGATGTAGATAAGATTAAAAGCAATAAATTGTTTTTAAATACAGTTCCTGTAAATACTCAGTGGAATTATACAGTAGGAGCGAGTTATAAGTATTTTGATGTAAATGCTACACACCTTTTTGTTTTGAGTAGAAATGAATTGAAAAACAAGGCGGAGAAATATTTTATGAATAAAGAAACTCCATCTAATTTATTATTAGACTATAGCTCTAAAGAAATTGAAACTAAATTTAGGTACGAGTATGATTTTGAAACACAGAACTCTTTTAAAATAAATATAGGTACAAATCTAGAAAAGGCTACTTATATAAATGATACTTACCGAAAAGTTGCAAATTCAAATGGAGTTTTTGAAGATGTTTTTAATTCGGAGATTGATTTTATCAAATATGGTTTTTTTGGGCAGATTTCTAAGGAGTTTTTAAACAATAAGTTGGGAGTTTCTTTTGGTTTTAGAACCGACGGAATTGATTATAATACCGAAATGAAAAATCAAATTAATCAATTTTCACCAAGGCTTTCTTTAAGTTATGCTTTAAATGACAAAGTGTCAATAAATTCATCAATAGGGCGCTACTATCAGTTGCCATCTTATACTGTTTTAGGATTTAAAAATAATGTAGGAACGTTTGTGAATAAAAAAGGATTGAAATATATACAGTCAGACCATATTGTTGGCGGATTATTATACAAACCAACAGTAAGTTCTAAAATTACCTTAGAAGGGTTTTATAAAAAGTATAAAAACTACCCATTTTCAGTAAGAAACCAAATAAGTTTAGCAAATTTAGGAGCAGATTTTGGTGTTGTGGGTAATGAAGAAGTTATATCAAGCTCTAAAGGAAGAGCTTATGGATTTGAAGTGTTGGCACAAAAAAAATCATATAATGGTTTGTACGGAATTGCTTCTTATACCTTTGTTAGAAGTGAGTTTAAAAACGCTATGAATGCGTATATTCCATCTACTTGGGATAATAAACATTTAATGACAATAACAGCAGGAAAAAAATTAAATAAAAATTGGGAGCTAGGAGCTAAGTTTAGGTTAGTAGGCGGTAGGCCTTATACACCTTATGATGAAAACGCTTCATCATTAAAATCTAATTATGATGTTATAAATGGAGGTACTTTAGATTATACAAAGTTAAACGGAGAACGCTTTGCTACATACACGCAATTAGATGTTAGAGTTGATAAAACATGGTTTTTAAAAAAGACTGCAATTAATTTATATATTGATATTCAAAATATTTATGCAAGTAGCTCAAAGCAACGACCATCGTTATTGCCACTAGAAGATGAAAATGGTCGAATTTCTGATCCTTCTGATAATAATAGGTATCTTTTAGAAGAAATAGAAAGTACATCAGGAAGAGCGTTACCACAAATAGGAGTTATTGTAGATTTTTAGAGATATAAATTATTAAAATAAATATAAAAAAGGTAAATTGCTTTATGAAAATAAAAAGATAAAAATGAAAAAAATAGTAATAGCAGCCGCTTTTAGTTTGTTAAGTATTGGTGTAATAACAGCACAAAAATACGAGTTTAAAACTATAAAGGATATTGAAAATACAGCAGTAAAAAGCCAAGGAAGAACAGGTACTTGTTGGAGCTTTTCTACGACTTCATTTTTAGAGTCTGAAATTATACGATTAACAGGTAAAAATATTGATTTATCTGAGATGTATACTGTTCGTAATACCTATTCAGATAAAGCAAGTAACTATTTATATCGTCAAGGAAAAGCGCAGTTTAGCGAAGGCGGATTAGGGCATGATGTTATTAATTCGGTAGCTAATTATGGTTTGGTTCCTGAACAAGTTTTTTCAGGATTAGATATTGGGCAAAATGTACACAACCATGCTGAGTTAGTGGCAGTTTTAAAGGCAATGTTAAATACCTATATTAAAAACCCTGCGAAACAATTAAGTCCGAAGTGGAAAAAAGCAACAGAAAGTGTTTTAGATGTTTATTTGGGTAAAAATAAAGCGAAATTTAAGTTTGAAGGAAAAGAATACACTCCTAAAACTTTTGCAAAACATGTAAAAATTGATCCATCAAATTACGTAACAATAAGCTCGTTTACACACGCTAAAATGTATGATAAATTTGTGTTGAATATTCCTGATAATTTTTCGAATGGTTCATTTTATAACGTATCCTTAAATGAGTTAGTTTCGGTAACTGAAACAGCGATTAATGAAGGATATACAATAGAGTTAGATTGTGATGTGTCAGAAAAAACATTTTCTTCAAAATACGGAGTTGCGTTTATACCAGCAAGTAGTACAGAAAATGAAAAAGGATTAAAAGAAATTGTAAAAGAAAAGAATATAACACCAAGTTTTCGTCAATCAGAGTTTGAAAACTTTAATACAACCGACGATCATTTAATGCATATTGTTGGTTTAGTTAAAGATCAAAAAGGAAATAAATATTTCAAAGTAAAAAATTCTTGGGGAGCAAAACAAGGAAATAATGGATATGTGTATATGTCTATCCCATATTTTAAATTAAAAACAATATCGGTATTATTACATAAAAACGCGATTTCAAGTAAATTAAAAAATAAATTAGACATCAATTAAAAAATTAAAAAGAGAACAAAAAAAGTATAACCAAATATTTTGAACGTTTTATTTTTTAATAAATAATTAAAGTAATTTTGTGTATTATCAAACGTTGACATTCATTATGAAAAAAACCGAAATAATAGAAAAATTAAATAATCCTGTTTGGAATTCTTTAAACGAAACACATGACACATTTTCAATAAAATATGACGGAATTAAGTTTTACGCACCGGAATATTGTCCTTTTGGAGGTTTTATAAATCTTGAAAATTCCTCTGATGGTATTGATAATTACTCTGCAAAGAATAACAACTTTTATGTAGTTGGAAAAAAACCACTATTTAGTAATGCATTAACTTTAAATAAAAATTTAGTTTGCAATCAAATGATTCTTGATAAGCCTATCAATATTAGTATAAATGAACAGATTGTTGAATTAAAAACCCAACGTCAAAAAACTGAATTGTTTCATTTAGTTAATAAGATTCAACCTGGTTATTTTAACAGTAAGACATCTGATTTAGGAAATTATTTCGGAATATATAAAGACGAAAAACTAATTGCTGTAACAGGAGAAAGAATGAAAATGAATGAATTCACAGAAATAAGTGCTGTTATTACTCATCCAGAGCATACTGGAAAAGGTTATGCAAAACAATTAATAAAACAAACTACAAATCAAATATTTAAAGAAAATAAAATTCCTTACTTACACGTTGCTGAATCAAATATTGGAGCAATCAAACTTTATGAAAAACTTGGATTTACAACAAGACGTAAAATAAGCTTTTGGAATTTCAAAACAGTATAAATAACGAAATGCCAATAACGTGTATAATTCGTTACTTGTTATAGTCTACTTACGGAAAGTCCTCGCGCACTTTCTATCTGTGTTTATTTGCTAACTTTAGTGCTTAAACAGGCAACAAAATCATACACAAAACCGAAAAAAAGAAATGTAAATGGAAGAAAAAATAAATCAAGATGAAAATGTAGAACAGTCAAAACAAGCAATTCAGGATGATGCAAAAGGGTTGTGGCAAAGTTCTAAAAAATTTATAATTGAATTATTAGATTTTCGTGATGATACAGATCAAGAAGCAACTATTGAGGCGATAAAGGTAGATATACCATTTAAAGGAGCAACTGCTTGGATTTTAATTTGCTCAATTTTTGTAGCATCCATAGGGCTAAATGCAAATTCAACAGCCGTAGTAATTGGAGCCATGTTAATATCTCCATTAATGGGGCCAATTTTAGGAATCGGTATGTCAATAGCTATTAACGATATTGACACACTAAAAAAATCAATGATAAACTTAGCAACTATGATTGTATTAAGTTTATTAACCGCATTTTTATTTTTCTTTCTATTTCCTTTAAAAGAAGAAACTTCAGAATTATTAGGAAGAGTAAAACCTGATATTAGAGATGTTCTTATCGCATTTTTTGGAGGTTTGGCATTAATTATAGCAAGAACTAAAAAAGGAACAATAGCATCTGTAATATTTGGAGTTGCAATTGCAACAGCGTTAATGCCGCCTTTATGTACCGCAGGGTATGGGTTGGCAGTAGGTAATTTTGATTACTTTTTTGGAGCAATGTATTTATTTATTATTAATACAATATTTATCGCATTAGCAACCTTTGTAGTTTTAAAACTATTAGGATTTACGATGATTCGTTATGTAAATTCTGAAAAAAGAAAGAAAACAGCTCGTTTAGCATCTTTTGTCGCTTTTTTAGTAATGGTTCCGGCAATTTTTACCTTTGTTAATGTTTATAGAGAAAGTGTAGAAAATGCAAATTACGATAAGTTTTTAAAAGATGAAATATATGCTAATAAAGACTTATGGTTGCAAAGAGAAAAAATTCACAGAGATACCAAAAAAATCAATTTGTTTTTTAATGGAGATGTAACTGATGCTACAGAAACGTTTTTAAGAAATGAATTAAAAACTTACAATAAATTAGATGATTACGAGCTAATAATAAACGAAAATAAAGCTAGAAGTGTAGATAGAGTAGTAGATGCTTATGATAGAGCAATTGCAGATTTAGACCAAAAAGATAATGTGATTAAAGGTTTGCATAGAGAAATCGAGGATTTAAAAGGGACTATAACCAATTTAAATAACAGGATAGAGCAGGATGCTTTAATTAGAGATAAAAATAACGTACCGTTTAGTAAAGTTGCTAAAGAAGCTAAAATTAGATATAATGATATTAAAACCATAAGTTTTTCAAAGAAATTATCTTCATCAGATTTTATAAAAGTAGATACAATTCCCGAATTATCAGTTACATGGAATAAAAAAATAGCAGACTCAATTATTCATAAAAAAGAAAAGGAACTTAAACTTTGGTTAGAAAAAGAACTTAAACTGAAAATAACTTTAATTAAATAATATTTATTTAATTTAACATATCTTTAACTATAAAGAAGGTTTGAGTGAAAACAAATAAAATAATTTTGCTTTGTAAGAATATAGTTTTTTAGCTCTATATAATATAAAAACATTCTCCCTTAAAAGATGTTTTTAGGTAATTGTTTTTATAGATCACATACAGCCCTCTGTGTTATTAAATATATTGTATAAACATACAAAAGTATGTAAGTAGTTATAATTTAATAAAGGATGAAAAATAATATTTTAATAATACATAATGATCAGAGTATTTCACATCTGATTAAAATGATGTTGTCAAACGTAAATACTACTTTTAAAATTAGTAATACGTATGAGGACATGAAAACCGCCCTTCATATAAAAAAATACGACCTTATAATTACAGATGCTGAGATTAAAGGAAGTTTTGTTTTTCAATATTTAGAAGATTTAAAAACAATGGCCAAAGACTCGCCAATAATTGTAATGTCAGAAATTGACCAAGAAGCTATTGTTAGTACAGCAAAAAAAATAGGGGTTAACGAATTTATTTCTTTCCCTTTTACTCAATTAGATATAAATAGTTGTATTAATCGCTATTTATGAATTTAGAACACTTACTTTATACGTTTATATTTTTTTTAATCACGATACTTATTTTATTATGGGGTTTAATTATTTATAATATAAAAAAGAATAAAATATTAGAAAGAGAAAATATCGTTTTTGAAAAGAAAATTATCCAGGGGATTATTACAACTTACTCTAAATTAGAAGTAGAAGCAACAAAAAATAAATTAAAAAGATTAAAAAAATACATAAAAAAAGACCCAGAAACTCTTTGGAAATCGGCACGTATTTTTGTTAAGATAAATAGAGTTGTAAAGTTTTCTAAAGAAGAGCAATTTCAAGAAATTTTTAAATACCTTGGAATAAAGGGAGTTTTAAAGAAAAAAATAAAAGACAAAGATTGGTATATTAAGGCAAAAGCAATATGGTTATCATACGAATTTGAATTAGAAGGTAATTTACAAATGGTCATTCCTTACAGAGATGTAGAAAATACTTTAGTACGACGTGAAGCACAAATAGCTTTAGTGTCTTTTATTGGATGGAAAAGTTTAGTTTTCTTTCCTTACGTAACAAGACCAATGTCGTTATGGCAACAAATTAGAATAATAGAAAAATTAGAAGAAACAACAAATAAGTTAGATTTGCAATACTTAGACAAAGCACTACTGTCAAAAAATGAAAAAGTGAAAGAATTATTGATTAGAGTTATCAAGAATTTTAAACTTGAACAATACAAATATTATATTATTGATCAACTTTTTTCTGACAATACGAGGCTTGTAGATGTCGCATTTGAAACTTTAAAAAATTTAGAGATAACCAAAAAAGAAATAAAAGGAATAAAATCACGGTTTTTAGAGAAAACGATAGAGAATCAACGCATGGATATTTTTAATTATCTGGATACAAGAATATTAGTTTAATTAAATGAAAATTTTATGAATCATTTAGTTAAAAATAGTATTGATTATTTTTTTTTAATATATGGGGTTATCATCTTTTGTATTTATTTTTCATTTATTTTTTTAGCATCTAGAGCTATCAGAAAAGCAAAACGGAAAGCGAATTTTTTAAATGTAGATTATATCAAGGGTTCTCATGATTTACCCTCTATAAGTTTAATTGCACCTGCATATAATGAGGGTAAAACGATCATTACCAATGTTAAATCGTTACTTTCTATACAGTATCCGTTTTATGAGTTAATTATAGTGAACGATGGTAGTAATGATGACTCTATAAAACAATTAATAACCGTTTTTAATTTAGAGGAAATTCCTTTAAAAGAAAATACTACAGGAATTTCATGTGCAGAAATTACAACAGCTTATAAAAGTACCAATCCTAAATATGCTAGTTTAACAGTTGTAGATAAATATAACGGAGGCCGTTCAGATGCTATTAATTGCGGGATAATTTTTGCTAAATCTAACTTAGTATTATGTACAGATGCCGATTGTATTATAGAGCAAGACGCCTTATTAAAAATGGTTAGGCCTTATATAGAAGCAACAGATAAAGAAGTTATTGCCAGTGGAGGTATTATAGGTTTAGCAAACGATTCAGTGATAAAAAATGGGATACTTAAAGAAGTGCGAGTACCAAAAAAAATGTTACCACGAATACAGGTTGTCGAATATATTAGAGCTTTTTTATTAGGACGCATGGCATGGGGTCAAGTAGATGGCTTAATGCTTGTTTCTGGTGCTTTTGGATTGTATTCAAGATACAGGTTGTTGGAGGTTGGCGGGTTAGATAAAGATAGTGTAGGTGAAGACCTTGAGTTATGCATTCGATTACGTACACATATGGAAGACTTAAAAAAACCGTATGAAGTAGTTTATATACCTGAGGTTTTATGCTGGACAGAAGCTCCACCAGATTTTAAAACTTATATATCACAAAGAGACCGCTGGGCAAGAGGTTTATGGGAAACGATGTATAAACATCGTTCTTTATTTTTTAATAAAAAATACGGTAATATGGGAAAAATATTTTTTCCATACTGGATTTTCTTCGAATTAGGAGCGCCTATAGTAGAATTTTTAGGAATATTATATATTATTTATAACTCAGTTTTTAATTTTATTAATTGGCCAATATCAATACTTCTTTTGATTGTTGTGTATTTATTAGGATGTGTATTTTCAACAATTTCAGTGTTTATGTATTCATTAAATTATAAACATTATTCGAAACCCAAAATGATATTTCAGTTATTAATAGCAGCTTATGTTGAATCTTTTTATAGCCACCCAGTAATGTTGTACGCACAATTAAAAGGTTTTTTTAAGAAGGTGTTTAAAATTGAGACAGGTTGGGGAGCTATGGCTAGAGCTGGATTTAATGAAGAAGCAATTGAAGAATAGTATTAAAGCATGTTAAAAATGATAATTAAAAATAGAGGTTTGTACACTAAAAAGATGTTTTATGGCATAGTTAAAAACATATTAGTTGTTTTTTGTTTTTTTTATGTAACGAATACACAAGCTCAAAAAAAGGAATTAAATGTAGATTCATTGTATTATAAAGCGAACGGTTTTTATAAGAAAAAAGCATACACAAAAGCTTTACCTATTGTAAATTTAGCTCTTAATCTAGCTCCAAATTATATTGATATCCGTGTTTTACGTATCCGTGTTTTACAAAGATTAAAAAAAATAGAAGTAGCTGAAAATGACATTCAGTATATAGTATCACATGATAAAGCAATAACTTATAAAAATTTGGTGTTAGCACAAATAAACTTGATTAAAACTACAAATGAGCTGAATGATTTTATAGCTAAAGTAGAAATTTTTTATGAAGCAGATTTAGATTTTGAACTATCAAAAGCCGAAGCGTATTTGCGATTAGAAGATAAAAAAACAACAGAATTTTTAGTAAATAAAATAAGTAATCATCCTTTAAATAAAGAGCAAAAATATAGATACCGTAAACTTTTAAAGAAAATAAAGAACAATCAAATAAGTGTATATTACGATATTAATTCTTTTATGAAAGAACATCCAACAACAAAATCGTGGCATACAATACAGCTTGAATATATGAAGTTTTTAGAAAAATATTCATTAGGAGCAAGAGTAACTTACAGTAAACACTTTGTTGATGATGCAGTATTGTATGAGGTAGAGTCATACCCTGTTTTTTCTGATAAAATGTATGGTTTTATTAATTTAAGTGCTTCGTCTAAAGCAGATTTTTTTCAAAATTATGGAGTAAAAGCTTCTTTATATTATACAGTAGTAAAATGGATAGAAGTTGAAGGTGGTTTTCGATATTTGAGTTATAATACCGATAATTTTCTTTCGTATGTAATCGGAGCAACTTCGTACCAAAATAAATTTTATTTAAATGCACGTGTTTTTTTAGGGCCTAAAATTAATGGAGATTTTATACAAAATTACCAAGCAAATGTTCGTTATTATTATGATAATACAGAAAATTATGTGTCAGTAAGAGTTGGAACTGGAATTTCACCAGACGAAGCTTCTAGGTTTATACAAGTTACATCAAATCCTAGTTTAAATTCTTATTATGCAACAATTGGAGCAACAAAAAGATTAAACGATAATTATAATATATCAGCAAATATTGGTTTTTTAACAGAAGAACTTACTGGTAATAAAAGAGGAAATCAATTAATTGGTAATATTGGGTTAAAGTATCGTTTTTAGACTTTTTTTATAATTTATTATAGTATAAGCTTTTAATAATACCATCTGATAAACCTATTTTTGGTACAAATATTTTACGGGCACCACTCCATTTCATTGCAGAAAGGTAGATTTTAGTAGCAGGAACAATAACATCAGCTCTATCAGGGTTTAAACTAAGTTCAGAAATACGCTCTTTATAACTCATTTTTTTTAAGAATTGGTACTGAGCATTTAAATAAATATAAGAAATTGGCTTACCCATATCTCTTCCTGACATTTTAAATATTTTATTAATATTTCCACCTGAACCAATTAAAGAAATACGTTTATATACTTTCGTGTTTTCCTCAACCCACTCTTGTACTTTTTTAAAAATAAGTTTATTTTCAGATTTTTTATTGTTAATCAATCTTACGGTACCAATTTTAAAAGATTTTGAATTGATGATTCTTCCTTTTGAAAACAAAGTAAATTCAGTACTACCACCACCAACATCAACATAAAGATAGGTAGACTCTGATTCTATTAATTGATTTAAATCTGTTGAAAATATAATAGCAGCTTCTTTTTTACCATCAATAATATCTATTGCTATTTCTGTTTTTTTTAAAATAGTACTGATTACGTCATTACCGTTTTCTGCCTCTCTCATAGCAGAAGTTGCACAGGCTTTATATTTTTCAACACCATGAACTTTCATAAGTAGTTTAAAAGCTTCCATGGCATCAATCATTCGATTGGTATTTTCTTTAGAAATTATACCACCAACAAAAGCATCAGCGCCTAGTCGAATAGGAACTCTAACTAATGAAGATTTTTTAAATTGTGGTTCTTTATCTTTTTCTTCAATAACATTTGCTACCAAAAGCCTTACAGCATTCGAACCTATATCTATAGCACCGTATTTTTTTATTTTCAAAATAATATAGATTTATCTATGGTTTTTAGGAAACTCTATTAAGGTAGTGTTTCCTTTTTTTATATCTTTCCAATGTTTGTCTTTAAATTGAATACCAATTACACCGCACGTAGTTACATGTGCTATTGGTTTATTACCAAATTTATTTACAAAACTATTTATTCCATGATCATGACTAAATACAATAGCACTGTCAAAACTATCATCTAAAGCTTTAACTGTTTTTACTAAGTACCCATCACTAAAACTGTATAATTGTTTTTTTATTTGCAGGTTAGATAGAGGGTATTTAAAATTTTCACAAAAAATAACGGCAGTATGTAAAGCTCTATTTGCACTACTTGAAAGAAATACATCTGGTCTTTTAATTTTTTTTGATAGATGTTTAGATAAAAAGTGAGCATCCTTAATACCACGTTCTTTTAGCGGTCTATCAATATCATCTACACCTTCGTATTTCCAAGAAGATTTTGCATGACGAACAATATATAGTGTTTTCATTTATTTTTTTAAAGCTATGTAAATATAAAACTAAGGAGCCAAACGTTCAAGTTTCCAAGAAAAATCTTTTTCTAAAGTATATCGCATTCTATCATGCATTCTATTAGGACGACCTTGCCAAAATTCAATCGAAATAGGTTTTACTAAAAAACCACCCCAATGTGATGGACGCGTAATTTCTTTTCCTTTAAATTTATCAGTGGTGTTTTTTAATTGTTTGTCAAGTATTTCACGAGACATAACAACTTCACTTTGGTTTGATGCCCAAGCGCCAAGCTTACTTCCGTTAGGTCTAGATTCAAAATAACCGTCTGATAAATTTTCGGCTAATTTTTCAGCTTTTCCTTTTATAATTATTTGTCGTTCTAAACCAGCCCAAAAAAAAGATAAACAAACGTTATTGTTGTTTAAAATAGCCTTTCCTTTTTCAGAATTATAATTTGTGTAAAAAATAAACCCTTCCCAAGTATATTTTTTAAGTAAAACAATTCTGTTTTTAGGAAAACCATCTAATCCAATTGAAGCAATATTCATGGCATTTGCCTCGTCTACCATTTCAGATGCATCTGCAGTAAAAAACCAATCTCTAAAAAGTTCAATTGGGTTTTCTGGGCAGTTTTCTTTTAGTAATTCTTGTTTTTCGTATGATTTTCTGTAATTGCTTAAATCGTGTGACATTGTAATTTTTTATGCTATGTAAAAATACATTTTTATCAAATATTTAAAACTTTTTTGATCTTAAAGTTTAGCAAGATTTGAAAAATGAGTAGCAAGATAGGACAAGTGTAATAATGAGTTGCTAATTAATTTGCGGTAAATAACAGTTGGGTAGTAATTTTATACAGTTGAGAATATATTTTTATACAAAACTTTAAAAAGAACTGATTTTTGAGCTATCAAATAACAAAACAATGAAACGATTATTATTTATTTTATGCTTATTAATTCAAAGTTATTTAATGGCGCAAACTACAATTACTGGAATTGTAACCGATAAAAAAGGAACACCAATTGAAGGAGCAAATGTATATTTAGACGGAACCTATGACGGAACATCATCTGATGAAAAAGGAAATTTTTCTTTTACAACATCAGCAAAAGGAACAAAAACATTAATCGTTTCCTTTATTTCTTTTGAAACGTTTTCAAAAACAGCATTAGTTACTGATTTTAATAAATTAATAATAAAATTAAGAGATGATGTAAATACATTAGATGCTGTAACTATTAATGCAGGAACTTTTGAAGCCGGTGATAATGCTAAAGTAACTGCTTTAAAACCGTTAGATGTGGTAACAACAGCAAGTGCGTTGGGAGATTTTGTTGGTGCTTTACAAACCTTACCAGGAACCTCAAAAGTTGATGAAGATGGTCGACTTTTTGTACGTGGAGGTGAAGCAGAGGAAACACAGATTTTTGTAGATGGAATGCGAGTGTTTACACCATACACGCCATCGGCAAATAACATTCCCACTCGCGGACGATTTTCGCCTTTTTTATTTAAAGGGATTACGTTTTCTACAGGAGGATATTCGGCGGAGTATGGGCAAGCTTTATCAAGCGTTTTATTGCTAAATACTACGGATGAAGCGGTTGAAGAAAAAACAGATTTGTCTTTTATGACCGTAGGTTTAGGGGTTGGAAACACGCAAATTTTTGGTGAGAATTCATTAAGTGTAAATGCTTCGTATGTAAACTTAGCACCATATCAAGCAGCATTTCCTGATAATAATCAATGGCATAAACCTATACAAGCGTTAAGCGGAGAGGCAGTGTATCGTTTTAAGTTTAAAAACGAATCAATGTTAAAAGTATATGGAGCTTTTAGTTATACTGATTTTGATTTAACGCAAGATGATATAAATTATGATGAAGGTGTACGTTTTGGGTTGAAAAATAGAAACTTATATTTTAACACATCGTACAAAAATAGTTTTGGAGATGGATGGAAAGTAGCAACTGGTATAAGTTTTACAAACGACCATTCTGACACTAAAGTTATCAATGATAAAATTATTGATGAAGAAAACTCTGCTCATGTAAAAGTAGCCTTGAAAAAACGTTTTTCAAATCGCTTTAAGTTAAGTTTTGGAGCAGAATATTTTGTTACCGATTTTAATGAGGATTACAAAAACAGTAGTAGTAATGAGAAATTTAATTACGGTTTTGATAATAATATTTTAGCAAGTTATGTTGAAGCTGATATATTTTTCTCAAAAAAGTTAGCATCAAAAGTTGGTGTTCGTGGTGAGTATTCTGAATTATTAAATCAGTTTACAGTTTCTCCAAGAGCATCAATAGCTTATAAATCGGGTGATAATTCGCAATTTTCGTTTGCTTACGGTCGTTTTTTTCAAAATCCTAAAAACGATTATTTAAAGTTTAACACCAGTTTTAAAGCCGAAAACACTTCTCATTTTATTGCGAACTATCAATATGTAAAAAATAAGCAAATTTTTAGGGTTGAGGCTTATTATAAAAATTATCAAAACTTAGTAAAGTATGATACGAATTTAACTTTACCAACCTCTAATTATTCAAATTTAGGAGCAGGCTATGCACAAGGAATTGATGTTTTTTGGAGAGATAATAAGAGTATTAAAAATACCGATTATTGGGTTTCATACTCGTATTTAGATACCAAAAGAGATTATAAAAGTTATCCGATAAAAGCAATGCCAAATTTTGCATCTGCACATAATTTATCGGTTGTAGGTAAGCATTTTATAACCGATTGGAAAAGTCAAGTAGGGGTAAGTTATAATTTTGCTTCTGGTAGAAATTATACAAATCCGAATAAAACAGGTTTTTTAAACAATAAGACTAAAAGTTATAACTCGGTAAGTGTAAACTGGGCGTATTTAATTAGTCAACAAAAAATATTGTATTTCTCAGTAAACAACGTTTTAGGAACTCAAAATATATTCGGGTACAATTATAAAAACACACCTAATATGAATGGTGTTTTTGATAGACAAGCAATTACACCAAATGCAGATAGATTTTTCTTTGTAGGTTTTTTCTGGACAATTAGCGATAATAAAAAAGATAATCAATTAGATAATCTATAACAGTATTATAAGAGTAATTTTTGATAAAAAAAGCCATCTGAATTCAGATGGCTTTTAGAACTAGTTAATAAAAATTGAATTATCTTATTAAAAGCTTTTTTAAAGTGATTCCTTTTTTTGTTTTCATTTTTAAAATGTACATTCCTTTGGTAAGGTGTTGTACAGAAAATTTATTTTTGTTTGTAAACTCTCCTACTTTTTTTCCTTGGATATTAAATAATTGAGCAGAAACATTTTCATTGGTAGTACTTCTTATGGTAATATAATCTGTAGCAGGATTTGGAAATACAGATAGTTGAAGTAATGTAGATGTTAATGAAGCAGTAGGACCTGTTACAGGAAGCGAAATATTTAGTTGATTACTCCATGCACTATTTTCAGTCGAGTTTTTTGCTCTAACTCTAAATGTGTAATTCGTGTCAGAATTTTGTTTCGATACCCAAAGATAATAAGTAGTAGAAGTACCTTCAGTTACCCAACTTCCGTTTTTAAGAAGTTGAACCTCGTAATCTGTAGCTCCAGAAACGGTATTCCAAGAAGCATAAAAACCTGTACTATATACTCCAGAGTCACCAATATTTTCAGGTGTTGGTAATGTAGGTGTAGGTTCGTTTCCACTTCCAGAAAATGAAACGGTATAATCTTCAGCTTCACCATCACCTATAACTGTACACGCATCTGTAGGTGAGCTATAATACTTCATAATTACACGCATTCTTGTAGTGCCAGAAGCAGCGTTATCAACAGTAAAGTTACCAGAAACAACTCCGTTACCAGAAAGACCATCTATAACTCTTTCAGAAGATTCAAATGTGTTATTTTTATTATAGTCAATAAAAATAGCCCAATGTTCAGTATAAGCAGAACCTGAAAAACCAGGTGTTAGACTAACACTAGTTGCATTTCCTGGAGTTAAATCAACTGTTTGAGAGGTGTGGTCTCCGTAACCATTAGCATCCACTCCAGAAGTGTTAGAAAAACTATCAATAGTTACATTTTGTATGTATTCATAAGTATTACTACCTGTAATAGTGCAGTAGTTTCCTCCACCAGTATCAGCATTTGTTGTTGCTGTTGTAGTGTTAGAATAACTTGAATTTGTATTTCCTGAGAAAGCACGAACTCTGTAAGAGTATGCTGTACTAGCAGTTAAAGCTGTATTAGTATAAGTAGTCACGTTGGCTGCTGAAGTAGTAATTACAGAAAAACTACCATTAGTATTCATTTTTTCAATAGTGAAGCCATCTTCGTTAGATGAATTATCTGACCAATTTAATACTATTTCAGATGGGGAATTAGAAGTGCTGGTTAAATTAGTTGGAGCGTTAACAGGAGTAGGGTTATTGTCAATTATTGTTTGCCCTGCTCGTATATCACCATTTGGCTTTGTTGAAAAAGCATATTCATATATAGTCATACCACTTCCGTCAGAGGTAACACTTGCCTTCATCCAGCCATGAATAGGCTCGTTATTATGAACAGCAGAAAAACCAATGTAACCAGTTTGTCCATCCCAACTAGTATGGCTTGAAGTTCTTAAATCTAATTGATCAGGGTATGCACCTGGTGCTGTAAAATTGCTACTAGTAGAAATTAGTTGGTTGTTGTTAAGTAAAGTAATGTTTCTGGTAGTAGAAGATGTAACTAATTTTTTACCGTATGTTTCTAACTTTAAATGAGTGCCAGTATATTGCCATGCACCATAAGCTCCGTCTCCATTTATTTTAGTAAGAGAAAACCACTTCCAAGTTGCTCCTGTACTTGCAGATGCATCAGCAATGTTTTCATAAATTATTTCAAAAGGATCGTAAAATTTAAAATTTAATCCTACAGAGGTGCATGATAAACTTTGGTTTGCACCAATAGCTGAATTGTTAAAAGTTAAATTAGCAACCAGATTGTTTGAAGTTAAATGATTGCTAGCAGTACCTGTAATAGTGATGTTTGCAGTTGTATATGATGTTGTTTGCACAGTTGCTGATAGTCCTTGTGGAAGAGTTAATAAATAATCTGTTCCAGAAATTAATGTTGCAGATGGTGAAGCAAAGTTTGCTCCAGTAACTGTTATTGTTGCCGATTGGTTAAATGAACCATTATTAGAAATAAGTTCTTTAACAATAGCGTTGTCTATACTTAGTGTAGCGCCAGAATTATTAACACCTGTGTCAATTAAGTTTTGTGATTGCCATAATGATTGACGAGCAGGGTGTTGTAAAGCTGCTAACATTCTATTAGTTTGCCCAACTGTAAACATTTTGTAACAACCATAAGCAGCTCCATTATATCCCATATAATTTTCGTAATTAATATAGTTTCCTTCGCAATTTGTACTCGGAGCACAACTTGTTCCTGTTGTAGACGCACCTTCAGGAGGTGTATCATTAACTTCATCATTAGGATAGGTACAACCACCGTCAAATGTATGTATAAGATTTAAAAAGTGCCCAAATTCATGAGTTAAAACAGAAGCAAATTCATCACCCGTATTCCCATGTAAATATTGACCATTATATACAACTCTAGCTGTGTTGCTATTAGACATTGATGTGTTTGGATACCACGCAACACCTGAGTTCGTAGACGAACCATCTGCATATAAATCACCTTGAATATAAACGTTCATGTATTTGTAGTTATCCCAAGCATCATTTGCTATTTGAGAATCGTAACCTCCGCCATTACCGTAACCAGACTTTTCTGGATAATAAACAACGCCCTCTGTACAGTTTCCATAAGGATCTAGTTTTGCTAATTTAAATTCGACGTTAAGTGTACTTTTTCTAGCGTTAAAATAAGAGTCTACAGTATTAAAATCTGGGTTTAAGCCTTGAAAGTCGTCATTTAATTTTTGCAAGGCGACTTTAATTTTATCTGTTGTAACTGTTTTTCCGTGCTGTATATCTCCATAGACATGAAATACAACAGGTATTGTATAGGTAGCAACTGCTGCTTTTTTACTTAGTTTATTTTTTGCTTGTTTTTTTGTGAATAAGTTAAATTTTTGATATTCAACTCTAGATTCTGGATGTTTTTTAAAATAAATTTCATTTTGTTCACTGGCTTTACAAGCATGTTCAGATTGTGAGTAACCTAAAAATGAAGTCAGTGCGAAAAACATAATTAAATAGTTAATTTTTTTCATAATTGAAGGGTTTTATTATTTTAATTAGTTAATTAAGTTGTAAAATTATGTTTTTGATATGGTTTTCATAATGCATAATTTACCTAAAATAGATACTATATTGTTGCTAATGTGTTGTTTTTGAGTGTTTTGTTGTGTATAATATTATTTGTCTGCGGTTTTTTAGTATCTAATTAAATTAATTAGATGGTTAAAAAGAAGATAGATTTAAAAATTACTTTTTTATTGAAAATTATTTTCAGGTTTGAATAAGAATTCAAAAAAATATTTAAGTGAAGAAAGAAAAGAAATGCAAAGAAGTATTTTAATAGTGATATTATTTATAAGCGGAGCTATAATTATTATGGTTTAAGAAAAATATATAATTACTTTATGGGTAGGGAGTTAAATCTAATAAAGGAGGTTTATTTGTAGCTCTTTATAATACAGAAATTATCTTGTAAAAAAAAGCCAGTAAATAGCACCATTGTAAAAGTAGTGGTAATCGTTTTAAAAGACATTTCGGAAGGAGCATAGGCTATTTTTGATTTTTCATGATATTAGCGATAATAAAAAAGACAATCAATTAAATAATCTATAAAAACAACAATTCGGTTATAAAAACTTACAGTTCGGTTTTCTTTTTTATAGAAAACATGACAAAGTGAAGATATTTGAAGTGTCAAAAAAAATAAACTAAAAATCAATTAAACTAAGAAACATGAAAAAAGTAATTACACTAATAGTATTAGCATTTGCTATAAACTTATCAGCACAAAGTGAATATGAAAAAGGAATGACAAAAGCATTTTCACTTTGGAGCACGAATAACAGTACCGAAGCAGGGCAATTATTTGAACGAATTTCTAATGCTGAAAAAGATAAATGGTTACCACCTTTTTATGCAGCAACGGTTCAAATATTAGAATGTTTTCAAATAAAAGATGAAAATACATTAAAATCAAAATTAACAAAAGCGCAAACGTTTATCGATTTAGCAACTAAAAATTCGCCCAATAATCCTGAAATATTAATTACACAAGCACTTTTAAATACGGCGTATATTGTTTTTGATGGTCAAAAGTATGGTATGTCAATGTCTATGAAAAACACTGCTTTGTATGCAAAGGCATTAAAAATAGCGCCGAATAATCCAAGAGTTATTTTTAGTAAAGCAGAATCAGACATAGGAGCGGCTCGTTTTTTTGGTCAGTCTACAGCTCCATTTTGTAAAGATGTAAAAAGAGCGATTACTTTAAGTAAAGAAGAAAAAATAACAGTAAAGTTTTATCCTACGTTTTTGTTAAAAAGAGCAGAAGAAGTATTGAGTAAATGTGAAGCAAAATAATCACCTTCTCTAAAGTCAATTGTTTACTTTTGTAGCACAACACAAACTAAAAACAATGGCTTTAAAAGCAGTTTTATTCGACATGGATGGTGTAATTGTAGACACTGAACCGTTACACAAACAAGCATATTTTTTAATGTTTGCTAAAGTAGGTATTAACGTTTCTCAAGAACAATATAATGCGTACACAGGGCAATCAACAATTGAAATTTGTAAAGATTTAGTAAATACTTTTAATTTATCAATAGCAGCTACAGAGTTAGTTGCTTATAAAAGAGCTTTTTTTAAAGAGCTCTTTTTTTCTGATGATAATGATTTGCAATTGTTAGACGGAGTTTTAGATCTAATTAAAAATTATTACACAAACGGGGTTACGTTGGTTTTAGCATCATCAGCTTCAATGGTAACTATTAATAACGTTTTTAATAAGTTTGATTTAAATCAATATTTTAAAGGTAAAATTAGCGGAGCCGATTTAAAGGCGTCAAAACCACACCCTGAAATTTTTATAAAAGCAGCTGAAATTGCTGGTTTTGATAAAAAAGAATGTTTGGTAATTGAAGATTCTACCAACGGAATTAGAGCAGCTTATGATGGCGGAATTTATTGTGTAGCTTATAAAAGTGAACACTCTAAAGCACAAGATTATTCGTTAGCTCAAAAGGTAATATCTAATTATTCAGAAATTGAATATGAGTTTGTTAAAGATGTAGTATAGTTTTTAGAAAGCTAATGATTTTCAACTAACTGAATCATTTTTAAGAATGACTTTTTATTAGTTGTCCATTTTTTATAGTCTTTAAATGATAATTGCTGAAGTTTTTTAGTTGGATGTAATTGATGAAATATTGTTAATGGAACTAAAAAACTTCCAGCTTTTGATGGATGAAAATTATCGTAATCATATAAGTTATATAAGGTTTTATCTAAATTGTATTCTTTCCAGATTTCGCCAACAGGAAAAAGTATAGCGTTATTTTTGGCTGCTGCTATTTTATGATTTTCAATAACTTTATTAAAAGTATGATAATAGCGTTTTGATGGCCATACCATAAAGTAGCCTAACTTTATATTATGGTTATTACAAAGTTTTTTTATTTTCTCACCATCTTCAATTAACATTCTTTTTCCTTCTGATTGAGATGATGGACCTTGTTGAATTATTAAATAATCGAATTTGTTTTTTGCTAATAATCTTTGAAGTTTTCCTTCATTTATATGATCAATAATAGCGTAATTAGGAAAACATAAACTCTTTGTTTTTATTGATACTCCTTGTTTTTTGCCAATATATTCTAATATTTTAGGCATGTTGTTAGCGTATGTTAAGCTGTTGCCTACAAATAAAACATTTTGAGAATGTAATGAAAGTTGGGTGAGTACCAGTAAAAAGAATAGTTTTTTCAAAATAGTTTAATTTACATTTTTACTATTTACATAAAAGTTTTTGTCTACTTTAATTTTAATTGAATTAACGTTCGTAGTTTGCCATTTTTCAGTTGGATGTAACAGTTGTTTTTTACCATTAACAAAAATATTTAAAGGCATTTTAAAACCGTTTATTACGTTGTTCCAACGATAAGAAAGTTGGTTATTTGTTATTTTATATTCAAAAACAGGAATTTTAACAGTGCGCAAATATTGATTAAAAATGGTGCCTAAATCGATTTCAGATTGCTGCGAAATATAGTTTTCAACTTGCTTTGTATTTACCGTTTTATGGTAGAAAACTTTGTTTAATCCGCGTAAAATTTGTCGCCATTTTTTATCATTATCAATTAAAGTTCTAATAGTATGTAGCATATTGGCTCCTTTGTAATACATATCGCCAGAACCTTCGCTGTTCACATCATATTGCCCAATAATAGGAATATCATTTTGTATACTTCTACGAGTACCAATTACGTATTCAGCAGATGCTTTTTTGCCATAATAATAATCTAAAAATAGGTTTTCTGAATATGCTGTAAAACTTTCATGAATCCACATATCGGCAATGTCAATATTGGTAATGTTATTAGCAAACCACTCGTGTCCAGATTCGTGAATAATAATAAAATCGAATTTTAAACCCCAGCCAGTTCCTGATAAATCTCTACCTAAGTATCCGTTCATATATTGATTTCCGTAGGTAACAGAACTTTGGTGTTCCATACCTAAATAAGGTGCTTCAACGAGTTTAAAACCATCTTCATAAAAAGGATATTTACCAAACCAATGCTCAAAAGCTTTCATCATTTTAGGAGCATCTTTAAACTGTTTTTTTGCTTTTTCTAAATTATCACGCAATACATAATAATCCATATCAAGTATTCCGTCTTCACCATTATATTTTTCAGAAAAATGCACGTAATCACCAATATTTACATTTACTCCGTAATTATTAATCGGGTTATTTACAAACCAATGATACGTTGTTGTATTATCTTTATGATGTTCGGTTTTACGTAATTTTCCGTTAGAAATATTCATTAAATTTTTAGGTACACGCACACTAATTGCCATACTATCTACTTCATCGTACATATGGTCTTTATTAGGCCACCAAACACTAGCACCTAAGCCTTGGCAAGAGGTAGCAGCAAAATGGTTTCCGTTAGTATCTTTTTTCCATGAAAAACCACCATCCCAAGGTGCGCGAATAGCTTCTTTTGGAAAGCCTTCGTAATAGATATCTAACGAATTTATGTTACCAATTTTTTGTTTGTCTTTTAAATGAATAAAATGCGCGTTTCCATTGGTAACTACTTTTAATTTTTTTCCGTTCTGAATTACTTTTATAATTTTTAACGGAGCCTGCAAATCAATTTGTAAAACATTATGAGGTTTTAAAACTTTGTACTGCACGGTATTTTTTCCGTTGATAAATTTTTTATCAGGATTTACACTAATGTCTAAATGATAGTAGGTTAAATCCCACCAAATTCTTTCAGGAGTAATAGATCCTCGTAAAGAGTCTTGTTTTGTAAAGGTTTTAGAATGGTTAAACAAAGATGTTTGTGCCAAAAGACTAAAACTGATTAAAAAAAATAACGCGCTAAAAATATATTTTTTACTCATAACTATTAAAATCTTGTAATATCTGGCTAAGATAAGTGATTAAACTCTTTTTTTATTGCGACTAACTTTAAGATATTTGCTTAAAAATTATTTAAAATGTCTAAAGTTATTCTAATAACAGGTGCTTCTTCAGGAATTGGAAAAGCAATTGCTACGTATTTACATGCTAAAAATTACACAGTTTACGGTACAAGTAGGAATCCTGATAAACTTAATTTACCCTTTAATATGGTTGCTTTAGATGTTACTGATGCCAAAACAATACAAACTGCAATTGCTAAAATAATACAAAAAGAAGGTAAAATTGATGTGTTAATTAATAATGCTGGTAAAGGAATAACGGGATCGATAGAAGATACTCCGACTGATGAAATGCGTGCTAATTTTGATACCAATTTTTTTGGGGTTATTGATGTTATTAAAACAGTATTGCCGCAAATGCGTAAGCAAAAATCAGGTGTTGTTATAAATGTTACTTCGATAGCGGGTTATATGGGGTTACCTTTTAGAGGAATTTATTCGGCAAGTAAAGGCGCTTTAGAGTTGGTAACTGAAGCCTTAAGTATGGAGGTGAAAAGTTTTGGTGTTAAGATGATAAATGTAGCTCCAGGTGATTTTGCAACTAATATTGCTTCGGGTAGGTATCATACGCCAGTATATGAAGATTCGGCATATAAAGAAAAATATACTGAAAATTTAGCTTTAATGGATGGGCATGTAAGTTCTGGAATGGATCCTTTAGTAATGGCAAAAGCGATGCATCAAATTATAGAAAAAAGTAATCCGAAGATTCATTATAAAATAGGCGGATTTATGGAGAAGTTTTCAGTTGTTTTAAAACGTGTTTTACCAGATAAAACTTACGAAAAGTTATTAATGAATCATTATAAATTGTAAATTTGTATAGTATTTTGCGTTAGGGATTGCAGCATTTGTTTGAGCTCTTTTTAATTATTGAACGTAGTGAAATTATTAAAAAAGCGAGTGCGTAAAGCCCGCTCGAACGCCCAAAAATAAATAACACAACTTCAAAATAAATTATAATAGCATGAAATTTTTTATAGATACAGCTAACTTAGATCAAATTAAAGAGGCGCAAGCTTTAGGTATTTTAGATGGAGTAACTACAAATCCGTCTTTAATGGCAAAGGAAGGAATTACTGGTGAGGCAAATATTATTAACCATTACAAAGCAATTTGTGAGTTGGTTCATGGTGATGTTTCTGCTGAGGTGATTTCAACAGATTTTGACGGAATGGTAAAAGAAGGTGAGGCATTGGCTGCTTTAAATCCGCAAATTGTGGTAAAATTACCAATGATAAAAGACGGAATAAAAGCGTGTAAATATTTTTCATCAAAAGGAATTAAAACAAACGTAACTTTAGTGTTTTCAGCAGGGCAAGCTTTATTAGCTGCAAAGGCTGGAGCAACCTATGTTTCTCCGTTTATTGGTCGTTTAGACGATATTTCTACAGATGGATTAAATTTAATCTCTGAAATTCGCCAAATTTATGATAACTATATGTTTGATACTCAAATTTTAGCAGCATCAGTACGTCACACAATGCATATTATTGATTGTGCTAAATTAGGCTCTGACGTAATGACAGGTCCTTTAAGTGCTATTGAAGGTTTGTTAAAACACCCTTTAACCGATATTGGTTTGGCTAAGTTTTTAGCAGATTATAAAAAAGGAAACTAGCCAACTTAGTTGGTTTTTGTTTGAAAAAAGTTAGAGGGTAGAAAATGTTTTACTTTTTGACTTTTTTTTGCGTTATAACTTTTTGACTTTGTAACTTTGCAGCTTTGTTACTCTAAAAAAAATGTATCCCAAAAAACCTTTAGCACAACTCGTTATTTCAGCCTGTAATCAATTTAATATTGATACGGTTGTAATTTCGCCTGGGTCAAGAAACGCACCGTTAACTATTGGGTTTTCAAATCACCCAAACATAAAAACGTTGAGTGTTGTTGATGAGCGATGTGCTGCTTTTTTTGCAATGGGAATTGCTCAACAAAAACGCAAACCTGTGGCTATTATTTGTTCATCTGGTTCGGCATTGCTAAATTATTATCCTGCAATAGCAGAAGCTTTTTATAGTAATATTCCGTTGGTGGTAATTTCAGCAGATAGGCCAAAACATTTAATTGATATTGGCGACGGACAAACCATTCGTCAAGAAAATGTGTTTGAAAATCATATTTTGTTTTCTGCGAACTTGATAGAAGAAAAAAATAAATTAACAAATAACACCGATTTATTAAGGAAAGCTTTACAGATAGCAATCACTAAAAAAGGACCGATACATATTAATGTTCCTTTTGATGAACCGTTGTATGAAACAGTTGATGATTTAAAAGAATTTAATTTTTTGAACGTCATTGCGAACGAAGTGAAACAATCTGTTAACTATCAAAAACTATTTGAAATTTGGAATTCTTCAACTAAAAAAATGATTTTAGTAGGGAGTAATTTTCCAGATACTGAATTACAAAGCTTACTTGATGCGTTTACAGAAGATGAATCTGTATTGGTTTTAACCGAAACAACTTCTAATTTATACCATCCAAAATTTATCAATTCGATTGATAAGTTAATATTTCCGCTAACGGAAGATGATTTTTCAGAGTTACACCCCGATGTTTTAATTACCTTGGGAGGGATGGTGATTTCAAAAAAAATAAAACAGTTTTTAAGAAAACACCAACCAAAACAACATTGGCATATTGATGAATTAAAAGCAATGGATACTTACCATTGTTTATCGGAATTTGTACAAGAAAATCCAGTAGTATTTTTTAAACATTTAAACGATCATAAAGTTGTTGTAAAAAGTGATTATCAAAAAAAATGGTTGAGTAAAAAAACAGCTAGAAATAAAAAGCATGAGGAATATTTACGTAATTGTGAATATTCTGATTTAAAAGTTTTTGAAAGTATTTTAAGTTTTACTCCTAATAATTCACAGGTTCAAATAAGTAATAGTTCTACCATAAGATACTCTCAGTTATTCGATTTAGATAAAACATTACACGTGTTTTGTAATCGTGGTACCAGCGGAATTGATGGGAGTACTAGTACAGCAATTGGCGCTGCTTATGCTTATAAAAAACAAACTACCTTTGTAACCGGTGATTTGAGTTTTTTTTATGATAGTAATGCGTTATGGAATGCAAATATTCCGAATAACTTTAGAATTATTATTTTAAACAACGCGGGTGGCGGAATTTTTAGATTTATTCCTGGTCCTTTAAAAACAAATGCAGCTGATTACTTTGAAACACCTCATAATTTAACTGCTGAGCATTTGGCAAAAATGTATAATTTTAAATATGTAACTGTTTCAAATATAGAAGAATTAGATATTGAATTAAATGATTTTTATTCAGTATCAAATCAACCAAAAATAATGGAGATTTTTACTCCAAAAGAAATAAATGATGTAGTTTTAAAGAACTATTTTAAAAACTTATAGAATGGAATTACAAGAAGGAGATCAGATAAACTTAAAAATAATTGAGCAAACACCATTAGGATACACTGTTTTGATTGATGATGAATTTGATGGTTTGTTATTTAACAGTGAAGTTTATCAAGATGTAGAAGAGGGGATGGAAACTTATGGCTATGTTAAAAATATAAGAGAAGATGGTAAAATTGATGTTACTTTACGACCTCAAGGTTTTAGAAATGTAATTGATACTGATACCGATGTGATTTTAAGAAAATTAGACGAAAAAGGTTTTTTAATGCTTACCGATAAAAGCTCGCCAGATGCAATTAAATTTCGTTTACAAATGAGTAAAAAAGCATTTAAAAGAGCTGTTGGAAGCTTGTATAAAGATAAAAAAATCTTATTAAAAGAAGATAGAATAGAGTTGGTGAAGTAATTCTTAATAATATCAAATAAAAAAACCGCAATCTAATTAGGTTGCGGTTTTTTATTTGATATGTAATACTATTGCTTTTCTTCTTCTTGATTATCTTCTTCGGGTAAATCCTCTATAATTTCTTCCTTTGGTTGGCTTTCTTTTAAATCTGTTACTCGTTTAATATTTTCATAAAAAGCGTTTGCATTTGGATTAGAAGGTTCCATTTTTCCATAAGCAGCTTTGTAATAAAACTCAGCTTTTTCGTAATCTTTTCCTTTTTCGTAATATTTACCTACATAAAAATCTCCTATGTGAGAGTTTGGGTATTTAATCATTACAAAATCACCTAAAACTCTAAGATAGTCACCATCTAGTTTGTCAATAACAATTCCTTCAATGGCAAAAATATCATCTAAACGAACATTTAAGTTAGAGCCGTATAAATACTGAATATCTAAATACTTTTTTTCTACATATTTAATAGCTTCTAAAGGATCTAAGTCTTTAATTTTTGAGTCAAATTCACTTTTAGTTATTTTAGCATATAAGTAAAACATTTTTTCAAAAGCTCTAGGAATTGTTTCACCAATAACAGATAAATGATTAGGAGCATTGGTAAATTTATCAAAAGTAAAGTGCATGTTTTCTGCATTAAAAGAAGATAAAAAAGTGCCTAATTGATTAAAGTAATCATTTTGTTTAGTGGTAATGAATTTTTTATTGTTACTCGCGTATAAAAAATAGGAGTTGTCAATAGAGGCAAGTCTGTTTAAAGAGTAAGATTCGATTCTACTTGCGCTATATTGAGTAAGTTTTGGGGTAATACAAATCAATGAATTAAAAATAGGTTCAGCATCTTCTAAAAAATAGGTAATAAAATCAGCACCTTTCCCTTCTGCCGCAATAGTCATAAAAGGTGAAGTTCGGTAATTTACTTCCATGTGAGGAATTAACTCATTTTTTATAAATTTCTGGAATTTTTTAGCACTTTCAGTTAACGCATTGTTAGATGGGATAATACCAACATCATTGTTATAAGTCGTTTCCATCTCTATCCCAACAACTATTTGTCTAGGAGCTTTGTCGGTATTGGCATATAATTTAGCATTTCCTACATACATATCAAAAAGATATTGATCACCTAAAACAATCGCTAAAGGATAATTTACCGTTTCGTCCTTGTCATAATTTTTAGGAACATAAATTTTTACAGCTCTACCTTTTGTAAATTCTTTAGAGCTAATGTTTTCAGGAATTATTTTTTGTGAAAAAAGACTTGTAGTTATTAATAAAGTAACTAAAAAATATAGTTGTTTCATAGGATTTGTATTATATCGTTCAAATATAAAAAAGAAAAACAAAGTTATTATGTTATTTTTGCGCTAACTTACTAACGATAATATTTTAAAATTATGATACAACCTCAATGGAAAGTTGCCAAAGAGTACGAAGATATTACTTATAAAAAGTCGCATAATGTAGCGAGAATAGCGTTTAACAGGCCAAATGTGCGTAATGCATTTCGTCCGCACACAACATCTGAATTGTTAGATGCTTTTCAAGATGCTCATGAAGATACAAATATCGGAGTTGTATTATTATCTGCCGAAGGACCATCAACAAAAGATGGAGTTTGGAGTTTTTGCTCTGGAGGAGATCAAAATGCAAGAGGGCACCAAGGTTATGTAGGTAAAGATGGTTATCATCGATTAAATATATTAGAAGTACAACGATTAATCAGATTTATGCCAAAAGCAGTAATTTGTGTGGTTCCAGGTTGGGCAGTTGGTGGCGGACATAGTTTGCATGTAACTTGTGATTTAACTTTGGCAAGTAAAGAGCATGCTATTTTTAAGCAAACCGATGCCGATGTAACATCATTTGATGCAGGGTACGGGTCGGCATATTTAGCAAAAATGGTTGGGCAGAAAAAAGCACGTGAAATTTTCTTTTTAGGAAGAAATTATTCGGCACAAGAAGCTTATGATATGGGAATGGTAAATGCAGTTGTGCCTCACGACGAATTAGAACAAACGGCTTTTGATTGGGCACAAGAAATTTTAGAAAAGTCACCAACATCAATAAAAATGTTAAAGTTTGCCATGAACTTAACAGATGATGGTATGGTGGGGCAGCAAGTATTTGCAGGTGAAGTAACACGTTTAGCTTATATGACTGATGAAGCAAAAGAAGGTCGTGATGCGTTTTTAGAAAAGCGCAAGCCAAACTTTCCAAAAACATGGATTCCATAGAGCGGAGTATTTAGTTTGTCAATTTGATAAAGTATTACGAGGCAGCCTTATAGTTATATTGCTTCATTTTATTTGCAATGACGCTCTAGCTTAAAAAATTAATATTGTTGTTACGAGAAAGTGTGGCAAAGTAATCTTATGGTTGGATTGCTTTATTTTATTCGAATAGATACCTCTATTTTAAATATGAAAATAATTTGTATTGGGCGCAATTACGCAAAGCATATTGAAGAATTAGCAAATGAAAAACCAGAAAACCCTGTTGTTTTTTTAAAACCAGATTCAGCAATTCTTCCTAAAAAAATGCCTTTTTTTATTCCTCCTTTTTCTGATGATATTCATTACGAGGTTGAGGTTTTGGTTAAAATAAATAAGGTAGGAAAACACATATCTCCAAAATTTGCTCCTAAATATTATGATGAAATAGGATTGGGAATTGATTTTACCGCACGCGATGTACAAGCAAAGTGTAAAGAAAAAGGATTGCCTTGGGAAAAAGCAAAAGCTTTTGACGGGAGTGCGGTTATTGGTGAGTTTTACCCGAAGGAAGCATTTAATTTAGAAAACATTTCTTTTCAGTTACATAAAAATGAAGAAATAGTTCAAGATGGAAAAACGGAATCTATGTTGTGGAAAATTGATGAGTTAATAAGTTACGTATCGCAATATTTTACCTTAAAAAAGGGAGATGTTATTTTTACAGGAACTCCAGCCGGAGTAGGAAAAGTGGCAGAAAACGATGTGTTAACAGGAATAATTGAAGGCAAACAGTCTTTTCAGATTAAAGTAAAGTAATTATAATCCCGCTTTTTGCGGGATTTTTTAATAAAAAATATGAAAGCAGAAATAATAACAATTGGAGACGAAATTCTTATTGGTCAAATAGTAGATACAAATTCACAATGGATTGGTCAAGAATTAAATAAAATTGGTGTTTCAGTATATCAAATAACTTCAATTCAAGATGAAAGACAACATATTTTAAATGCGTTAAAAGAAGCTGAAACTAGAGCCGATATTGTAATCTTAACTGGAGGTCTTGGGCCAACAAAAGATGATATTACTAAAAAAACAATTGCCGAATATTTTAATGATGATAAGGTTGTTGAATATCCAGAAGTGATTGAACATATAAAAGGTTTATTCAAAAAAATAAAACATCCGTTCAACGAAGTACAACGCTATCAAGCGGAATTACCCTCGAAAGCAACCCTGTTAATGAATCATTTTGGTACAGCGCCAGGAATGTGGTTTTATGAGAATAACACTATTTTTGTATCATTACCAGGAGTTCCTTATGAAATGAAAGGGTTAATTAGTAATACTGTTTTACCTAAAATTCAAAAAAAGTTTAAGCTGCCATTTATTTTACATAAAACAATTATGACAGTTGGTGTAGGTGAAACTATCATTGCAGAAAGAATTGAAGAATGGGAAAACAATTTGCCAACACATATTAAAATAGCTTATTTACCTTCTTTCGGTAAGGTTCGTTTGCGAGTTTCGGCAAAAGGGAATAATAAAGAATGTTTAGAAAAAGAGGTAGCCGACAAAATTTCATTATTACATGCTTTAATTTCAGATGTAATTGTTGGCTATGATGATGAAGCATCTATTGAAAAAAGCGTAACAACTTTATTAAAAAACAACAACAAAACATTAAGCGTAGCCGAAAGCTTAACAGGCGGTAAAATTGCAGCACAATTAGTGTCGGTACCAGGAGCTTCATCTTACTTTAAAGGTGGTTTTATTACGTATACAGCCGAATTGAAAATGCAATTACTTGGTGTGAAAAAAGAAGTGATTGAAAAATATACGGTTGTAAGTAAGCAGGTTGCTAAAGAAATGGCAGTAGGTTGCTTAGAAAAGTTAAAAACAGATTATGCAATTGCAGTAACAGGAAACGCAGGTCCCACCACCGATCATAACGATAAAAGTATTGGTTTGGTTTATATCGCTATCGCTAGCCAAAGTAATGTTGAAGTACATGAATTTAACTTTGGTCAACCTAGAGAAAAGGTAATAAACAGAACAGTTACAAAAGCATTTGAATTATTAAATGCAAGTCTTTTAAAAGTTAACAAAAGCTTATTGTCAGATTAATGTTGTTACTATGAAAGTGTTTGCACATAAGTTTTTAAAAAATTAATAATATAGGTTATTTTTATTAAAATAATTTGTAAATTTGCAAACTGTTACAATACCGATGGGTTAGATGCTTAACCTCAGTTAGAATAGATCAAAAATAATAAGAATTTAAATGAGTTTTTTTTGCGCAATAAATATAAATGCGTAAATTTGCACCTCGTTTAGAAATAATACTAAAAACTGTCAAGAAGATGTCTAGAGTTTGTGAACTTACAGGAAAAAAAGCAATGGTTGGGAACAATGTTTCTCACGCATTAAATAGAACTAAAAGAAAATTTAACGCTAATTTAATGACTAAGCGTTTTTATATACCTGAAGAGGATAAGTGGATTACCTTAAAAGTATCTGCTTCTGCGTTAAAAAATATTAATAAAAAAGGAATCTCTGCTGTGATTAAAGAAGCTAGAGTTAATGGTTTCTTAACGAAATAATTCCTTACTAGATAAAATTTTACAGAGATGGCAAAAAAAGGAAACAGAGTTCAGGTTATATTAGAATGTACTGAGCACAAAGCAACTGGAAAACCAGGAACTTCACGTTATATCACTACAAAGAACAAAAAAAATACTCCTGATAGAATGGAATTAAAGAAATTTAATCCAATCTTAAAGAAGATGACAGTTCATAAAGAAATTAAATAATTATAAAGTTTTTTAAACTTTAAAAAACCTATAAGACATGGCAAAGAAATCAGTAGCATCGTTACAAACAGGAGCAAAAAGATTAACTAAAGCAATTAAAATGGTAAAATCTCCAAAGACAGGAGCTTACACATTTGTTGAAGCTATTATGGATCCTTCAAAAGTAAACGATTTTATCGCGAAAAATTAATACTTTTTTCATAAAATAAATAAAAGCTACTTTCATAAGAGAGTAGCTTTTTTTTTGTGCTAAAAAACTGTATTTTTGGGCGTTACCCTTTGGGTCAGGCTTTCGGCAGTCGCTCTCTGCGAGGAGCTTCAACAAAAGCCTCAATCCTTAACGCGAGCGCAACAACTTAATGACAATTTGACTAAAATATAGCTTTGGTACAATTTTTAAGCTATTTTAAAAGCGATTATAAAATTTAAAAAATGAGTTTTTTTAAAAAAATATTCTCAACAGAGAAAAAAGAAACATTAGATAAAGGATTAGAAAAAACAAAAACAAGTTTTTTTTCAAAGTTATCTAAAGCCGTTGCAGGAAAAACAAAGGTAGATGATGATGTTTTAGATAATTTAGAAGAAATATTAGTATCATCAGATGTTGGCGTAGCTACTACACTTAAAATTATTGATAGGATTGAAGCAAGAGTAGCTAAAGACAAATATTTAGGAACCGAAGAATTAAATCAAATTCTTAGAGAAGAAATTGCAGGACTTTTATCTGAAACCAATACTGTAGATGCTTCTGATTTTACAATACCAGCAAACACAAAGCCATACGTATTAATGGTTGTGGGTGTAAACGGAGCAGGTAAAACCACTACGATAGGTAAATTAGCAGCACAATTTAAAAAGAAAGGCTTAAAAGTTGTTTTAGGAGCAGCTGATACTTTTAGAGCAGCAGCGATAGATCAATTACAAGTTTGGGCTGATAGGACAGGTGTTCCTATCATACGTCAAGAAATGGGTTCTGATCCAGCTTCTGTAGCGTTTGATACTGTTAAATCAGGTGTAAATCAAGATGCAGATGTTATCATTATTGATACCGCAGGTCGTTTACATAACAAGGTTAACTTAATGAACGAGTTAACGAAGATTAAGCGTGTAATGCAAAAAGTAGTACCAGATGCACCACATGATGTGTTATTAGTTTTAGACGGATCAACAGGACAAAATGCTTTTGAACAAGCAAAACAATTTACCAAAGCAACTGAAGTAACATCACTAGCGGTTACTAAATTAGACGGTACAGCAAAAGGTGGTGTGGTAATTGGTATTTCAGATCAGTTTCAAATACCTGTAAAATATATTGGAGTAGGTGAAGGTGTAGATGATTTGCAAGTATTTAATAAATATGAATTTGTAGATTCATTTTTTAAATAAGAGTTTTTATAAATTATAAACACCTTTCTTAAATGAAAGGTGTTTTTTTTATAATATAGATTACTAAAAGTAATTATTTTACGGAGTTGTTTCATTCCAGTAATAACTATCTGGATAAAAACGTTCACCAAAAATAGCAGTACCAACTCTAACAATTGTAGCACCTTCTTCAATAGCTATCTCTAAATCGCCACTCATTCCCATTGAAAGTTCGTTAATTTTTACATTTAAAATGTTTAGGTTATTAATGTCTAGTTGTAGTTGTTTTAAAATCTGAAAACATTTTCTTACTTCTGTTGATTTTGAACTTAGTAAACCAATAGTCATTAAGCCTTTAATATGAATGTTTTTGAGTTTAGAAATTTCTTTTACTAGATTAATTGCTTCATCTGGCGCAATACCAAATTTACTTTTTTCTAATGAGGTATTTACTTGTATGTAAATATCTATTTCCTTTTTTTCAAAAATTAATCGTTTTTCGAGTTTTTTTGCAATAGATATATTGTCTATTGATTCAATACAACTAGCCCATTTAATAACATCTTTAATTTTATTACTTTGTAAATGACCAATAAAATGTATTTCGGGCTTTAATTCATTAATGGCATTGTATTTCTGTTTTAACTCTTGTACTTTATTTTCACCCACAAGTATTTCCCCCTGTTGTAAAGCAAACTTGATGTGCTCAGAACTTACGGTTTTAGTAGCAAGTAATAAACGTACTTCTTCAGGTTTTCTATTTGCTTTTTCACAAGCTTGTTTTATTCTATTACGAATGATTTTTAAGTTTTTTATAATACTTTCCATTAGTTATGTAGTATTTGATGTTCATCGCAATCAATTCTTAATTCAATGTTTTTTAATGGTTTTTTCATTAAATTACAATAGTGATTATTCCCGTTTTTATTGTAATAATAACAAGTAAGACACATGCGTTGTGTAGAAATTACATCTTTTTGATTTAATTGATAAATAAATTCCATTAATTGTTTTAAAAAAACACCCTTTTCTATTTCTGTTAAAAAATCTATAGATTGGTTTAACACTGATGAAAAAGAAATCGTTTGTTTAACAATTTCTTTTCCTTTACTTGTTAATTCAACGGTAAAACTTCTTGAATCTTTTGGATTTACAACTTTGTTCAGTAATTCTTTTTTGAGTAAAATTTTAATTGAATCGCTAATAGTAGCCTTTGTTAAATCAAATTCATTTGCTAAAAAACTTACTTTTAAATTTTCTTTTTTATGATTACTGCAAAAAATTAATAGTTGTATTTGAATAGGACTTATTTTATATAATTTACTTTTTTCCCAAAGTAAAACCCGAAAAGCTTTCGAAATTCGTTCTAAACCATTTATTATTTTTTGATTAACATTATTGTTTTTCATATAAATGTTAGTTTATTTCTTTTGCTTCTTCGTTTTCAATTATCTTATTCTTAACAGCTCTAAAAGTTATATCTTTAGCTTCTGCATATGATATAGAGTAACAGCGTTCTAGTTTTCTAAACTCTTCTGGAAATTGAGTTAATAAAGCATCGTAATAATTATCTAATTCCTCATTATTGGGTGCTTCAAATTTTAGTTTTAATTGAAAACGTCTTAGCAATGCACTGTCAATAATACCAGAATGATTGGTTGCGGCTATTAATAAAGTGCTGTTTGGTAATTGATCAATAAGTTGAATAACAGTATTAACTATTCGTTTCATTTCACCAGAATCTTTGTTATCATAGTCGCGTGTTTTTCCTATATAATCAAACTCATCTAAAAATAAAACAGCTTCTTCTCGCGATGCTTTTTTAAAAATTTCGGTAATATTTTTAGCTGTTTCACCAAGGCGTGAAGAAATAATACCACCAAGATTTAACGTAAATATCTTTTTGTTTAATACTTGCGCAATAGCTTTAGCAGTAGTTGTCTTTCCGCAACCTGTATGACCAAATAAAAGGAGTTTATTATCTACGGGTAATTTATATTCATTTAAAATATTTACATACTTAAATTCTTTAAGTAGTTGTTTTAAAATTATCTGATTAGGTGCACTCAAATGAATGTTACTTAATTTAATAGTTGTTTCATTTTTTGAATTTAATATTAGATCATATAAAGCCATAGTGGTAATTGATTTAAAAATTCAAAGTTAGTAATCCTAATTAAAAAAGCCTAATACTTTTTTGACAGACGACTCAATAAATTATATACTTTATTAACAGTTTTCCATTTCAATAATATAATAACCATCTTTCCTAATTTTTTCTTCTATTTCACCAGTTACATTTTCTACATGGCAAAACTTACACTCTTTAGTTGTTAACTGTTTGTCAAATAGTTTTTTTGATGCCAGATATTTTTTTCCATAAGTAATAGCATCATTTGATGTTTTGCTTTTTTCTATTAATATATCGAAATGCATAATGCTGCCACTATTTTTTTTAACGTATGTATCGTAAACTGAAATTTTCATGTCTTTTTATTTAAATAAAGTAGTGAGTAAAATTAACTCACTACTTTATGTTTATTATTAACCTTTTACATCTGTTATAGATGCTCCAAAATTAAGATGTATTACATTTTTACTAGGAGTTAATAATGCCGGAACAGATTTTACTCCAGCTAATTCCGCCTCATTGATTCTTGATTTGTCTTCACCAATGTTAACAATTTCTACGTTATTTTTTCCAATTAATTCGATAATATCATGTTCTGCACTAATACATACACTACAACCTGCGTGATAAAAAATTGATTTACTCATCTGTTTTTTTTTAATGATTATTAAATGATTTATGTTATGAATTCATACTACAAATATAGTTAGTACCCCTAACTAAAAAAATAATTACCATATTTATTTAATTTGTGTTTTATCAAAAAAAGATTAGTTATTAAAATATAATAACAATAATTGTTTGTTTATTAGTAGTTTGATTGGTTATTGTGTGTGGTGAAGTTTAAAATAAAAACACCATTTAGTATTATTTATTAAGTAATTTAAAAATAATAATATGATAAAAGAGTAAATAAAAGAACAGATAAAATGGTATTTAAATATGTTTTTAGTTAAGTGTAAATTTTATAATAGCGATAAATTTACAAGTAAAAAACAATAGGTAAGGTCTTTAATTAAACTGTATATTTGCAAACTAAATTTTTATAGCACAATGCGCACAAAATCACCAAAGCAGAACAAAATAAATGTAGTTACCTTAGGGTGTTCTAAAAATATTTACGATAGTGAAGTTTTAATGGGCCAGCTTAAAGCTAACGGAAAAGATGTTGTTCATGAAGATAAAAATGATGAAGGTAATATTGTTGTGATTAATACCTGTGGTTTTATAGGTAAAGCTAAAGAAGAAAGTATTGATACGATTTTGCATTATGCACAGCGTAAAGAAGCTGGAGAAATTGATAAAGTATTTGTATCAGGATGTTTGAGTGAACGTTATAAACCAGATTTAGAAGCTGAGATTAAAAATGTAGATCAATATTTTGGTACGCATGATTTACCTGAATTGTTAAAAGTTTTAGAAGCAGATTATAAGCATGAGTTAATTGGTGAGCGTTTAACAACAACACCAAAACATTATGCGTATTTAAAAATTGCTGAAGGCTGTGATCGCCCATGTTCTTTCTGTGCAATTCCTTTAATGAGAGGAAAACATAAATCAACACCAATTGAAGAAATTGTTATTGAAGCTACAAAATTAGCTGAAAAAGGAATTAAAGAATTGATGTTAATTGCACAAGATTTAACCTATTACGGATTAGATATTTATAAAAAACGTGCCTTAGCTGATTTATTAAAAGAATTAGTAAAGGTTGACGGTATTGAGTGGATTCGTTTGCATTATGCATTTCCTTCTGGTTTTCCGATGGATGTGTTAGATGTAATGAGAGATGAGCCTAAGGTTTGTAATTACTTAGATATTCCACTACAACATATCAATACCGAGATTTTAAAATCGATGAAGCGTGGTACCACTCACGAAAAAACAACAAGCTTAATTCATAAGTTTCGCGAGTATGTACCTAATATGGCGATTCGTACCACTTTAATTGTTGGGTATCCTGGTGAAACAGAAGAACAATTTGAAGAATTAAAAGCATGGGTTGAAGAAATGCGTTTTGAACGCTTAGGGGCTTTTGAATATTCACATGAAGAAAATACAGGTGCTTTTACTTTAGAAGATGATGTGCCTGCCGATGTAAAGTTTCGTAGAGTAAATGAAATTATGGAGGTGCAATCTCAAATTTCATGGGAACTAAATCAACAAAAAGTAGGAAAAACGTTCCGTTGTTTATTTGATAGAAAAGATGGAGAATATTTTTATGGTCGAACAGAGTTTGATTCGCCAGATGTTGATAACGATGTAATTGTAGACGCAACTAAACACTATATAAAGCTAGGCGAATTTATTGATATAAAAATTAATGAAGCAGGCGATTTTGATTTGTATGGAGAACCATTAACAAAAACTGAAAAGCCACTTAGTTTACATCAAAAAAGAAATAAATAAATTTAAAATCCTGTTAAAAACAGGATTTTTTTATTGCAAATAAATACCTAATTTTTAGTATTTTTAGAGGTAAAAGGAAAATGTATATTTGAGAAAATAAAAAATATAAAAAATAAACATGAATAATTTTTTTTTAAAAATATGTAGTTTATTATTAATTACAACAACAGTTTTTTCACAAGAAGCAGCGTTTAACACAACATTAAATAATTTATCTTCAAAGATACAAACGGTACAAAATTCAAAACAAACTTTTACACAAGAGGTAATTTCTGAAACTCCTGGTGTTATTAAATTTAATTTAATAGCAACCGATACTAAAGGAAAAGTAAAAGAAAAAGCGTACGAATTTAATTTAGCTGATATAGATATAAATACAATAAAACCAGTAACATCAAAAGATGTTATTCAGGTTCAATTGATTGCTAATAAAAATCAAAAGATAATTAAAGAAGTAATAGATAATCAAAAAATTTCTTATTTAAATAGAATAAATATTTACGCATCTAATATTGACAATGCAAGAGAACTTACAGAGTTGTTAAAAAAAAATGTACCTGTTAGTCATGAAATAGTAAAAAACAGGTTGAGTTTAAATAATTATGACGATCGCTTAGCGTGGTTAACTAAAAATATCGTTAATGTAGATTTGATTGAAAAAACCTATGCGCAATCATTGTCATTAAGTCAAACAGAAGTTGGTAATGTAACAATTGTAAGTACGTTATCAAAAAGTAAATCAAGTAAAACAATTCATTATCAATTTAACTTGTCAAATATAAACCCTAATTCAATTTTCTTTAAAAGTAACGGAAGTGATTTTGTTTTAAAGTTGGAAACAAAAAGAAGGTTAAAAACAATTAAAGTTATTGAAGACGGAGCTCAGAAAAGTTATATTAATAAAATTGAAATTCAATGTAGCAGCGTAGAGAATGCTAGAGATTTGCAAAAAGTTTTACAAGACATTATACCTTTAGCATCAAAAGGCTTTAAAGAAAGTTTACCTAAAATAAACACTGTTAAAGAGGGGTTTAATTTAATTAATAAAAAAGTAAATGTAATAACAACGTTAAAACTAACATCACAACAATCTTTTATACCAAATTGTGTTACAACTTACACAAAAATTGAAGAGACAAGTAAAAAGAAAGATGATTATTTATATGATTTTAATTTAATTGATGTAAATAAAGAAGATATTGAAGTAGCAATAAAAGGAATTTCAGTTTATGTTATCGTTAAAACAACAGCAAAGCAAAAATTTATAAAATTAATTAAAAACGATGTACTGCAAAATTATACAAATAGTTTTGTAATAAGTTGTAGTAGTATCGAAGATGCTCTTTATACTCAATATATTTTAAAAAAAATAGTAAGTTTATGTAGTAAAGCTTACAAAAGTCAACCAAGTTTAACATCAAAAAACGAGGCTTTAACTAAGCTTACAAGTAATATTAAAAGTGTACAATTAGCTAAATTAACGTACGAACAAAAATTAGAACCTATTGAAAAAGACGGCGATAATGCTTTAAGGTTTACAAATATTGAGGTATCAGATAAAAAATCGAAAAATAATGTTCAAGAATTTAATTTATCAGATATAAACTCTAAATCGGTAAAAATTAAAATATCTAGTAAAAAGGTAATGGTTGAGTTTTTTACTAATTATCAAGAAAAAATAATTAAAACTTATGTAGATGGCGAAATTAAAAAGTATACCAATAAAGTAACTATTTATTGTAATACTATTGAAAATGCTAGAGAAACCGCCTCATTATTAAAGTATTTAACAATAAAAAAATAACTATTATATTACTATTCAAATAAATCGAGTAAAAAACCTGCTTTTAGCAGGTTTTTTGTTTATCAAACTATTATTTTTTTTACATTTATCTTTAGTAAAAAACAAGAAGAACCTAAATCGATTATCTTGAAAAGGTTAATTAAATATATAAATAGCTATGTAACTCTTGAAAAAGAAGAGTTGGATATAGTCTTATCTTTTTTTAAAAGTAAAACGTTATTAAAAGATAAATTTATAATGAAAAAGGAGCAAGTGGTAACTGATTACTACTTTATAGCCTCAGGAGGACTTATTATTTATGAAATTAAAGATGAGGTTCAGTATACAAGGTATTTAGCTTTTGAAAATGAATTTATAGGAGATATAACCAAAATTAAAAATAAAAAACGCTCTAAATCTTATATTAGAGCTATTGAAAATACTGAGTTGTTTAGTATATCTCATCACGATATGGAAATTTTATACAACCGCTTTCCTCTCTGGCAAAAATTTGGAAGATTAGTATGGGAAGATGCATTTGCTAGTGTATTATACGGTATACATAACTTTCAAACTTTAACAGCAAAAGAACGATATTTAGATTTATTAAAACGTTCAGATTTAGTATTTAGAGTTCCACTAAAAGATTTGTCTTTATTTTTAGGAATCACCCCACAATCTCTTAGCAGAATTAGAAAAGAAATTAGTACAGCAAAACTACCACAAACTTCCTCAAAAAAATAAATTAAAAATATGTTAATTACCATTTGGTAATTTTACAAAAGCTATTTCGGGTAATATTTGTATTAAATTTAATTAATACAAATAAAATGATTCGTAAAAAAATAGTAATTGTAGCATTGTTTCTTATCTGTAAAATATATGGACAAGTAACGGGAGATGTTTTTGTTTTAAATGAAGATAGAGATCTATTCTATTTACATTATACCCCCGAAATACACGACAACTCATCGTATGATTATCAAAGAATAAGTACCAAGTTAGGCATAACTCCAATAACGTTTAATAAACTAGCCTTATATAACACTATTGGGATGGACTATCATTCAATAACTTATAAGGATAATAAATTACCATTTCTTAGAGACAAAGAAAAATATTACAATGTAAATTATAGTTTATTAGCTCAGTATCGAATTTCAAGAAACTGGTCGGTAAACGCTTTATTTATGCCGCATGTCGTTGCAAATTTTAATGAGAAGATGACAACGGATGATTTAAATATTAATGGAATTTTATTTGCTGAAAAAAGGTTTAGTAGCAAAAGAAGTAATAATTATTATGTATTAACTTTTGGTGTTGGCTACTTAACATTGTCTGGTAAAACAACAATAAATCCAGTAGTAAACTTTATGGGTAACATTAATAATAAAATCACTTTTGCCATTGGTTTACCCAATACTTATGTGAAATATAATTTTAATAAAAAACATGCTCTTAAAGTTCTGGGAGATTTAAATGATTTTACTGTGAGTGTAAATAAACCTTTATTAGAAAACCAACCTAGATTAAAAATAGTTGATAGATCTGTTTTTACAACAGTTTCTGTAGGGCTAGAGTATAATTACTGGTTAACAAAAAATATTGGTCTTATGGTTAGAGGATCACATTCTGTTTACGAAAAATATGGTTTTGAAGATGTTGATGAGAATGAAATTTATAAGTACAATACTTCGCTAAGAACTTACCTGTCAGTTGGAATAAAAATTAACCCATTTCGCTAATTATTAAGATATGAAAAATCAACATTTAACAGTTAGTAATTTTACAACAAAGGCATTTTTATTAGCTGTAATTCCTGCTTATTTTTTTCCTTTAGTAATGTCTTGGTTTTCAGGATGGATTTTAAATAATCCGATTTTAATGAAAGCGAGTTACACAAGTATTGCAATACCATCATTAGTGGCAACAATAATTGTACACCTACTTTTACAACAAATCAAGTTTGTGCAAAAATTTCCTAAAAATAAATATGTACGAATAATGGTAATGACAGTATTAATGGTCGTTTTTTCTTTAGCAATAATTAAACTAACCAACTTAGAGGCTTATATGTTAGATATTATTCCTTCATCAATATTAGGAGCAATAATAACCACTTGGAAATTTTCTTTTAAAAATTAAAATACAATGAATTTAAAAACACCAACTATTGTTGTTTTTGGTGCAACAGGTACTGTAGGAACTGAAGTTTTAAAACAACTGAATAAGCAAAACTGTTTTGTAAGAGGAATATTAAGAAATACAACAAGAGAGGTTCCGATTGTTTTAAATGGAGAGCATAACACGATTACATATATCGCAGTAAACTTAGAGTCAAAACAGGAAATTAAAAGAGCTTGTATTAATTCTGATGCTATTTTTTTACTAACAGCAACTTCTCCTAATCAAGTAAGTTATGAAACAAATATAATTGAAGTAGCACAGGAGTTAAAAATTAAAAGAATTGTAAAATTATCAGCACCCGTTTTACCAAATAATGTGTACGTTGAGGTAGGTGATTGGCATAGAAAGATAGAGAAAAAGTTAGCAAATAGTGGTATTGATTATTGCCTTTTACAACCACATTCATTTATGCAAAATTGGCAACGAAACACTTTTACAATTAAACATTTTGGTAAAATTTTTGGAGTTATGGAAAATGCTAAAAGAAATTATGTAGATGCTAGAGATGTAGCAGATATAGCGGTACATTATCTATTAAAACCAACAAGTTTAAAAGGCGAAGCTATTCCTATTTCAGGACCAGAGGCAATATCTCATAAAAGTATGGCAAAAAGAATATCTCATGTTACTAATGCAAAGGTTGTTTATGAAAACATATCTAGAGATGAATATATGAAGAAGTTAACAAAGCAAGCTAAATTGCCAACTTGGTTGGCACGACATTTAGTTGAAATAGATGTTTTAGCTATAAAATATGCTGAGCCAACAAATACTACCGTTACAGCAATTTTAAAACGTGAGCCTAGAATAATGGATGCTTACTTACAGGAGTCGCGTGATTTATTTATGGCTTCTAAATGGCGATTTTTTATGTAAAAAAGAAAATGTGAATTTAGTTTTAAAAAGTTTTTTTTTACATCTTTACGGTTATGAAAAAAGCATATTTTAATTGGAGTTCAGGAAAAGATTCGGCTTTTGCGTTGTATAAAATATTTACGCAAAAAGAATATCAAATAGAAAAATTGATAACCAATGTAAATAAAGATTATCAACGTGTTTCTATGCATGGTCTTCATAAAAATTTATTAGAAGCTCAAGCTGAAAGCATTGGCATTCCGTTAGAAAAAATTGAGTTTCCGGCAGATGTAACAATGGATTTGTATAATGAAAAAATGAAGAAAAAAACGGATAAATTAAAACAACAAGGGTTTAATTATGGCGTTTTTGGAGATATTTTTTTAGAAGATTTAAGAAAGTATAGAGACTCAAAACTTACTGAAGTAGGTATTACAGGTGTTTATCCGTTGTGGAAAAGAGATACCAAAGAGTTGTTAAGAGAGTTTTTGGCTTTGGGTTTTAAAACAATTACAGTTTGTGTGAATGCTAAAAAATTAGGGGAGGAGTTTGTTGGTAAAATTATTGATGAAGATTTTATAAACGAATTACCAGACGATGTTGATGTTTGCGGTGAAAACGGTGAATTTCATACTTTTTGTTTTGATGGCCCTATTTTTAAAAATCCGATTGAATTTGAAATAGGTGAGAAGCTTTTAAAATCATATACTTTAAAGAAAGATGATTCTCAAAATTGTCATACAAATACTAAAGAAAAGATTAAAAATTATGATACTAGTTTTTGGTATTGTGATTTAATTTTAAAAGAATAGCAGTTTTTTAAACGTGTATCATAGGTTTTTAGCCCTGATTGAAGCATTTGTTTGAGCTCTTTTTTTGATTTTTCTTCAAAAAAAAGCGAGTGCGAAAAGCGGGAAATAGCTTCAAATTATTTTAAAATAGGCTTGTTATTAGTTTTAAAATGGGTTCTGCTGGGGTGTTTAAATAGCATGGTTTACATTGGTTATACATAAATAAACAGTCTATTAAATCGGTTAGCATGTGTAGTAAAAGCCCGATGCCGATAATGTTATAGGGCTTTTTAAAAAAGAGTAAAATTAAGTAACCAAGCATAGCGTAATAGGTGTGTAGAAGGTGAAAACCGAAGCTACACCTGTTTGCTTGAAATATTGGATTAGCTAATAAATGATCTAAATCTACCAGCATAGTTGCTACTAGGATTAGATATACTTTTTTCCAACTTTTGTTGTAAAAAAAATAGGCTATTATTAAAGGGAAACCAAAATGTAAAAAGTAGTGTGTAAAGGTTTGCATTGTTAAAATTTTTCAAAAACTCCTAAGCCAAATAAGGCAAAGTCGTATTTAACAGGGTCTTTAACATCAAACTCACGTAAGGTAATGTCTAACTCCGATAATGATTTCCAGTCGTTTTGTTTTCGGTTTAAAATACCTAGTTTACGAGCAACATTTCCTGAGTGTACATCTAACGGACAGTGTAAATGTGCAGGATTGTGGGTTTTCCATATGCCTAAATCTACTCCAGTATTATCGTTTCTAACCATCCAGCGAAGAAACATGTTAATTCTTTTTGAAGCTGAGCCTTTTAAAGGATCTGAAACATGTTTTAAGGTTCTTTGTTGATGTTGTATTTCAAAAAATATTTGTTTGAAATTATGAATTGCTAATTTATAATTATCTGTGTCTTTTGTTAATAAAACGGCTTCTAATCCGTTGTGATTTTGATAGATGTTTTTAAGTGATTTTATAAAAAATTTAAAATCATCTGCGTTAAAAGTACGGTGGACAAATCCATCAAAATTAGTCAAATCATCTTCGGAATGATTCATTACAAAATCATAGGGTGAATTACCAAGCAAATCGACCATTTTTAAGGAGTTTCGTATAATCATTTTCCGATTTCCCCAAGCTATGGTAGCGGCTAAAAAACCTGCTATTTCAATATCTTCTTTTAAAGAGAATTGATGCGGAATTTGGATAGGATCACTTTCAATAAAATCTGGATTATTATATTTTAGAACCTTTTCTTCAAGAAATTCTTTAAGTTCAGTTTTATTCATAATTAACTTATATTGAAATCAAAACTAATAAAAACAAAAAAGACATAGTGGTAATCTTTTCGACTATACTTAAGGATTAATAGCATAAAAACTGAAAATGATAGCTGTTATTTATAATCAGAATTTTAACCTAAAGTGTTTTAATTAATTTGTTAACTTGTTGTTGGTTAAAGGTTACTATTATTCTACTATAATTCCGTCCTTCATTGTTAAAGTACGATCTGCCATGTTTGCCAATTCTTTGTTATGAGTAACCAGCACAAAAGTATGTCCAAATTTATCACGCAATTCGAAAAACAATTTATGTAGGTTTGCTGCCGCTGTTGAATCTAAATTACCAGAAGGTTCATCAGCAAAAATAACATCAGGTTTGTTTATTAAGGCTCTGGCTACTGCAACACGTTGTTGTTCACCTCCCGAAAGCTCATTTGGTTTATGGTTTTCTCTGTGAGATAAACCAAGAAAATGAAGTAGTTCTTTTGCCTTTTTTTCAGTTTCATTTTTTGATTTACCACCAATAAAAGCAGGGATACATACGTTTTCTAACGCTGTAAATTCAGGAAGTAATTGATGAAATTGAAATATAAAACCGATGTGTTTGTTTCTAAAAGAAGAAACTTTTTTATCAATTAAATTGTTTGTAGAAATGTTATTAATAAGTAGTTGGGAGTTTTGTTTTTTTTCAGCCTTATCTAAGGTTCCTAAAATTTGAAGTAAGGTAGTTTTTCCAGCTCCAGATGGCCCAACAATAGCAACAATTTCTCCTTTTTTTATATGAAGATTAACTCCTTTTAAAATTTCAACATCTCCATAGCATTTATGGATATTTTTAGCAACAATCATAGTTTTATATTCTGTGTAACGAATGTATAAAAAAGAAATCAGATACACTTTTAAAGTATATCTGATTTTAAATTTTAAGTGTTTTTTCTTCTTAAAAAATATTTTTTAAATTGTTATAATCAACAAAATAAACAAGCCGGACTGAAAATGTATGCTGGTTAGCTTCTTTAAAAAGTTGATCTAAATTGTTAGCAAAATTATGACGCGCTTGGTCATTTGAATTAAAAATAGCGTTTCTATAAAATGCAATTATTTGACTACCTGGAGCAAATTGCCACACGTAGTTTAAATCTACATTCCAACGATTAAAATTTTTATCATGAATTTCTTGATAATTATTAGCTATTAATTCCCCATTATTTTTATCTAGGCTATAAAATTGAGATTCGTACGGAACTTTACTCCAATTATGGCGAAAAGAAAGTGATAATGAAGATTTGGCATTAAAACTATATTTACCTGTTAATGAATTATTGTAAGTAGTCCAATCTCTTTGCCCAAAAACGATTTCGTTTAAAAGAGGAGCTAAAGCATTGTTATCATTTACGTCATCAGTATCTATCTTATTAACAAAACCTTGATCATTATTTGTTTTATTAAATCTAAAATCATAAACTAAAGAAAATTGATTGTTGAAACGATATCTTGGAGCTATTTTAAATCCATAGCCTTCTTTAGGGTTGTTTTTAAAAAAATTGTAGTACCAATCATAATCAATGGCGAACTTTTTTCGATAATCAGTAGAGCCCCAATGGTTGATGTTTATTCTTTGAGGTCTTTTAAAATAAATACCACTTGTACTTCCTTCACGAGCTTCAAAAAAGTCTTTTCTTTCAGAATTAAAATTTATATTTCCACCAAAACCAAAGCGTTTGGTTGTTTGTGCGCTAAAAGATAAGCTAGCATTAGTGCCTGTATATGTACCTGGGTTGTGTAAAAAATTAATGTTATAGGAAGTACTTATTCTGTAATTATTAAAAATTCCTATCGGATTTAGTTGGTGGTATGCAGCAAAACCATAAATAGTTTGTTCGTTATTGCTAAATAAAATACCCATATCATTAGGGTTGTAATCTTTGTTTTCGAAATTATAACCAATTTCTCCACGCCAATTACCAGCATGTTTACCAATACTGGTATCAAATGTATATCCAGTATTAGGGTTGTCTATATCATCAGATATAGCACTCATTTTAAAAGAACCGTCAACATTATAAGTACTTTTTTTATCCTCTACATGCCATAGTAATCCGGTAACATTAGCATCTCTAAACCTGCCATCACGAGTAACGTTTGTGTTAATTAATGTTACAGATGAGTTTTTATTAAACTGTTGGTCTAATACTAATATATTATAGTTAGAAAAAGGATTTACCGTAGTTTTATAAGTACTTGTATTAGTAATAGTATCTAGTCCAATGATTGTTTTTTCAGTTCTTTCTACAGTTGCTTCAGTCTTCTCTGTTATAGCGTTAAAAAAACCAATACCTAAACCACCTTTTGTTCTCCCCGAAATTTTAATGGCATTTAACATTTGCACTTTTTCAGGAGCATCAATAATTTCGTCATTTACTTTTTTGTTATTAATAAAAGCATCGTCGTTTTCGCGTTCGCTTGCAAACTGATCAATAGGGCTGTTTCCAATTCTACGAGAGTAAAACAAGCGTCCTTTTGTAAAAAGCTCTGTTCCTTCTGTAAAAAATTGACGTTGCTCTGAAAACTGTTGTTCAAAAGGTCCTAAATTTAGGGTAACATTATCAAAAGCTACTTGACTAAAATCAGGAATTAAAGTAGCGTCTAAAGTAAAGTTTTCGGTAATACCGTATTTTACATCCATTCCTACACTCCAGTTAAAATCAGTTTTTCCTTCAAAAGTAGTTGTGGTAGCTGAAGCATAAGGATAAAAATTTAAACGAGTAGGTGGTGTAATATTTTTTAATTTTTTTACTAATCCATCGTATTGCGTCCAAGTACCTTGTGTGTTGTCAATATGATTCCAAGTATAACGAGCATTCAAATTACGAATATCTCTATGATAATTAATTCCCCAGTCTTGTACAGATTCGTTTGCGAAGCGTAAAGCTCTGTATGGAATTTTCATTTCTACCACCCAGTTTTTCTTGTTAATTTTAACACTACTATCCCAAACTGCACTCCAGTTATAATCTTCATTATTACCATTGTTAGATACTTTAGCGTCTAATTGAACTCCTGAGGCAGTAACAATAAACATGGTGGGGTTTTGCCCATCATCATTAGGATTTATCATTAGCATAAAAAAATCAGAGTTTCCAAATCTATCTCTATTTGTAAATTCAGCAGGTACTTTACTTCCGTTAGGTGTGTGCATTAAAGCTGCAATATAAATTGCATCATCATCGTAGGTGAATTTGACCTCAGTTTTATGTGTAACAGGTTCTGGTTTTCCATTATCGGGGCGCATCATTACAAAATCTTTTGCAATAGGAACATTTTTCCATGCGGCTTCATCTATAACACCATCTATTTTAGGGGAATACTCTATGCGAGTAGCGTTAATTTTTTTTCTTGTTTGGTTAATTTCTTGTGCACTAACTCCTTTATAAATAAATAGAATAGCGATTAGTAAGTTATTAATTTTATACATAGTTGTTTAGATAGTATAGCAGAATGCAAAAATATTTATGAAATCAACTTTTAAATCATAAAATAGTGTTAATTACTGTAAAGACATGTTAAAAAAAGCTTTGTTACGGTTAAAATGTTAAATTAATGAGAAAATAAAAATTGTAATAATTATGCTAAATAGTAAGGTATTATAAATTGAATTTGTATTTTTGTTCGACTTTAAAAATTCATATCTAATGAACTTACACGAATATCAAGGTAAAGAAATATTAAACAGTTTTGGAGTTCGTATTCAACGCGGAATTGTTGCAAATACACCAGAAGAAGCTGTTGAAGCAGCAAAGAAATTAACAGAAGAAACAGGTACAGGTTGGCACGTAATAAAAGCTCAAGTACACGCAGGTGGTCGTGGAAAAGGAGGTGGTGTTAAGTTGGCTAAAAACTTGGATGAGGTAAAAAGTATTTCTAATGATATTTTAGGAATGATGTTAATTACTCCTCAAACATCTGCAGAAGGAAAATTAGTAAATCAGGTTTTAATTGCTGAAGATGTATATTATCCTGGTGACTCTGAACCAAGTGAATTTTATATGTCGGTTTTATTAAACCGTGCAACTGGTAGAAATATGATTATGTATTCTACAGAAGGTGGTATGGATATTGAAACGGTAGCTGAAGAAACACCTCACTTAATTTTTACAGAAGAAATTGATCCAGCTTTAGGATTAATGCCTTTTCAAGCACGTAAAATTGCTTTCAACCTAGGTTTAAGCGGAGGAGCATTAAAAGAAATGGTAAAATTTGCTACGGCATTGTATACTGCTTACATCAAGTCAGATTCAGCAATGTTTGAAATTAACCCAGTGTTAAAAACATCTGATGATAAAATAATGGCTGTTGATGCTAAAGTTACTTTAGATGAAAATGCTTTATACCGTCATAAAGATTATGCCGCAATGCGTGATATTCGTGAAGAAAATCCTATTGAAGTAGAAGCAAAAGCTGCTGGTTTAAACTATGTAGATTTAGATGGTAATGTTGGATGTATGGTAAACGGAGCTGGTTTAGCAATGGGAACTATGGATTTAATTAAGCAGGCAGGTGGTGACCCAGCTAACTTTTTAGATGTTGGTGGTACTGCAGATGCACAACGTGTTGAAACTGCTTTCGGAATCATCTTAAAAGATCCTAACGTAAAAGCAATTTTAGTAAACATTTTTGGAGGAATCGTTCGTTGTGATCGTGTTGCTCAAGGTGTTGTAGATGCGTACAAAAACATGGGAGACAAAATTAATGTGCCTATTATTTGTCGTTTACAAGGAACAAATGCTAAAGAAGCAAAAGAATTAATTGATAATAGCGGAATGGAAATTATTTCTGCTACTGAGTTTCAAGAAGCTGCAGATAAAGTTGCTGAAGTTTTAGGAGCGTAAAAAATTAGTTTTTAGTTAAATATATTTAGAAAAAAACCTCACTTTTAAAGTGAGGTTTTTTTGTTGGTTATTATTTTTAAGATTTGTTATGTGTAGTATGTAATTTAGCAAATAAATCACATATCAAAAGTTCTTAAAAACTTTCCTAAGGTTAGATTAGTAATTAATTTTATAAAGTATTATGGTGTGTTTTTTAAAAAAAGGAATACCCAAATATTACTGAAAATGTATTATAATCAGAACTCCAAGCAATATAATCACTTAAAACTTCCCTACTTGTTTGATATCTCAATTCCAGACTATACTTATCATTATACCTATAACCTATACCAAATGCGAAGTTATTTCTTGTTTTGATTTCTAAATCTGTTCCAATACTATAATCAACAATGGAATTATTACTGAAATCAAAAATGAATGAACCATTAACGAACATTTTTGAGTTCTCATTTAAAAAAAAATAATGCCTTATACCAACGGGTATTTCAATTGATTTATAGTCAGCTTTAACATTACGATTTCTTGTTTCTTTTTCCGACTTATAATATTGATAAGTTGGCTCGATTATTAATGACCATTTATTTTTATTAAAAGGCATAATAAATTCTGCCTCAATACCAAATCGAAACCCGAACTCATTATCAAAATCTGTATCTCTAGAACTATAAATACTATTTTGAACTGAAAGAGAAGAATTATTAAAACCAGGTCGAATACTTAAATTAAATAAGTCTTTTTTCTGTTTTTCTTCATAATTGGTGTTTTTTTCACCGTTACATTCGTTATATTCTACAAAAAAATCAACTATGTCATTTTTTTGATAACTTAGATTTTCAACTTTGTTTATTTTCAAATTTGGACATTTTAGGTTATTCCAAAGTTGATTCTTAAACCTATTATTCTTACCAATTTGATTATTCGGAGTTTTGTAGGATTTGAAAATTAATTGTTCAATAGCCGAATTTTCTTTGTTAAAAAAGAATCTTCTCAAATTTCCATCTTCTAATAGATACAAGTTTGCTTTACCTTCAATTAATACTTTTAAAAAAAGTTTCTCTTCTTTAAATATAGGGTTTCTATCATAACTTAATTTTTTGATATCCTCACTGGACCTATCAATATTTACAATGCTCCTGACGTATTTTGAAATATTATTAATACCAAATTCTTTAATTGATTCTATAGTTTTTTTTTTCGATTCGCTATTTTCGGATAGTTTATATTCAAATTGAGTTGGATTATTTTTCCAATCAATATTTTTGATTAAACAATTGGTTTTTTGATTACTGTTATCAATGTAATATCCTTTCTCAAAAGAAATCTGTGAATAACAATTAAAACTTAAAATAGTTATTAAAAGGAATAAGAGTTGTTTTTTCATTTTCATTTTTAATTAGTTAATTTTGTCTAAATGTTAAGATATCCATTATTTCAATGATGGATATCGTTCAATTACGAAGTTACTTGATTTTACTTTAAGAATCAATCCAAATATTTCTACAAACTCTTCCTTAAAACTGCAATTTCATCACGCAATTGTGCGGCAATCATAAAATCTAAACTTTTGGCAGCTTCTTCCATTTGTTTACGTTTGGCACGAATACGTTTTTCTATTTCTTCTTTTGGTAAGTATTCTAAATCTTGTTCAGCAGCTTTTTGTATAGCATTGTCATACTGATAGGTAGCTGTGGTATCTTTAGAAAGTGTATTGTCTAATTTTTTATTTATTTGTGTAGGTGTAATTCCGTTTTTAGTATTGTAGTTAATTTGTTTTTCACGCCTACGGTTGGTTTCGTCCATAGTTTGTTGCATACTGTTGGTAACTTTATCAGCATATAAGATGGCGAGTCCGTTTACATTTCTTGCGGCTCTACCAACAGTTTGTGTAATAGATCGATGGCTACGTAAAAAACCTTCTTTATCGGCATCTAAAATAGCCACTAGCGATACTTCAGGTAAATCCAATCCTTCACGAAGTAGGTTTACACCAATTAAAACATCAAATATACCTTTACGTAAATCTTGCATTATTTGCACACGCTCTAAAGTATCAACATCCGAATGTATATAACGACAGCGAACCTGTATTCTGGTTAAATATTTAGCCAATTCTTCTGCCATTCGTTTGGTTAAAGTGGTAACCAAAGTACGTTCATCTTTTTCTACACGAATTTGAATTTCTTCTATTAAATCATCAATCTGATTTAAACTTGGTCGCACTTCTATTACAGGATCTAATAATCCGGTAGGGCGAATTACTTGCTCTACAAAAACACCTTCAGTTTTTTGTAGTTCATAATCAGCAGGCGTTGCAGAAACATAAATTACTTGGTTTTGTAACAATTCAAATTCATCAAATTTTAACGGTCGATTATCCATTGCCGCAGGTAAACGGAATCCGTATTCTACTAAATTCTCCTTTCTACTTCTGTCACCACCATACATAGCATGTGTTTGCGGAATGGTAACGTGGCTTTCGTCAATCACCATTAAATAATCTTCTGGGAAATAATCTAACAAACAGAACGGACGCGTACCGGGATCTCGACCATCTAAATAACGAGAATAATTTTCGATACCCGAGCAGTAACCTAATTCACGAATCATTTCTAAATCGAATTCGGTACGTTCTAACAATCGTTTGGCTTCTAGATGTTTACCAATTTCTTTAAAATAATCAACCTGTTTTACCATGTCTTCCTGTATTTTATGAATTGCATTTTGCAATACATCAGGCGAGGTAACAAACAGGTTTGCAGGATAAATAGTTAGTTCGGTTAATTTTTCAATTATTTGGTTGTTCTCTATATTAAAAGTTTCAATTTCTTCAATTTCATCACCAAAAAAATGCACACGATAACCGCTATCTCCGTAGGACGGATAAATAGTAACAACATCACCTTTTACTCTAAAAGTTCCGCTTTTTATTTCGGTTTCAGTTCTAGAATACAAACTGGTAACCAATTGGTGTAAGAATTTTGTGCGTGAAATTTGCTGATCTACTTCAATCGGAATTACATTTTTCTTAAACTCATTCGGATTTCCGATACCGTACAAACAAGAAACTGATGCAATTACAATAATATCTCTACGTCCCGAAAGTAGGGAAGAAGAAGTACTAATTCGTAAGCGTTCTATTTCATCATTTATAGATAAATCTTTTTCGATAAAAGTACCCGTAACAGGAATATAGGCTTCTGGTTGGTAGTAATCATAATAAGAAACAAAATACTCTACAGCATTGTTCGGGAAAAATTGCTTAAACTCAGAATATAATTGAGCAGCTAATGTTTTGTTATGTGCCAATACCAAGGTAGGGCGATTTACTTCGGCAACAACATTGGCAACCGTAAAGGTTTTACCAGAACCAGTAACACCCAATAATGTTTGGTGTTTCTCGTTGGAATCTAGTCCGTTTACTAATTGTTTTATTGCTGTAGGCTGATCGCCGGTAGGTTTAAAATCTGAGTGTAATTCAAAGTCCATACAACAAAAATACGGATAGTTTTATTGATATACTATTGATGATTTGTTGAGATTTTACTTATGGTTTAATTGTGATAATTATAAATTTTACGATATTTTATTGGAGTAAATATCATGAATTATTAAAAATTAAAAAGAGTTGTACAATTATTTTTGATAATTTATCATAAAAAAACCTAACGAAAAATATTCATTAGGTTTTGTGTGAGTCATTAAAAATAATGTTGCACTTATTTTCTTAAAAGAGAAAAATGCCCTTGATGTTGGTGAATTTTACCTTTTCGGTCAACTAAATAAATTTTAAACCAGTAATCATTAGATGGTAACAATTTGCCTTTATAGGTTCCATTCCACCCCTGATTATCAATAGGAATAATAGCTACAATTTTACCATATCGATCAACAATTGTAATGTTACTTGAAGGATAAAAACTAGAATTAGCTCCTTTAATTTTCCAAGTATCATTTTTTCCATCTCCGTTTGGGGTTAAAAATTTAGGATATTCAATAACTGATATTTCTATAGTGGCATCGGGCTGACATCCATTTTTATCTCTAACAAAAACAGTATAAAAACCTCCTGAAATGTTATCAAATAAAGGTTCGTCTTGAAAACCTGTTATATTGTTATCTTCATCAGTAATAGCAAACTCGTAATCACCAATTCCTAAATTTTGATTTTCAGTAATTATTTTAATTGAATAATTATCTAATCCACTATTATTTGTGTCGTCAACAATAACAATATCATCATTTGTTAAAGTTGGGTTTATAGATTCATTTACTACAATTTCTCTACTTCTTTTACAACTAGTTCCGTCTTGCATAGTTGCGGTAACAACATAGGTTCCGCCTACTGTAACGTCATAAAAAGCATTGGTACTTAAAACAGTAGGGTTGCCTTTTAGTGTCCATTCATAACTATAAGTAGCATTAGGATTTATAGGTTCTAATCTTGTTTGAGGATTATTTAAACATACAATAACAGGACTATATACTATGAAATCTGGCAACGGATTTATGATGATGTTAAAAGTTAAATTGTTATTAACACATGAAGTTTTATCATTTTTAACCCTAACATATATCGTTTGATTGTTTGCAGTATTTTCATATTTGTTTTCATCAAGTGGGTTTGCTCCCGACTCAACATCCGATAAATTTTCATGAAAGGTAACGGTAAAATTACTGTGTTCGCTTGTAGGATAGTTTACAAGTATTTCTGTTGTTTTATTTTTAAGTGTAATATCTCCGTTTATTCCGTTAGCATCATCTAAAAAAGAGTCTGATTTATTATCACAATCTGTATAATTTGTGATATTTAAAGGAATAAGAGGTTCAGGATATATCACTAATTGTAAAGTAGCAATACCATATCTACAATTGGTGTTTTTGTTAAGAATACTAATATAAATTAATTCAGTTGCTGGTGCGTCAGTTGAAAAATCAGCAGGAAAGTTTGTGTGTGCAGGATCGTTAGTGTAATTTGTTTTATTGAGAGGCGACACTCCATCAATAGCATCTTGGTTAGTTCTGTGATATGTAATTTCAAATAAGGCAGGGTCTCTACCATTAAGAACATCGATATCTCTTTCAGATAAATTAATATTTTGCACAATTCTATTTCTAGAATCGCCATCACCTGATGTTATAACATCACAAATTTCTAGGTCAGGAATAGGGTTTGTTATAACTGGTAAAGGATTTATAATGATGTCAAAAGTTAGGTGGTCATTAAAACATCCGGTATCATTATTCTCAACACGAACATAAATGGTTTCTATATCTCTTGTTTGATTTGTATAATTGGTATCATTTGAAATGGGAGCATTTCCAGAATTAGCATCAGTAGGGCTAGTATGAAAAGTAACGGTGTAATCTGATGGTGCTTGTGAAGTTCCTAAAATATTATTAACACTATCTCTTAAATTGATATCAATGTTTTTACCATCATTATAGGTTCCACTAGCAAAGTCATCACAATACTCAAAATTTGCAACATTATTAGCAACAGGTATTGGCTTTACTTCAATAGTAAAGCTTCCCAAGCCTTCACAATTGTTGTTTGTTTTATCAATTATTTTAACATATAATGATTGTGGGGTGGTTGCAGGTATATTTTTATTACGGTAATTAGAAATATTAGTTATATTGTTAGTTACAGCGTCTCTATCAGCTATGGTTTCAAAAATTAAAACCGTTAAGTTGGCTCTATTAGCAGCAGGGAAAGTAGCTTTGATGTCAGGTTCAACAGAGCTTAAGTCAAAATTGGTAATTCCGTCAGTATCACTATTGCTAGCAGTATTATTTCCATCAGCATCTAAATAATCATCACAATTAGCAAATTCTTTAGGATAAATAACATCGGCTTGATAACCTACCGTAATTTTTATTTCAGATATTTGAGAACAGCCTTTATCAGAAATTGTTCTAACCCAAATAATATCTCCATCAGTAACAGGATGATTTGTTTGGTTGGTTATTTCGGCTGTATCGTTTATAGCGTCATTTTTAGTAGGGTAATATTTAAAAGTTTCATTTATATGATTGGTTGAGATATTTGTCTCTGCTAAAGTTAGGTTAATATTTGTGCTTAAATCAGTATCGGTATCGCATTGATTTAAGGTAATATTGGTTGTTATTGGAAGTGGTAAAAAATTAATAACAACATCGTCAGTAGCTTTATTACCTAAATTATCAGTAATTATACTTTTGTATGTTCCTGAAAGATTGTTGTTAATACTTAAAGTAGCATTGTTTTCTCCAGTAATTGTTGTAAATCCGCTACCAGTATCTACTTGCCATTCATAATTAGTAACGGTTCCAACGGTAGGGGTACCATCTAAAGTAACAGTAGTTCCATCACAAATATCTTGATCAGGACCTAGCTCTCCAGAAACAATTGAGCAATCAGTTGTTCCAGCACCAATTCCAGCATAATTAGTTTGTTCTAGTTTAATTTTACCTGTACCATTATCAAAGTTTGTTATTAATAAAATGTAAAACTCACCTGCTTGCGCATTAGTAATGGTAAAGTTTTCTCTACCAGAACCAGAATAACTACAATCAATAATATTGGTGTTATCTAAATTATTAGTGTAAAAAACAGGAGAGAAAACATTATCAGGACACGGTATTGAATTTCCACTACTATCTAAACATTCTTTAGCTAAGGTTGTACAGTTAGAATCTGAAGTAGAAAAAGGTCCCCAAGCTGCAAAATCAACATCAAGAGCAGATCCTATAGGGTTACCACTTGCATCAAAATCGGTAGATTGAATAATTTCAAACTCTAAATTTCCGGTTGATTCCACTTTAATATAAAACCAAGAAGGGTTAGGGGTTGTATATAAACAAGCAATATTACCAGTACCAGAAGTGTTTGTTGTATTGTTAAATATTTTTACACCATTATTATCCGAACACATAGGCTCAGAAGTGTCACAAGTAGTACCACCGTCTTGAGAGAGAATGATTGAAGGAAATAAAATTAATAATAAAAAAATGATTTTTTTCATAGCGAGAAAAATAAAAGTTTTGAGGAGGTAAATATAAGTCTAGTTTATTTTTTAAGAAGAGAAAAATGACCATTTTTTTCACGAACTAGACCATTGACGTTAATTAGTTTTGCGTTATACCAATAATCATTAGATGGTAGAACTGTACCATTGTATGTCCCGTCCCATCCTGTTGAGTTTTTATCAGTTATTTTTTTAATTAATTTTCCATATCTATTAAAAATTTGAACGTTGACAACTGTATAATAGTTATTATTAATGCCTAAAATATTCCAAGTATCATTATACCCATCGTTATTTGGAGTAAAATGACGTTGAAAATAAATTATAGAAATTTGGTTAGAAGATGTAATTCCACATCCATTTCGATCTCTGATTGATATAGTATTTAAACCAGGAGGGATATTTGTGAAAGTGTGAGATAAGTTTTCTTTTCCTTTTACAAAATCACTAAGATTTGTACTGTTTAAAGCATATTCATAATCACCAATACCATCTATAGTAATTTCAATTTTATTATTGTTAAGTATATCGTTGTCATCAACAGATGTTATTTTTACAACTAAAGCTTGGTTAGATTCTTTTACAAAAAAAGTATTATACCCTATGTAAGGGTTGGTTATATTAGGGTGGTTTCGATAAGCTTCCACTTTATATTCTCCCGCAGAAGTAGCATTATGTATAGCTGATGTTTCACCAGAGATTAAGATATTGTTTAAATACCATTTATAAGTGTCAGTAATAATACCTGTATCAGCGTTTAATAAAACAGTTTGAAGTTGAGGATTTTTTCTAGGGTTATCAATACATAAAATAGTTTCACTTAAATCACCTTGAGGAGTAGGTAGTTTTTCAACAAAAATTTTAAAATTACCTACCGCTTCACAGGAATTAACCCCTTTATTTGAAATTCTTACGTATATATCTGAGTTGTCCGTAAAAAATTCATCTTCGTATGGCGGTAAAATTTGATTTATTTGTAATGAAGCATCTTCAGGAGTACGATAATATTGAAAATCATGAGTTATTTCAGATAATGCTCCTAGAATTGGTTATTATTTGTTGGGTTTTTAATGAAAAATCAAAAATACCATTATTAGAACCAATACTAAATTGTGCATTTAAGGTTAATGCACTTTCATCTAACTCGGGAATATATTCATTGGTATAAGAAGTTAAACCAGTAGGGTTTACCTGTAAGTTGATTGTTGCTGTTTGATAACAATTTGTTATGGTGTTTGTAGCTCTTACTACTATTGAATGATTGATTGAAACACTATTTGTATAATTTGTTTTATTTAAAGGTGACAAGAAATTATTATCTGATGTTTCGAAAAAATCGAATAATATATTTGTAGTATCGTTTACTAAATTATTTTCTAAATGTTGAAGATTAAAAGAGGTAAACCCATCAACAGGGTTGCTGTCAAAATCACATTGAATATAGGTTGGTATATTGTTAATAGTAGGTTTAGGTTCGAAATAAATTTGAACTTTTCCGGTAAATGTTTTTTTACAATCTGAAGTAGATTCTATTTTAACTTCATATAATCCACTACCAAAATTGGTGCTATCAATTGTTAATGATCTGGTTGTTGCAATTTCAGCCCCATCTTTATACCAAGTATAGGTATCGGTAAGATCATTTTTTTCAGGTTCAATCTCGTAAGTTTCTCCAATACAGAATATTTGAGTAGCATTGGTTAAAATTTCGTTTGTTGCTTTGTTAACTATATTTACTGGAGCAAAAAAAGACTGTATAAAAGGAGGCAATCCTTGTGATGATATTGCACCTTCTAAAAAAACAGCATTTGGATTAAATATAATGTTTGCGGCTGCATCTTCTGGATTTTGAATAGCTCCTAAGTGTGTTTTATCAGGTATTGAAGCGTAAATTTTTCCATCCGGTCCTAACTGTAAAGCTCCTCGGTATCCAATACCTGACCAAACAGTTGTTTTGGAACTCGATATATTTGTATTTAATAAATCGTATTGAAGAATATTAAAAGTGCCAGAGTTTTGTTTATATGTAGAGGTGTATAATTTTGTTGAATTTTGTGAAAACTCTACTCCATAAGGGCTTCCGTCTGAATGTCCATTGGTTAGAATTTGACCGTTAGAGGTTATTTTTCCAGTAATATTATTAAAATCATATAAAACAAATCGACCACTTTCGTCATTTGTATAATCAGCTAACGCTATTTTAGTTCCATCAGGAGAAGCTTTTAAATAACCTCTTTTATCGTTTAAAAAATATGATGATAATGAAATAACTGGAGCAGTATTTTTTACACCATCTTTATCAATTTTATAAGCATAAAAAGTGTTTTGTACTATAGAAAGAATCCAAAATTCGGTACAGTTTTTTCCTTGAACTGCTGTTACTTTTTCTGACCAAGTTAAATCTTTTCCATCAGAAAGGTTTATTGGTCCATTAGTGATTTCACCTCCATCTCCTTTTGATATATCAATTGTATAAAAATTAAAACCAGGGTTAGTAGGGTAGGTGCTATTGTTTCCAACATAATCTGTTCCTACTGTAAAAATGTAATAAATGTCTTTATTTTCAGGGTTTGGAACAATTAAACCTGATTGTGTACTTGAAGGATTTCCTTGTAAATTATTAGCAAGTGAACCACTTGAATATTTCATTAATTCATGGTTCTTTGTCCAAACATTTATTCCATCTGAATAAAACAAAAGATTTCCGTTTTCATCAGCAATAGAAGAACAACCTTCATCGGTATTTAATAATCCATTATTTAAAGAAGTAACAATGTTATTATTAAAGTTTATCCCAGCATTCCTTCCAAAAAACCAAAAATTAGCTTCTTTTTGACTGTGTATGGTAAATGAGGTAAATAAGACTAATAATAATAGTGTTTTCTTCATTGTAGAAGTAATTTATGTTATGATAAAACAGCTAAACTACTTAATACCCCCTATAAATCTCTTTTTTTTAACAAAAAATATGAAGCATATATAAAAATAGATATCCAAACAAGAACAATTACAATATTAAGAAAACTAACAGTATAATCTTTCGTGAAATTTTCACCTATTTGATTTGCTACAGATTTAACAGCACCTAACCTTGTAAAGGGTTCTTTAATTAAGTTTGCCATTGCTTCAAGCGGAAAAAATTGCATGATTGAGTTTACAGCTTCTTCAGTGCTTGTTTTTAAATCTTTAAATGTCCAAAATAAATACCCTTTAAAAATGCTTTCTATAATTAACCACACAATCATTGCGGCAACAGCAAAGGCAGATCTTTTAATTAATATGCCTAAAAATAATCCGAAAGAAAAGAAGCCTACTAGTTTAATAAAAAAAGCAACTAAGTAACTTAGATTTGAGAAAATTATTGAAAGTTCATTAAAATCAGAATATAAAGCACCTAATATTAATGAAATAACAAAAACAAAAAGAGTTGATACTAATGCAAAAACGATTACGGTATAAAATTTAGAAAGGATAAATTCTTTTTTACTTAAACCATCAATTAAGTTTTGTTTTAAGGTTTTGTAACTGTATTCATTTGCCATCATAGATACTATTACCAGTAGTAAAAAAAACTTAAAAATGGCTGCCATATAGGTGTTAAAGTGCCAAATGTATGGAAAGTTAAAAATACCTTGGTCTGCTAAATGAAATTTTATAGGGCCGATATCAAATTTGATAGCAGCTATTAATGCAACTGAAGTTAGTAGTGCAAAATAGATGATTGAAAGTATTTTACTAGCTTTATTGTATCTTAATTTATGAAATTCTATATATAAAAGGCGTAACATAATAGTTGAATTAGTTGTTGTTTGTTAAATCTAAAAATTGTTGTTCTAAGCTAAGTTTACGCTTAACTAAATGCGATACAATTACTCCGTTATCATATAAGTATTTGTTTAATTGTGATGCTGAAATTTCGTTTTCTAAACGGGCAGTAACTAAATCTCCTTCAACATCAACAGTGGCAATTTCATAATAGTTTTTTAAAACATTAACTAATTTATCAATATCGTCATCGGTTTTTACTTCTATAACTCCGTTTGAAACAACCATGTTGTCTACACTACCGCTGTATAGTTTTACTCCGTTTCTAATAATAAGAACGTGGGTACAAACTTTTTCTACTTCATCAAGTAGGTGAGATGCTAATAAAATAGTAGTTCCGTTTTTGGCAATATTTTTTATGATTTGACGAATTTCGTGGATTCCTTGCGGATCTAATCCATTGGTAGGTTCGTCTAAAATTAATATTTCAGGATCGTTTAACAAGGCCGATGCAATTGCCAAACGTTGTTTCATCCCTAAAGAATAGGTTTTAAATTGGCTGTTTCTTCTTTCGTAAAGGTTTACTATTTTAAGTTTTTCTTCAATTTTATCAGCTGAAACCCCTTTTATTTTACAAATTAATTGTAGGTTTTGAACTGCTGTCATGTAAGGATAAAAGTTTGGACGCTCAATAATAGCTCCTACTTTTTTTAAAGCTTCATGTGTAGATAACTTTCCATCAAACCAACTAAAATTACCAGATGTTTTGTTTACTACATTTAAAATAATACCTAAGGTGGTTGATTTTCCACTTCCGTTAGGGCCAAGAATACCGTATACATTTCCTTTTTGAATATCAAAAGATAGATTATTTACAGCATGAACTTTACCGTATTTTTTATCGAGGTTTTTTATTGATAAAATGGTTTCCAAATTTTTCGGTTTTGTTGATTATAGATATTAGACGAATGACAAAAATTATTGTTACAATTTATAAAAAAGAAAAGACTTCCAATAAAAAGGAAGTCTTTAGTTAAAAATTACTTATAAGGTGTTATATTTTTTCAATTAATCGAAAGCCTTCACCGTGAATGTTAAGAATTTCAACATTTTCATCAGCCTTTAAATATTTACGAAGCTTAGCTATATATACATCCATACTACGAGAAGTAAAGTAATTATCGTCTCTCCATATTTTTGTTAATGCTAATTCACGTGGCATTAAATCGTTTTTATGAACGGCTAACATTCGTAATAATTTACTTTCTTTTGGTGAAAGTTTTTGAGCTTCTTCACCTTTAAATGATAAATGTCGAAGTTTTGAGTTAAAATCAAATCCACCAATCTTAAATTCAAACTCGTCTGAATCACTAGATTTTTCGTTTTCCTTACGTTGTAAAATTGCTTTTATTTTGTGTAATAAAACTTCAGAGTCAAAAGGTTTGTTTAAGTAATCATCAGCACCTACTTGGTATCCTCTTAAAACATCTTCTTTTAATGTTTTGGCAGTTAAAAAGATAATAGGGACTTCTTTATTACTAACACGAATATCTTGCGCTAAAGAAAAACCATCTTTACGAGGCATCATAACATCTAAAATGCATAAATCATATTCACCATTTTTAAACATAATTAAGCCGTCGATACCGTCTTTAGCATGTGTTACATTATAATCATTTAAAGCTAAATAATCTTTAAGGACTGTTCCAAAATTTGGATCATCTTCTACTAATAATATTTTTTTACTTCCCATTTTCTTTATTTTATATTAATGGTAATTTTACTGTAAATAAGCTTCCTTTACCTTTTTCACTTTCAACATGAACGCTACCTTGGTGGCTGTCTATAATTTCTTTTACATAGGCTAAACCTAAACCATGGCCTTTTACATTATGTATGTTTCCTTTATGTTCTCTATAAAATTTATCAAAAACATATTTCTGAGCATTTTTACTCATTCCTATTCCTTCATCTTTTATTTTAAAGATAAAATATTTGTTAGTACTTTCTGTATATACATCAATTTTAGGTGCTTCACTGGAGTATTTTAAAGCATTTTCTAACATGTTTACAATTATATTTGTTAGATGAAATTGATTACCTAATACTTCGGTTGATATTGCTTGAAAATGTGATGTTACACTTCCTTTTTTATCATCTACAAGTAACTGAATATGTTCAATAGCTTCTTCTATTGTGTCGTGCATATCAGTAGCATCCTTACTTATTTCTATTTGATTTTTTTCTAATCTTGAAATTCGTAATACATTTTCAACCTGACCATGCATACGTTTATTTTCCTCACGAATCATTTGTACGTAGCGTTTTACTTTATCTTGATCTGCAATTATTTTAGGGTTTCTAATAGCATCTAAAGCTAAATTAATAGTAGCAATTGGTGTTTTAAACTCATGTGTCATGTTATTAATAAAATCTGTTTTTATTTCAGATATCTTTTTTTGACGTACTAGTTGATACAATGATGTTGAAAATGCTGCAATAATAATACCAATAAATAATAATGAAAGGCCTAAAATTTTCATCATTCCTGATAATAAATTTTTACGTTCATTAGGAAATTTTATATATAACTTATATTTGCTATTACCATTATCATCTTTAAACAAAGGGTAGCTAGCGTCTTTTGGGTGTATATTAAAATATCCAGATTTTAACTGTGTTGCTAAACCATCTTCATAAACGCCATACTTAAAACTTTGCGTTATGTTCATTTTAGCCAATTCTTCTTGTATTGTAAAGTTTAGTTCTTTGTTGCTGATGCGCTGATTAATAGGGTATAGTCTATTTCGTTGGCGCAACATATTTTCAATTAGTTGCCTGTTAAATTTAGGGTAATTTTTAAAAGTTGAAAAACTATTTTCTTCGGTAAAAGAATTAAAATCATTGTTTTCAGCCTTGATTACCTGCGAAAAATAAAAGTCTTCCTTACCAGAATAACGCTTTAAAACTATTGAGTCATTATTTATAAAATCTCCTGGCATTTTTATACTTTCACCTAAAATGGTAGTACCAAAGGTAAATTTTCTTTTATTAGTGGTGTCTATTTGTTGAAAAAGATAAGTGGTTATTTCGGCATCAGAAACAAATTTTTTATCTTTAAGAAACTCCTGATTATTTTGAAGAAATTCAGAGTACTCTCTATCTTTTATCCTTTCAGAAGTTCTAGCCAATGCAATTGTAACGTTGTTGTCAAATTGTTGCTGTTTATTCTTTATAGCATCCTTAATCCAATAAATTTGAACAGAGATGATTCCTATTAAAGAAATACTCATTAAAACAACAATAAGAATAAAGATTTTTTTACCCATTATTCAAAAATAAATCAATAAAATGAAGGGATATTCTCTTTTAACTTAGATTAACAGAGTTTGTGTAAAATTAAGATAATTTTAAGATAAATTATTAAGAAACTATAACTTATTTAATATTTTTTGTTAAAATATTATGAATACGTAATGTTTCTTGTTGAGATTTAGTAAATGTAAGGTTTTCAATGATGTAATGAGATTGTAATGTTTTTTTTTCTTGATCCCATTGATTTTTAATTCTGTTTTTAACGGCTTTTATTGTAGTGTTATCTCTTTTTAAAATACGTTGAACCCTGATGTTTTCAGGCGCGGTTACAGTAATTATTTTATCACAAAAAGTATTGCTTCCATTTTCAAATAAAATCGCATTCTCATATAAAATGTAATCTTTTTTGGAGTTTTCAGAAATGAAATCTTGAAAATGATCATTTACAACAGGGTGTACAATACTATTTAAAATAGTTAGTTTTTGTTTGTTGTTAAAAACAATATTGGCTAAATATGGTCTGTTAAGTTGGTTGTTTTTGTATACTTCTTCTCCGAATATTGAAATTAATTGTATTTTTATCTCTTCAGAAGCGTTCATTAATTTTTTAGCTTCATTATCAGCAGTATATATTGCGATGTTTTTAAATTGTGAAAACATCTTTACAATGGTAGACTTTCCGCTACCAATACCACCTGTTATACCTATGACCATTATTTATGTATTAAAAAATCTATTTTTTTGGGACTTACTCTTATTTGAGTAACAAAATTTGGTGCTTCTACTATTTTGGGGGTTAAAAAAGAGGCCTCATTATTTTTAACTTGGTTGTAATCACATACAACTTTAAAAAGACTTGGGTTTACTTTATTAAAATTTTTTAATCCAACTTTATAGGTTATCTTGACTTTCTTCGGGAAAACATTTATTCCTTTAGGAGCATTTTTTATTAAAATAGGAATTTCAGTTTCTCCTTCAGTAAATTTATCAACGATAATATTTACTTTCACATTGCTAATAGTTGCTTTAATGTTTTTAGGCACATTAATTGTAGTATTTATTGTAGTACTTTCAGAAACATTTTCAAGCTTTATACTTTGTAAATTCAAAAAGTTAATTTCTTTTAATAGCGATTGTTCTCCTGAAATTAACACTGAATCTGGGTTTAAATTTATAGGTTTTGCTAAATCATGACCAAGTTGAAAAGTGATGTCTAAATCGGTTTTTATAGGTACTTTTTTAGAGTGCAAAGTTCCTATTTTTAAAGGTATTGTATCTCTTTTAGTGCTAATTAATTTTATGCCTGATTTTAACTGATCCTGTATTTCTGTTTGTATTTTTTTTGTTAAAAAATAATAGTCAGTAGCTTTTTTTTTGTTTATTTTTTTTAAATCTAACCTCAAAGCATTACTTGTTAAATTTGTAGAAATCAATTTAAAACCACTGCCTTTTACAAGCAGGATTATTTTTTTTATAGGAGTGGCTATAATTGTTTTATCAACAGGTAAATTAGTATATACTGTATCTATTGTTATTTCAGTTGTATATTCTTTTGAAAGGTTTATTAGCAGCCAAAAGAAAACAGAAGCTAGTAAAAAGCCAAAAAAGGTTTTAGGTATGTTTAATTTTTTTTTCAAAATGATCAATATATTGCAATCTACATAAAAAACAAAAAAGAGCGCTAATTAGCGCTCTTTTTTTATGATAAAATACTTAGGTTATTTTTTAACCTCAGTATTGTATTTTTTGCTTAATTCCATAGAAATGGCTGAGCGTTCAAATTTTATTTTACCTGCGCCGGTTTCAATAATAATGGTATTGTCATTTTCATTAATTTCAACAATTTTACCATGAATACCACTACTTGTAACTATTTTGATACCCTTTTTAACAGTTGTTTGAAAGTTTTTTTCATTTTTTTGACGTTTCATTTGTGGGCGAATAATCAAAAAATAAAAAACACCAATCATGGCTACGAACGGAAGCATGTTCATAATGCTTTCTTGTGTGCTTGCTTGTAAAAACATTATACAGCTTTGTTTTTAGGAGTTACCATACCAGAAATTTTTAAAACTTCTCTTCCTTTTTTAGTGTTAGTAGTTAAGGTAATAGACTTTGATTGCCTGTTTGGTTTACCGTTTGTGTTAAAACTAACTTGAATTTCGCCTGTTTTACCAGGTGCAATAGCTTCTCTAGGCCATACAGGTACCGTACAACCACAACTAGCTTTTGCATTTGTAATAACTAAATCAGTTTTACCAGTATTGGTTACTGTAAAAGTTGTTTTTACAACTTCACCTTCGGTAACAGTACCAAAGTTATACTCTTCTTTATCAAAAGAAATAGAAGCTGCTCCTGCATTAATAGATACATCTCTTTTTTCAGCGTTTTCTATATTTTCTTTTTTTACTTTAGATGCTGCATTTCCATTACCACAAGAAACAAATACTCCTGTTAAAAGAATGAATGCAATTGCTACTGCTATTTTCTTCATTTTACTATGTTTTAATTTATTTGTTGTAAAAATAATAATTTTATAATAAACCTCTTCCAATTTTAACCATCTTATCAGAAGCTAAATAGTCTTTTGATAGTTTGTCTAAAACACCGTTAATAAAATAACCACTTTTATTGGTTGAGTAATCTTTGGCTAGTTCAATATATTCGTTAATACTTACTCTACTTGGTATTGATGGGAAATGTAAAAATTCGGTAATTGCCATTTTAATAATAATCATATCAATATCGGCAATTCTATCAGCTTCCCAATTCGGAGTTTTATCAATAATATCTTCTTGATATTTGTGTTTATTTAATACTGTTTTTGTAAATAAATCCCCCACAAATTGTTTGTCTTCACTGTCTTTATATAAGCTTCCTAAAATAAAAGGATTTTGTATTTTTTGTTTGTTTAATGATTTAACAATCCAAGTATTAACAAAAGGGATATCATCTACCCAAGAAATCATTTTATCTTCAAAATAATCTGCTAACTTTTCATTAGGAGCTATAATTTCTTTAAAAAAATCAATAATAAAAGCACGGTCTACATTGTATGAATCTTCTATAGTATCCATATATTTTAAATACAAATCACTTTTTTGTAATTCATCTAAAATGATACGCACGTATTCATTATCAAGTTGCCAAAAGTTTAAGTTGTTTAGTTCAACATATCCTTCAAGGCTAACGCTCTCATTAAGTTTATTAATAAGTTTGTTATTGATAAATTTTTCGTTAGGATTTAATTCTTCTTTTGTTGCAAGTATTTTTTTCTTAGCTAGTAATGCTCTTTTGTTAGCTAATTTTTGAACTTCAACTAATAACTGAAGATTAAGTACGTATAAATCATACATTTTTTGAATACTGTGTTTTAAGAATTTTTCTTCTTTTACAATATCATCACTCTGCGATTGCTGCATTGCATAAACCGACTGCATTACCTTAACTCGAATATGTCTTCTGTTAATCATTTTAAAGAACTTTAAAAAAAAGAGCGATAGAAACTATTTCTAACGCTCTGCAAAAGTAAAACTTTTTTATTTTTTATCTAGCTATTTTGCTCTTTTTTACGAGCGTCAATTCTTGCTTGTGCAATATTAAAAGCAGCTTGATGTGTTGTGATGCTTTCTTTTTCTGCTAAGTTAAAAATATCTAAAGTTGTATTATAAATATTTTCAGTTCTTTTTAGGCTTTCAGCCTTGTCATAACCAGCAACTTCAGCATAAACATTTATAATTCCACCAGCATTAATTAAGAAATCAGGTGCATAAGCAATCCCTTTTTCTCTTAACAAAGTACCATGTTTTAATTCGTTAGCCAATTGGTTGTTTGCTGCACCAGCAATAACCTTAGCTTTTAATTGTGAGATACTGTGGTCATTTACCGTAGCACCTAAAGCACATGGAGCATAGATATCAATATCTAATCCGTAAATGTCATTACCTAATACTACGTTTGCGCCGTATTTTTTACTTAATTCTTCTAAACGGGCTTCGTTAATATCGTTTAATATTACTTGCGCACCTTCATCAGTAATGTGTTTTACTAAAGTTTCTCCAACATGTCCAACACCTTGTACTAATACTTTTTTACCATCTAAATTTTCTGTTCCAAAGCGGTATTTAGCAGCAGCTTTCATTCCCATGTAAACTCCATAAGCAGTTACTGGAGATGGATTTCCAGACCCACCAATAGCTTCAGAAACACCTGTTACATGTGGAGTAACTTCACGAATAATATCCATATCACGAGTTTCCATACCAACATCTTCTGCCGTAATATATTTACCGCTTAAAGAATTTACATACTCACCAAATTTACGCATTAACGCGTCGTTTTTTTGAGTTTTTGCATCTCCAATAATTACAGCTTTACCACCTCCAAGATTTAATCCTGTAATAGCAGATTTATAAGTCATTCCACGAGATAAACGTAAAACATCGTTAAGAGCATCCCATTCACTTTTATATTGCCACATTCTAGTACCTCCTAAAGCAGGTCCTAAAGTTGTATTGTGAATACCAATTATTGCTTTTAAACCAGTATCTTCGTCGTTACAAAAAACGATTTGTTCGTGATTGTCAAAAGACAATTGACCGAATACTGGGTCGTTTTTAAGATCTTTAGTATCAATGATTTCTGATGTCATTTGTTTTGTTTTTTTATTTGAGAGTGTTTTAATAATCTCAAAAATTAGAGTACAAAAATATGAAATCGTTAAAACATAAGCAAAAAATGATAGCTTAATTATGATGTCTTTAACAAAAGGTCTTTATTTGTATGAAATTTTAACTTAAAAATAATTTTTACATTGAAAGCATTAAAATACCTTAATAAGTACTTTATAAAATATAAATGGCGATTGTTATTGGGGATATTAATTACAGTGTTAGCAAAGGTTTTAACGCTTAAAATTCCAGATTTTGTTGGTGAGTCACTAAATGTAGTTGAAGATTATCAATTAGGAAAACTAACTGATTTATCTGAAGTGAAATCAATTTTGTTTAATAATATATTATTGATAATAGTGGTAACTTTATTAGGTGGTTTTTTTACTTTTTTAATGCGACAAACTATTATTGTAATGTCAAGAATGATAGAGTTTGATTTAAAAAATGAAATTTTTGAACAATATCAGCGTTTATCAATTAACTTTTATAAAAAGAATAGAACGGGTGATTTAATGAATCGTATAAGTGAGGATGTGTCTAAAGTACGTATGTATTTTGGACCTGCAATCATGTATTCTTTAAATATGCTGGTTTCGCTTATAATTGGTTTTAGTCAGATGTATGCAATTTCACCAAAGCTAACTTTATACACCATGATACCGTTTCCTATTTTATCAGTATCTATTTTTGTGTTGAGTAAACAAATTAATAAAAAAAGTGTTGTAGTTCAGCAATACTTATCAAAATTAACCACATTTAATCAAGAGTTTTTTTCAGGAATTAATGTAGTAAAATCACATGCAATTGAAAAAGCTGTTATTTCTTCATTTGATGAAATAGCTGACCAAAGTAAAGATAAAAATATTGAGCTACATAAAATTCAAGCTTTGTTTTTTCCATTGATGATATTGTTAATAGGTATTAGTAATATTATCGTATTATATATAGGTGGTAAACAATACATAGCAGGTGAAATACAACTAGGTGCTATAGGCGCATTTGTAATGTATGTAAATATACTTACTTGGCCAGTAGCTGTGGTTGGTTGGGTAACATCGATGGTGCAGCAAGCTGAAGCTTCGCAACAAAGAATAAATGAGTTTTTAAAACAAGTTCCTGAAATTAGCAATACTGAAGATATTGAGACAAAAGTTGAAGGAAATATTGAATTTAAAAACGTTTCATTAACTTATGATGACACCAATATTACGGCTTTAAATAATGTGAGTTTAAAAATAAACAAAGGAGAAACGTTAGCTATTTTAGGAAAAACAGGAAGTGGAAAAACGACTATTATAAATTTAATTTCACGTTTGTACGATGTTAGTGCAGGAGCTGTGTTAATTGATGGTAAAAATATTAAAAATTGTAATTTATATGATGTAAGAAATCAGATTGGTTTTGTACCACAAGATCCTTTTTTATTTTCAGATACGATTCAGAATAATATAAAGTTCGGAAAAGAAAACGCAACAGAACAAGAAATTATTCAAGCTGCTAAAAATGCGGTAATTCACGAAAATATAATAGCCTTTAAAGAAGGATATCAAACCATTTTAGGTGAAAGAGGGGTTACCTTATCAGGAGGCCAAAAGCAACGAACTTCTATCGCAAGAGCGATTATAAAAAATCCTAAAATTTTAATTTTCGATGATTGTTTATCAGCAGTTGATACCGAAACAGAAGAACAAATTCTTTCTAATTTAGAACGTGTATCAAACGAAAAAACAACAATCATTATTAGTCATAGAGTTTCATCAGCAAAAAATGCCGATAAAATTATTGTACTAGATAAAGGTAGGGTTATTCAGCAAGGTGTTCATAATCAATTAATAAAAACAGCAGGTTATTATAAAGAGTTGTATGAACAACAACTTTTAGAAAAAGAAATGTAATGTTTCGTATTGCCAAATCAATTATTTTGTTAGATTTGTTGAGCAATTTTAAGTAAACAATTATTATTTAAGAATAAGATTATGAGTGAAAGGGAGAGAGTAGAACAAGAAGAGATTTTTTCACAAGTTTTAAGAGCAGGTAGAAGAACTTACTTTTTTGATGTAAGGTCTACCAAAGCAGATGATTATTATTTAACAGTAACAGAAAGTAAAAAGTTTACACACGATGATGGATCTTTTCATTATCAAAAACATAAAATTTACTTATATAAAGAAGATTTTTCAGATTTTAAAGAGATGTTAAATAAAGCTACTGATTTTATTGTAAACGAAAAAGGATCAGAAGTAATAAGTGAGCGTCACCAAAAAGATTATAAAAAAGAAGAGGCAATAGAAGAGGTAGAAAAATCAGCCTCAGCTGAAAGTTTTACAGACGTTTCTTTTGATGATATATAGCAGAGAAAACTGTTAGTAAAATTAAATAAACGATTAGTTTATATTTTACTAAAAAATCAATTCAAATTCAATTTACACAAAGAAAAGCATTAACCTTATTAGGTTGATGCTTTTTAATTGAATAGCACTTTTTTCATCGTTTTTGTTTTAGCGACGGTTTCATTCCATTCATTTTTAGGGTTGCTTTCTTTGGTTATTCCGCCACCTACAAAAATATAAGCAGTGTTATTTTTAACTTCCATGCATCGTAAATTTACAAAAAGTTCAGAAGTGTTTTTATTTTGACTTTTTAAATTTAATTCTCCCAAAAAACCAGTGTAGTATGTTCGGTTGTAGTTTTCATTATTTAAAATAAAATCTTTTGAAGGTTTTAAAGGTAAACCACAAACAGCTGGAGTTGGGTGTAGTTTTTTTATTAAAACAGTGGTTGTAGTTAACAATTCGCCAGAAATTTGTGTTTTTAAATGCAATAAATTACCTGCTTTAATAGTTTCAACAGCACCTTTTGTTATTTTTTTGCAAATAGGTGCTAATTTATCGGTAATATAATCAGTAACAAATTGCTGTTCAGTTATTTCTTTTGGTTGCCAATTAACTTCTTTATTGACTTCATAAACCTGTGTTCCTGCCAACGACATTGTTTTAAAATTGTTGCCCTTAATTTTAACTAAAGTTTCAGGAGTAGCTCCTAACCACATGCCAACTTTAGGGTGAAACCATAAATAAGTAAAAGCATTTGGGTAGTTTTTAAGTAATTTTTTTAAAGTTATTATTGGGTTAAAATCAGTTAAATCAATAGCTTCTTTCCTTGATAAAACCACTTTTTTAAATTGCTTATTATCAATAGCTTTAATCCCTTTTTTAATTAATTCAATATGTTTTTCTTCTGATGAATTGTTTGGTTTAATTTGATTCTTTTCAATGTAATCAAGAGTTGTAGTTATGTTTTCTTCAAAAAAAAAGGATTGATTTTCTGGGAGTAAAATAGCATCATGTTTATCGTTAAAAGGAGCAAAAATAAAGCCGCTTTCATCATATTTATCCGAAGTAAACAACGTATCATTTTTTTGAAACCATCCTTTTAAAATTGATGAATTTGGTTTACAATAAACAACAAACGGAAGTTGATTATCGAGTGCTTTTTTTATGTTTAAAAATATATTCAATCTAATTATTTTTTATCTAAAACAATATTGGTAATCTTACATAGAGAAATTAAATTATTATTTTCATCAACAATTTTAACTTCCCATAAATGCGTTGTTCTTCCTTGGTGAACTGCTTTAGCAGTAGCAAAAACCACTCCTTCTTTTTTACTTTTTAGGTGGTTAATACTTAACTCAATTCCTTTTACAATTTTAGTTGAGTCGTTTAAAAAAAAAGCTGAAGCAGAGCTCCCAACAGTTTCAGCTAAAGCAGCTGTAGCACCTCCATGTAAAATTCCGTAAGGTTGATGTACTTTTGAGTTTACAGGCATTTTTGCAGTTAAAAAATTATCGCCAACCTCAGTAAATTCAATCTGAAGTGTTTCCATCAATGTATTTTTGTTAAAACCGTTAAGTATATCGAGAGATTTTTGTGTATCCATTTAATTAAAAATTATCATTCAAAAATACGTATTTTTGTGGCGACAAAAAATGATAGAATGTATAAAGTACGCGTAATTTTAGATACCAAAGAAGATGTTATTAGAACCTTAGTTTTTGATGAGGTTAAATCGTTAGAAAATTTACATTTTGATATTGCAAAATCATTTGGTTTTAATGGGCAGGAAATGGCTTCTTTTTACCGTACTGATGAAGATTGGAATCAAGGGGAGGAAATTCCATTGTTTAACATGGCAGAAGCTGGTGAAGGTGTATCAATGGCAACTTGTATTTTAAATGAAACACTACCAAATATCAATGATAAATTGATTTATGTGTATGATTTTTTACAAATGTGGACGTTTTACGTTGAAATCGTAGAACAATCAGATGAGGTAGTTACCGAATCTAAAATAATTTTAACGGTAGGTGAAATTCCTGATGAAGCTCCTGAAAAAGAGTTTAAAGCAACAGCAACCGATGATTTAGAGGATGACTTTAATGATGATTTTCCAAGTTTTGAAAATATAGATGACTTTGATTTTTAATGAAGAGTTAGTTTAATTTTTGTAATCATTAAAAAAGCTCCTTGTTTTAAATAAAACAAGGAGCTTTTTATTATATGTTTTTGTTATTTAAAATACGTTTTCTTATTCTACTTAAAGCTTCAGGAGTAATACCTAAGTAGGAGGCAATCATATACTGTGGTACTCTTTGTGTAACCTTAGGCCTCTCTTTCACTAAATTCTCATATCTTTCTTTTGGGGTGTTTAAAATAAAAGAAGCTTTAATATCACAAACAATAATGTATAAGTTCTCAGCTAATTTTTTACCAAAAACCGTAAAGTTAGGTATAACTTTATAAGCTTCATCAACTACTTTCTTATTAAATATAATTACAGTACTATCTTCAATAGCTTGTAAATAGCTAAGTGAATTTTTTTGAGTAAGAAAACTACTATAATCTGTACAAAAGTTTTTCTCAAAGAAAAATTGTTTACTGTATTCTTGTCCATCAACACTATAAAAAGACCTAAAAGCACCTTCATTAATAAAAGCAACAAAATCACACACTTTTCCTTGTGTTAGTAAAAAATCATTTTTAGCTATTTTTTTTACGACGGTATTAGTCTTGATAAAGTTCGCAGACTCTTCGCTTATAGGGATAAATTGCTTAAAGAAATCAATAACTTGTTTATGCATGGTTGGTAAACTTTTGTTGTTAAAATTGAAAACGATAGCCAAAGTCTGGAAAAAAACCAGCTTGATTTACTTGTTCTACGGTATTGGTTGTTCTGTTGTACTTTTTTACAAAAATATTCTCTTTATCTGTAATATTTTGCAGGTCAATATATAATTTATGGGAACTTTTTCGCTTTTTACTATTAAAAGTTACTCCTATTTTTAAATCTAAACGCATGTACTTGTCATATTGCTTGCTAAACGCATTGGAGTTATCTAGTATTTGATAACCAGCAACTTTTGAAGCTTCAAGATTTACAGGTGTAAAATATTTACCACCTGCAGTAACAAAACGAGTATCTATTGAGAGTATCGTGTTTTTACTAGCTCCTAATTTAAATTCTTTTCCTGTTAAAAAATTAAAAACATAACCGTTATTAAAAGGAGTATTTCTTTCTATTCCATCACTTCCTTTGTAAGTACTATCGAATATTGAGCTTGTAATTAAAGCATGGTAACCTTTACTAAATGATTTTTCTAAAGTAAGTTCAAGTCCTTGATTAATTCCTGTACCAGCATTAGTTAAATTGGTTTTATCCGAAGAAAAAGTAAAATCGGCTCCTTCTGTTAATGAAGAATAGCTAGATGGAGTTTTATCAACCGCAGCATTTTTAATTGTTTGATGATATAATTCTAATTTACCTCTCCATTTTGGCGCTATTTTTACATCATACCCAAGTACAAAATGATTACTTTTAATAAAATCAAGGTTTTTATTTGGTTGCGTATTTATACCATCTATTTTCTTATTTAAAAATACTAATGGACTCGGTGTGTTTTGATGATGTAATCCATATCCAAAATTAAGAGCGTGTTTACGATGCAATTGCCAGTTTATAGATGCACGAGGCTCAATAACAAATTGCTCGTTTAAATCACTATACATTGCATGTAACCCTGTGTTAAGAATCAACTTTTTCGAAAGCCTATATTTACTTTGTATATAAGGTTGAAAAATGGTGTAGTCACCTTTAATTTTTCTAATAGTAACTAAATCAGGATTACCATCATTATCGTTATCAGGCTGTTCCGATCTATCTTTTCTGTCATAATCTATATTAAAATTTTCAGCTAAAAACCCTGTTTTTAATGTTAGTCTTTGATTTATTTTGGTGTTGTACATTGTTGAAAAAATAAGACGAGTCTCCTTATCTATATTTTCTGTATATTTTAAATTACTTTGTAAAGGTGTGTTTAAATTTAGTATACGTTCTTCTTTGTAATCATTTTTATTAAAAGTACCAGCTATAATTGTCTTTAAATAAGAGTTGTTTGTAAGTTGTAATTTATGTTTTAGGCCAACAAGTGCTACATTAGATATAACGAAAGAATTTTCATCTGGAGCAGAGAATAAATCATCTTTATCGTAATCTTTACCTAAGAAATCAATACTAGAGTCTCCAATAAGCCCAAATAAAGAAAACTCACCTAACTTACTTTTACCGAAATCTATATTAAAAGAAACATCCATATAGTTAGGAGTATCACTAGTACCTCCACCATTTATTAAACCTATTAAAGAATATCTGGCAGCAATTAAAAAAGAACCGTTGTTTTTTTTATTAAAAGGTCCTTCAGCACTTAATTCTATTCCTGAAAAAGCACCCATTTGAAAAGAAAATTCGTTGGTATCTTTATTTCCTTTTCTAAAACCTAAATCAAAAACACCACCAATAGCATTTCCGTATTCAGCAGGAAAAGCAGAAGTAATAAAGTCAGAATTTTTAAGCATATTTGGATTTAGAGCAGAAATTGGGCTTCCTGTTGTACCTAGGGTTGAAAAATGATTAGGACTTGGTATTGGAATACCTTCTAAACGCCATAATAATCCAGTAGGTGAGTTTCCTCTAACTACAATATCATTTCTACTGTCGTTAGGAGCAGCAACTCCCGCAAAATTACTAGCAAGTCTAGCAACATCACTTCTTCCACCAGCGTATCTACCAACTTCTTTAATACCAAACTGACGGGCTGATATTGAGGTGAATTTATTTCTAGCTTTAAGTTTACTGGTGTTAGAACTTGTAATAACTATTTCATTAAGTTGATTAAAGTTTTCAGTTAATGCAATTGTAAGAGAAATATCTTTACCCGAATTTACTTCAATATCTGGTATGGTACTATTTTCGTAACCCACGTAGCTAACTCTTATAACTTGTCTTCCTAAAGGAATGTTATTAAGAGTAAAATAACCATCAATATCGGTAGTTGTACCTATAGGTGTTTTTGAATTTAGTAGTTCTATTGTCGCTCCAATAAGAGGAAGTTCAGACTGTTTATCTATAACCAAACCCTTGATAACTCCATTTTGGCCATATAAAAAACAACTTAATAAAAGTAAAAGAATACTGCTTATTTTTTTCATAATAAAATAAATGTTAATTTGATACAAAGATGTTTTATAACAATTATCTTTTCATTGATGATAATCAATAACGTATTTTTTAACTAAAAATTAGGAGTATTTATTCACAAAAGATTACTTTTATAGTATGGCACAACTTATAAAACTATATAACGACAATCCAAACGCTAAAGAAATAGCAAAAATTGTAAAAATATTACAAAATGGCGGATTAATAATTTACCCAACCGATACTGTATATGGGTTAGGTTGTGACATTACCAATACAAAAGCATTAGAAAAAATAGCCAAAATAAAAGAAGTAAAGTTAGAAAAAGCTAACTTTTCTTTCATTTGTAACGATTTGAGTCACCTTTCAGATTACGTAAAACAGATAGATACAGCTACTTTTAAAATTTTAAAAAGAGCTTTACCAGGACCATACACTTTTATTTTGCCAGGCAGTAACTCGTTGCCAAAAGTATTTAAAAAACGTAAAACAGTCGGAATTCGTGTACCAGATAATAATATAGCAAGAGAAATTGTAGCGGCTTTAGGCAACCCAATCGTATCAACTTCTATTCATGATGAAGACGAAGTTATTGAGTATACAACTGATCCTGAATTGATTTTCGAAAAATGGCAAAACATGGTTGATCTTGTTATTGATGGTGGTTTTGGTGATAACTATGCATCAACAGTAATAGATTTAACCGATGGTTACCCAGAGGTAATTAGAGAAGGAAAAGGGAGTTTAGATATTTTGTAATTAATTTTTTGAAGCTATTTCCCGCTTTCCGCACTCGCTCTCTGCGAGGAGCTCAAACAAACGCTACAATCGGGGCTAGGCTATTTTTGAGGTTTGTTTTTTAAAATTTATTTTTTCGCTGAAACGATGTTAAAAAAAACATCATCATGCTGAATTTATTTCAGAATCACATTAAAAAGAGTAAAAAGTTACTTTAAATCCTCAAACTTCTTCCTACCCAAAGCATAATATTGCCAAACAACAGAAGGTGTTTTGTAATAAGAGTTGCTTTTTGTGGTGTTTTTTCTTTTATTTAAAAACTTAAATAAATTAACATAAAAACTAAAATGTGCTTTTATAATAGCAAAAGTATGATTCGATTTTCCTTCAAGTAAAAATTTAATTCCAGCCAATCCGTCAAAAACTAAACGAAAAAATATAATTATAAAAAGTTTAGAAGTAGGTAAGTTTTTTAATAAGCTTAATAAGCTATTTCTAAAATTTAAATACGTTTTTTTTGGATTTAAAGTTGAAAGTGTAGCACCACCAACATGATACACGGTAGCGTTACCAACATATTTAATATCAAAATTGTTGTTTTTTGCCCGCCAACACAAATCAATTTCTTCTTGATGTGCGAAAAAATCTTCGTCAAAACCGTTTAGTTGATGAAAAACATTGGCGCGAATAAAAAAACATGCTCCTGAAGCCCAAAAAATTTCAGAAACATCATTAAACTGACCGTTGTCGGCTTCTAAATCGTTAAAAACACGACCTCTACAAAACGGATATCCAAATTTATCAATAAAGCCACCACCAGCACCTGCGTATTCAAACTTTGTTTTATCCTTAAAATCTAAAATTTTAGGTTGAATAATAGCGGTATTTTTTTCGTTTTTAAAAACCTCTAAAATAGGTGTTAGCCAATTTTTGGTTACTTCAATATCTGAATTTATAAGGCAATAAATATCAGCTTTAATATGTTGTAAAGCATCATTATAGCCTTTAGCATACCCACCGTTTGTAGTATTTTGTACAATTTTTACAGTAGGATAGTTTTGCTTGATAAATTCAATAGAATCATCAGTTGAAGCATTGTCGGCAACATAAACATCGGCTTCTTGCGAGCTAAAATTTACGATTGATGGTAAAAACTGTTCTAATAACTGTTTACCATTCCAATTTAATATAACGATTGCTGTTTTCAAGAGTGCGAATTTACGTTATTAATATTATTTTTTAAGCGTAAAAAATATGTAGTTTAGGCCAATTGTTTTGCCAAGATTTATTTTTAATTCTTTTACGGTATATTTCTAAATCAAAATGCGGAGTTGGTTTTACAATAAGATTGAATAAATCTTCTAAACCATGTGGAGCAATAATTTGAAATGAGTTATCTATAGTTAGTTTTACAGCAATAGCAGTTGCTGTTTCTGGCCAAAAAGAAATCGCATGGTAACAGTTATTATAGTGAGGCTGCTTATTACGAATATGCATACGCGCTTGGTTTTTTACAGACCAATTTACTGTTGAATTAATGCGAGTCAACTGTTGTTCAAGCAATATATCTATCTTTGGCGAGCAATTGTTGGCATTGAAATAAATGAGATCAATATCATGTAAAGGAGTTCTAGCTTTATGATGCTTATGATCCCAAATTTTATTTCGAATAAAACCGGCCCCAATCCAGCAATCAGGAAGATTCAAATTCCTAACAGTTTTTAAGATGTTGAGCATCCACTCATCATTTTTGATTATTTCAATCAACTCTAAGGTTAAGTTTTGTTTCATGAAATAAATTATTGATAATTAGGAATGTCTTTTAAAAAAATATAGGTTTCATTTTCTTTATCTAACTTGCAAAAATAATGTTGTAATCCGTTGGTAACCACTAAGTAGTTGGCGTTTAATTTTAAATTGTAACGTGCAATTTGATCAAAAGTATCTTGTGAAATTTTAATTTTAGGTGCTTTACATTCTACAATTATATCTGGCATTCCATCCGAAGAAAAAATAACAATATCGGTACGTTTTTTTAAGTTATTTATTGTGAGTTGTTTTTCAATAGCAATTAACGAAACAGGGTATTTTTTTTCATCAATTAAATACTGTACAAAATGTTGTCGCACCCACTCTTCAGGAGTTAGTACCATGTATTTTTTTCGCCATTTATCAAAAATAAGCGTCTTATTTTCGTTACTTTTGAGCTTAAATATATAGTTGGGCAGATTTAGTTTTTGCATGCTTCAAAAGTAAGAAAATGAACGAAATTAAAAATATTATATCTGATATAAAAGGAGGAAACATACAGCCTATTTATTTTTTAATGGGTGAAGAATCGTATTATATTGATAAAATTTCAGATTATATTGAAGAAAATGTGCTCGATGAATCTGAAAAAGGTTTTAATCAGGTAGTTATGTATGGTCGTGATGTTACCATTGATGAAATTATTTCATCAGCAAAACGGTACCCAATGATGGCAGATCGTCAGGTAATTATTGTAAAAGAAGCGCAAGATTTAAGTCGCACGATTGATAAAATTGAGGCTTATGCTACAAATCCGCAATCAACTACAGTGTTGGTTTTTAATTATAAATATAAAAAGTTAGATAAGCGTAAAAAAGCCTACAAAGCCATTGCTAAAAACGGATTGATTTATGAGAGTAAAAAATTATATGAAAATCAGGTTGCTGATTGGATTCGTAGAGTTTTAGGTGGAAAAAAATATAATATAGAGCCAAAAGCTTCACAGATGTTGGTTGAGTTTTTAGGAACTGACTTGAGTAAAATAGCAAATGAGTTAGATAAATTAACTTCAGTTTTATCAAAAGATACCATTATTACCGATAAGCATATTGAAGAAAATATTGGAATTTCTAAAGATTTTAATAATTTTGAGCTACGTAAAGCTATTGGGCAAAGAGAGGTGGTAAAGGCTAATAGAATTATTAATTACTTTGGGCAAAACCCGAAAAATAATCCGTTAGTGATGACTATCTCATTATTAAATAGTTTTTTTACACAATTACTGATGTATCACGGATTAAAAGACAAGTCAAAAGCATCAGTAGCTAAAAATTTGGGAGTTAATCCTTATTTTGTTGATGATTATACTTCGGCAGCACGTAATTACCCAATGCGAAAGGTGTCACAAGTAATCGCTTTATTACGTGAAGCAGATGTGAAAAGTAAAGGAGTAGGAGCCAATCAATCTCATGCTGATATCTTAAAGGAATTACTGTTTAAAATTATGCATTAATTTTTAAATTTATAGAGTTTTTAGGTGTTTTGACAAACAGCGTTTTACCATTCACCTGTACTTTGATGTCATTCGTCGATACTTAATTTTTTTTAATCGATGGTTATTCATATTCTTCCTTTTTTAATAGATTTTTACATTTGCTATTTAATTAAAAACATATAAATGCAAGAAAGATTGAAAATTTTATTCATAGAAGATGATGTGGTAGAAACGATGAAGATGAATAGAACAATAAAAAGGTTGAAGGCTCATCATGATATTAGAGAAGCTAAGAATGGTGAAGAAGCTTTACTAGCATTGAAAGATGAAAATGAATTACCAGATATTATTTTATTAGACCTTAATATGCCAAAAATAAACGGAATAGAATTTTTAGGGATCTTAAAAGCAGATGATAAATTAAAATATATACCGACAATAGTTCTTACAACATCAAATAACCGTAAAGATGTTTTAGAATGTTATAAAATAGGTATTGCTGGTTATGTGTTAAAACCTCTAAAATACGAAGACTATGTATCTAAACTAGAAAAGCTATTATCGTATTGGAGTATTAACGAATTAATAAAAGGTTAAATGAAAGGTATTGTATTTACAGAGTTCTTAGAGTTAGTCGAAATTAAATTTGGTTTAGAAGTTGTTGACGAAATAATTGAAAAATCAAACCTTCCTTCGCAAGGAGTTTATACATCTGTGGGTACTTATGATTTTTCAGAAATGTTATCACTTTTAATTAGTTTAAGTGATAAAACTAAAATAAGTATAGACGATTTATTATTGGTTTATGCAGAGCATTTTTTTAGTGTGTTGGTTAGTAGTTATCCAACTTTAATTGAAAAATATAATGACCCTATTGAAATGTTGGCATCTATAGAAAATCATATACATGTTGAGGTTATGAAAATATATCCAGAAGCTGAACTGCCTACTTTCGAAATTGTTGAAAAAACAAATGATTCGTTAATTATGATTTATAAATCTAGTAGAGCTATGTACTATTTTGGTTTAGGTTTAATGAATAAAACTTTTGAACATTTTAATTCTAGTGCAAAAATTGTATTAGAAAAATTAAAAGAAGATGGTACCGAAGTTAAGTTTATTATAACTAGAGATAAATGAGTACTAAAAGAATTGAAATATTAGAAAGAGCATTATTAAGAGAGAAAAAAGCAAGGAAAGCAGCTGAAAAGATATTAGAGCAAAAGGCTTTGGAGCTGTATAAAGTAGCTGGTGAACTTAAAAAAACTAATAATACTTTAGAAAACCTTCTTTCTCAAAAAGATATTGAACTTAAGGGATTTTATAAGAATATTGTTGATGCATATTGTGTTATGGATATGCACGGTAATGTGATAGAAATGAATAATGCTGCAATTCAATTATTGAAAATTGAGGAGGACATGAATACTTTAAACCTCACAGATTTTACTTTAAGAGAAGATAAGGGACTTGTTATAAATGCCTTTAAGTCATTAAAAGAGAAAGGAGAATTTAAAGATTTAATAATTAGAGTTGTAGATGCTAAAAAAGCAATAAAACAAGTACATATTAATGCTAGTTTAATTTTTAATGAGAATGGTAAACCTTTTGCTATTCAGGGAATTGCTAGAGATATAACCGAAGATCAAAAGCTTAAAAAAAGTATATCAGAATCAGAAAGTAGGTTAAAGATTTTAATCGAAAATCTTGATAGTGGAATTTTATTGGAAGATGAAAATAGAAATATTATAGTATCCAATAAAAAATTCTGTGAAATATTTTCAATACCAGTTGCACCAGAACTATTAATTGGTCAAGATTGCAAAGCTGCATTAGAAAATTTAAAACATTTAATAAAAAATTCAGATGAGTTTGTTACTACTATTAATCAGTTAATAGAAAATAAAAAAGAAGCCCTATCACAAGAAATAAAAATGGCTAATGGTAAAGTTTTATTAAGAAATTATACACCAATTTTTAGCGGTAAAGAGTTAAAAGGACATTTATGGAGTTATAAAGATGTTACTGTTGAAAGGCAGATTCAAGAAAACCTTGTAGAGTCTGAAAATAATTTAAAAACCTTAATTCAGAATCTAGATCATGGGATATATATGGAGGATGAAAATGGTATTGCAATACTTGCCAATAAAAAGCTATGTGAGCAATTTTATATGCCTATGTCTCCTGATTTAATTACAGGTCAAGATTTTTCAAATGGAGCTGAAGAAAGCAAAATATTGTTTACAAACCCAGAAGAATTTTATAATCGTTACCAAGAAACTATAACCAATAAAAAAGTAGTTATTGGAGATGAGTTAGAAATGGTAGATGGTAAAATATTAGAACGAAACTACTTTCCGATATTTAAAAATAATAAGTTTAGTGGTCACCTTTGGAGTTTTAATGATGTTACCTTAAAGAGGTCTTATGATAAAAACATAGAAACACAGAAACAAAAATACAGTAATATTATTGCCAACATGAACTTGGGTTTGGTAGAAATAGATACTGATAATAATATTATAATGATAAATCAAAGTTTTATGGATTTATCAGGCTATACTAAAGAAGAGCTAATAGGAAGATCTGCAATAAATTTTTTAATAGCTGATCAAAGTAAAAAGAAGGCAAGTAAAATAGCTAAATCAACTTTTAAAGAAGAGTTAGGTTCTTTTGAACTAGAAATAAAAAATAAAAAAGGAGAATTAAAATCATGGCTAATAAGTACAGCTCCCAATTACGATGAAAAGGAAAACGTAACAGGCTCTATAGGTGTGGTTTTAGATATTTCAGATTTGAAAAACTTACAAAATCAGAAAGAAATTCTTCTAAAAAATTTAGAAAAAAGTAATGAAGAACTAGAGGAGTATGCACATATAGTATCTCATGATTTAAAATCGCCGTTACGAAGTATTTTTGCACTAGTATCTTGGCTTAAAGAAGATAATCAAGATAAATTAGAAAAAGAAAGTTTAGAGAACATAAAGTTAATTGAATCTACTTTAGAAAAAATGGAACAATTAATAACAGATATTTTAAATTACTCTAGTGTAACCTCAAATACCAATACGATTAGCTCTGTAAATTTAAATACTGTAGTTGAGGGTATTAAACAACTATTATTTTTTCCAGATCATATAACCTTAAAAATAAAAAATACATTACCCATTATTCAGGGTGATAAAGTAAGGTTTCAACAACTTTTTCAAAATTTAATAAGTAATGGAATAAGATACATTGATAAAGAAATAGGAGAAATAATTATTGATGTACAAGAATTTAGTACACATTATAAATTTTCAGTTAGTGATAATGGAATAGGAATCGAAAAAGAATATTTTGATAAAATTTTTAAAATTTTCCACTCGCTTAATGAAAATAAAGAATCTACGGGAATTGGTTTGTCAATCGTAAAAAAGATAGTTTCATTATACAATGGTGAAGTTTGGTTAGATAGTAAAACAGGAGAAGGCACAACGTTTTACTTTACAATAAAAAAATAAGATGGAAGAAAAACCTAACATAAATTATATAAATGAACTGGCAGGAGATGATATTTCTTTTAAAAAACAATTAATAGCTGTAATAAAGAATGAATTTCCGACTGAGATTAAAACCTATTTTGAAAATTTAGAAAAAGAAGATTACAAAAAACTAGCTTCTGATGTACATAAAATTAAACATAAAATTAGTATTTTAGGACTTGAAAAAAGTTATAATTTTGCTGTAGATCATGAAGATAATCTAAAAGAAGGTAATCCGAGTTTAAAAGACGGGTTTAACACTATCTTGCAAAATATTACAGAATTTTTAAATAAGCTTTAAAATTTTATGACAAGTATTATTATTGATGACGAAGCTACGGCAAGAATTATATTACAACACTTATGTGATAATATTGACGATATTGATGTCATAGATTCTTTTTCAAACGCTATAGATGCTATAAAGTTTTTAAATAAAAATGAAGTAGATCTTATTTTTTTAGATATACATATGCCTGGTTTTACGGGAATGGATTTTGTTCAAACTCTTAAAAATCCTCCCAAAATAATATTAATATCATCAGATAAACAATTTGCCATAGAGGCATTTGAATATAATTTTATTTTAGATTATTTAATTAAACCATTATCATTACCAAGGTTAAAAAAAGCACTTAATAAAGTAGCAGAAAGTAAAAGTGTAAAGCCAAAAGTTACTGAGAACTCGTCAGAATCAAACGTTTCTTCAGGTAAAGAACTATTTATTAATATAGATAGACGCTTGATTAAAATAAACATTTCAAGTATAAAACTTATACAGGCAAAAGGTGATTATATTTTATTAAAAACAGATTCACAAAATTATACAGTACATTCAACTCTAAAGAAAATTGTAGATAAACTTCCTACAAATCAATTTTTAAAAGTACATAGGTCTTATGTTATTAATACTTCAAAAATTATTGATATTGAAGATAATAGTGTGTTAATAGATAGAGATGTAATTCCTGTAAGCCGTTCTAATAGACCAGAACTTATGAGACGTTTAAATTTACTTTAAACATATTTATATACTATTCAACGATATATAAAGTTGCTTCATCGAATAAGTAAATCATAATTTTTACAGATTATTTATTTTTGATATCATTCAAAATAATAAATATGAACTGTATTATAATTGATGATGAAGAAACTTCTAGAAGTATACTAAAAAGACTTATTTCAAAGGTAAAAAAACTTCGTTTTATAGATGAGTTTTCTAATGCAAAAGAAGCATTTGATTACTTAGTTGTAAACAAGATTGATTTAGTTTTTTTAGATGTACATATGCCAGAAATTACCGGTTTTGATTCGTTACATTTATTGACAGCAAAACCTAAAGTAATTATTACTACTTCAGATAAAGAATTAGCTATAAAATCTTTTAATTATAGCTGTATTGTTGATTATTTACAAAAACCTTTTAATTATGCTACGTTTTTAAGAGCGATAGACAAAGTGAATGAATCGCTAATAGAAAAAGATTCTATTTCTGTAGAATACTTTCCTCAAAACAATGATTTACTTATTAAAGTAAATAGAAGAAACATTTATATAAAAATTGATACTATTTCTTTAATAAAAACTAAAGGAGAAGAAATTAAAATATTTACAGATACTTTAAATTATAGTATAAAATACACTTTAGACGAAATTATAAAAAAACTACCCAATGATTTTTTTATGAAAATAAATCAAAATTATGCTATTAACATTAACAAACAAATAAATATTGAAAAGAATAATGTTTTAATAGGCAGCGAAATTATTCCTGTCAATGATGCCAATAAATTTAAACTGATTAAAAAAATTAAACCATAATCATTTTTATGAATTAAAAATATATATAACAATAATTACGCTGTAATATTTATATAATTATTTGTTAACCAGTTGTCTATTCGTATTGATTTTTAATTAATATAGATGGGCAACTTCTTTTTTTGTAAAACAATTAACAGTTTTAAATCGAATTATAAACATATTATTTTTAATAAAGAGGTGGTATGTTTTTTTAAAAGTATTTTAAGGCTATTCGTCTATAGATTAGGTTTACTCATCGAAAAACAGAATTTATTTATTAGGCTCGATTATATATTTGTGTCAATATTAATTAAATCATCTCATCTTATGAAAAAAGTAAATCTATTTATGATCGCATTAGCATTAGCTTTCACAACTCAAAAAACTGTAGCTCAAGACAATAATGATACAAATCAGGCAACTCATCAACTAGACGTAAATGTTCCTGAGTTAGCTCTTATTGATATCTGGGATGCTAACGAAGGTGCAGAGGCAGCAACAATTTTAATGGATATGGCAAATGTTACTTTAGTAGGTACTAATGCAGAAGCAGGTTTATATGCTTTTCAAGATATGGATTATCAAAATTTATATTTAAACTACACAAGTGTAACAGGTGCAGGAGGTTCTGGTTTTGATGTAACAAGACAAATTGATGTGCAATTTGAAGCAGGAAGTACTTTTCCAGGGTCTTTAGATCTTAGAATTACTCCAGAAGCTCCATTAGTAGTAGTAAATGGAGGAACAGTAGATTCTGCCGGTACAGTAACTGCTGGTGGTGTGGCATTAGGCGCAACAACACCAATAGGTACAGATGTGTTACTAGTTAATAGTATTGAAAGTGTATATACAGGTGATGAAACTCAAGGTGTAAAATTAGCGTATACATTAGAGCAAAATGGAAATTTTGCAGGTTATCAAGCTGGCTCTTATTCAGCAGTTATACGTTATACTTTATCAGATAATTAACCCTCTTTAATTTTCCTTCCCCCATCCCCTTAAAATCCCTAATTTTTAAAAGCCCTTTACGGGGCTTTTTTTATGTTTTTTAGGATGAGGTGAGGAATTTACAAGATGATTAAAAACATTCATACAATTTAAATTACTGTTCGTCGACACTTAAATGTGAACTATCGAAATACAAGATGAGATTAAGTGATATAGCTGTTAATTTACATTAGATATAATAAAAAATACTTTAAATCAAAAGGTTATGAATAAAAGTAGATTAATTTTTTTCGCTTTTCTTTTTTTTACAATAATCACAAAAGCAAACGTAATTGTTGTTAATGGTCTTACTCATAAATTTTCAGGAGTATCAGGACAAACATTTAAAGGAGAAGTTATATTAATAAACCCTACAAGTATAGATCAACGTGTAATTTTTAGTTTAAATGAAGCTTTATATAATTGTGAAACAGGTAGAACTTTTGTAGAGAAAGCTGCACATATTAATTCTTCTACCACTTGGTTTAATGGATCGGTATTAGAAAAGGTTTTAGCTCCTAAAGAAAAATTTATTTACAAGTTTAGTATTACCATTCCTAATGATGCTCTTTTAAAAGGTTCATATTGGACAACCCTTATGGTTGATGTAGATAAACCTGTTAGAAAAGAAGTGTCAAAAGGTATTGGATTAAGTACCAAAATGAGATATGCTATACGATTATTAACGGATGTTAACTTAATGGATGATGTAGCGTTAGATTTTAAACAAATTGAACTAAAACCTGAAAGTCAAAAAAATAAAAGAAAATTAACAGTTAAAATTTTTAATGAATCTCTTTTTATAGAAAATGTAAAACTATCATTAGAGGTTTATGATTTTAATGGAAATAAAATTTTGATGTCTAAAACTCAACGTTTATCTGTTTTTCCAAATGTTTGTAGAGATTTTAATATAGATGTTTCTAACTTAAAAAAAGGTGATTATAAATGTATTGTTCTTGCTGATTCTAGAGAAGAGTTTACAGGAGTTAATGTAGATTTAAAAATAGATTAATTTTTGTTTATAAGAACAGGTATTAGTCCTAGAATATAAATTTTTAAAGCTTAAAATTATGAACAAATATTTATACATATTTATTGTAGTTCTTTTTTGTTTAGCGTGTGCTAAAGAAGTAAAGGGTGATTATTTGTTTACAACACCAGCTCTTTTAGAAGAAAATATTAAACTAAATAAAAAAGACTCTCTTATAGAATTTAATAAAACAATAGCTATAGATAGTTTTTCTGTTGAAAAAACACATAAAAAATATTTTAATAAAACACAAAATAAAGCAGTACTAGACACATTAATTATAGGGAAGCAAGGTGTAAAATCTAACAAAACCCAAACCGATTTAGTAATTAATAAACCCAAAACTATTCTAAACCCAAAACAAGATTTAGGAATTCAATTTAATACTAAAGAATTGGCAACAGTTCAGGATAAAAATCAAACTGTATCTTTTAATGAGTTGAAAAAAAATGATATACATATAAATATAATAAACAAGCAAAATGATTACACTACAAATAGTACTTACACGGTTATTACACAGATTACCAATAACAAAAAAACATTTAAAAATATATCACTTGAAGCCAATTTACCTAAGGAATGGAAAATAATATCAATCAGTAAAATAGGTAGATTACAAAAAGGTGAGAAGAAATTATGTTTCTTAACTTTTTATATACCAACTCAATTTAAGTCTGGTCTTTCAGATGCCGTTTTAACTCTTAAAAAAGATGAATCAATAATTAAAAAACATAATTTTACTTTAAATGTTAACCCTAATTATAGTTTAGAGGTTTTTGCAATGGAATCACCAAAGCAATTACAAGCAGGAGAATCAATTAACTCTAATTTTATAATTAAGAATAATGGTAATTTGGCACAGAAAATCAGTTTAAAAACCAAAAATATTTTAAAAAGTAAACAAGAGTTTTTTTTACCTAAAGATTCAACTATTATAGTAACAGTATCTCAAAAAACGAACAAAAAGGCTAATAGTTTTAGAAGAATTGGTACCAATTTGGAAGTTTTAAATATTACTGGAAATAAAAAATATTATGTAACAAATAGTGTTGAGGTAATACCAACTTCAATAAAGAAAAAGGATCCTTATTTTCGGTACCCTATTGAAGCAAGTTTAAATTTTAACAGTTTATCTACAAAAGATTATCATTTTTCAATGTTATCTGCCGAAGTAAAAGGAAATGGTTTTTTAGATATCAATAAGAACCATCGTTTAGATTTTATAATTAGAGCTCCAGAAAAACAAAACTTAAAATATTTTAGTATTGTAGATCAATACAGTTTTATTTATAAATATAAAAATTCAACAACTATATATTTAGGTGATCATGCTTATGATATAAATAGATTGGGTTATGGTAATCGTTATGGAATGGGATTTAAAATTGACCAAAATATTAAAAAATGGACTTTATCTACTTTTTACAGTAAACCAAGGTTATTTGATTATAATAATAAGCCTATTTACGGTGTAAAAGCTGTATATAATAAGTCTGATTCTCTTCGAATTGGAGTTTCTTTAGTGAAATCTGAAGGAAATAATTATAGTTATAAAAATCAAATAGAACAAGATGGTAAAGGTCAAATAGCAACTTTTGATTATTATTATAGAAATAAAGGTACTTATGTTGAGGCTGAAATGTCTACAAGTTTTAGTGAAAATAATTTAGATTATGCATCAAGACTTAATTTTTCGCAAAAGTTTAAAAATGTTTCATTTAATAGTAACATAACTTATGCTAGTAAAAATTATTTAGGTGCAATTTCTAACAGCTTACAGTTTAGTAACAGTTTTGCATATTACTTGAATGGATTTAATTTTGCACTAGGGCATGCTGTTTCTAAATTAAATAGAAAATTAGACCCGATTTTGTATGAAGTAGAGCCTTATTATGAGAATTTTTATGCAACATTTGGATACAGACACAATAGAAAATATAATATTAGTTTCAGATTTGATAAAAGAATCAGAGAGGATCAGCTTGAACCTGTAAATTACAAATATCAAGAATATGGTTTTGATTATAGGTTTAACTATGTTGGAAATTCTTTTACTGGTAGCTTTGGTGGGCGTTTTGCAAAAACACAGAACTTACTAATAAGTAATCAAGATTATAGAAACACGTATACACATAATTTAAATTTATCTTATAGAATTCTAAGAAATTTGAGTTTAAGAACATCAATAAATCACACTATCACAAATCGTTATGGATATTCGGGGTTAAAACAAAATTATTACAGGTATAATTTTGGTGCAAATTACAATGTGTCTAGGTTTTTTAGAATAAATGCAAATTACAATAGTGGTTTTAGCCCTGAGAAAAGTTATAGAAAAAGAGATTATATAAATTTAAATATAAACGCAAAAATTAATAATCATCATCGTTTACAATTAAGAGCTAATTATTTTGAAAACCCATCAGAATTAAACAATAAACAACTACAAACATTTGTAAAATATACTTATTCATTTGGTGTAGGTCTTAAACGAATGTTTGATCAAGGTGGAATAGAAGGTTATGTGTCATGTAAAGATGAGAAGGTAAATGTTAAAGGAATAAAAATATTTACCGCAGGTAAAACCGTTATAACAAACAAGTTTGGTAATTTTGAATTAAATAACCTACAGCTAGGTAAAAACTTTATTTATATAGATGAATCTTCTTTGCCTAATAATGTAGTTTTAGCTCAAAAAAATCCTATTGAGATTAATGTAGAAAAAGATAAAAGTAATTTTTTAGAAATTGCTTTTTTAAAATCGAGTAGTTTATCTGGTCGTTTAAATTTAACGAATACAGGTAAGGTAATTAACAAAAATCTTAGAAGCTATGTGAAAATTAGCAATAATGACTTTAGTTATTATGCAGAATCAGATGAAAAAGGATTTTTTAAATTCAAAAACATAGTTCCTGGTACCTATAATTTTAAGTTGATACGTTTTAAAAATAATAATTACATTAAAACGGTTAAAAGCACTTCGATTACAATAAAAGATGATGTGAGAAATCAATTAAATATTGATGTAGAAGGAAAAGAAAGAAAAGTTAGGTTTATCAAAAACAATTTAAAAGTATTATATAATGACTAAAATTATAAAAATTACATTGTGTTGTTTAATAATGTTTTCTGTTAGTACTATTAAGTCTCAAGAAACATTAAATGCAAATGATCCTAGTTCTTTTGTTTTAGGAGGAGGTCAAAATGTTAATCCAATTAATATTTCTTTATCAGAGTTTGCTATTGTTGATGTAGAACCAGATCCTGATAATTCGATTTCTTTCGGAGGTATAAACTCTTCTCTCGAAGCAGGTTTGTCAGCTTTAAGTGGCAATGCAAGTATTAATGAAGAGTTGTGGGTTAATTTTTCTATCAGAACAAATACAAACACATCAAATACAACTCTTAGTGTTAGAGCAAATCAAAACTTGCCAAATGGAATGGTTATAACAATTCAAGTAATTAATGTGAATGTTAATAGTTCAGATATACAAAATCCATCACAGATATATGATTTAAGAACCGTTAGTGTTGATGCAAATTTTAAAGACTTAGTAAAAGATATTAAAGGAGGTGGTGTTTCTGGCGATGGCGTTAATAATGGTTTTCAATTACGAATAACTATTAATAATCCGAATATGTTAAGCTTACCAAACGGATTTGCTTTAGAATATGAATTAAATTAAAAACTATGAAAAAACATATAATTACCTTAATTTTTATTTTGAACACATTTTTTATTTTCGGTCAAGTTTTGCCAGGTACATTAAGTGTTACAGGTCAGCCGTTTATTATAGAATCTACTTTTGAATTGCCCACAGAAGCAGGTGATGGGCAATCAGGTATTGCTTCTGAGAGTGGTATTAACGGTCAAGAAATATCATTTGTGTTAAACCCAACATTATTAGGGCCTATACCTACAACTTCAGAGCAAAATTGTACCGCTAACGTATATTTATATAAAGTTTTTATGCATACTGAAGCTATACCAAATGGAGTTTTAATAGAAGCAAGAGCATCGACAGGAGGAACAGCTGTTCCTGCCTCAAGCCCTTACGATATACTTAACATTCCTTTTGGACCAAGGGCAGTAACTTTAGAAAATGGAGGCGCCTACATTACATTACCAGATGATGGTAGCCAAGCTATTAAGGTTTTTGAATTTGTTGGTTGTAGAGAAAATGTACCAGTTCAATTTAGAGTTAAAGCAAAGAGTAAAGTTTCTACAGATTTAATAAGTAATGTAAATATATTTTATACCATTACGGCAACTATAAATTAAGTTTAGTTAAAATAAGTTATAGTGTTGCTGATTTTAACATTTTTATTAAAATAAGTTTCTTGCAGTTAGGCTTTTTGTCATTTGACAAGTCACATCGAAAAAATCAATAATACTTTTGATATAAAGATTGAAATATGACACCAAACTTACCACTTTACATTTCAATTTCGTTTTTACTAATAACAGTTTATGTAATTTATGCGTTTGCAAAATCGAACAGCTTAAAAAAGATAACTTTAGCTATAATAATGGGGTGGTCTGTACTAATTTGCATACTTGCTTATAACGGTGTTTACCATTATACAGAAGGTGATAAGTACTCAACTTTTCCATTAGTAATGGCGCCGCCAGTATTTTTTATAGTGTATTTAATTAGAAATAAATTTTATGAAAACAGAGATATTCGTTGGAGTACCGCTGTGCATATTGTTCGTTTTCCGGTAGAATTATTGTTGTTTGAATTGGCGATAAGAGAATTATTACCAATGGAAATGACTTTTAAAGGCTGGAATTTTGATATTATTCCGGGGATTACATCTATTTTATTATTACTTTGGATGAAATACGGAAACGTAAACAAAAAACTATTATTAGTATGGAATATTTTAGGGTTAATCTTTATCATTTTCATTTTAACAAACGGATTTTTATCACAAGAATTATTATATAAAAACTTTGGGTATACAGTGCCAAACACAGCAATTACCTATTTTCCTACCATATTATTAGGTGGTGTAATTGTACCGATTGTAATTTATGCACATATTTCAGATATTATTTTATTAGCTAAAAAATCATAAAAAATGAAAAACATTTTTAACAAAGAAGTTACCAACGAAGTAATTAACAGAATAGAACAATTAACGCCAACAAGTCAGCCGAGTTGGGGTAAAATGGGTGTTGCTGAAATGTTAGCGCATTGTTGTGTTGCTTATGAAATGATTTATACAAGCAAGCATCCAAGACCAAATGGTTTTGTTAGAATGATGCTTAAAGCATTCGTGAAAAAAGCGGTGGTAAATGAAACTCCTTTTGCTAAAAACGGAAGAACTGCTCCACAATTCATAATTACTGATGAACGTGAATTTGAAGTAGAAAAAAAGCGTTTAATAGATTTTATAATAAAAACTCAAGAATTAGGCGAGCAGTATTTCGATGGAAAAGAATCACACTCTTTTGGTAAGTTATCTACAAAAGAATGGAATAATTCTTTTTACAAACATTTAGAACATCACTTAACGCAATTCGGCGTTTAAAAAAGGGTATCTAATTTAAAGGTTAACATAAAATACAACATTCCTATTGTAACCAAAAAATGAAATCCGAAACCAATATAATTGATCACTTTCACAACGGTTTTACTATAAAAACCGCTAATGGAATAAAGGGCTGCTATTAAAATAGAAACTTCTACACTTATTACAGATAATTCTATAAAATCGAAATTATGTTGTTTTGCATTTATGTTGTCAATGATCCAAAAAATTAAGAAACCAATTATAATAACTGCGTTTAAATAAGAAACTATTAAGGTCGTTTTTTGTTTTTTATAACCAATGAGAATAGCTGCTAAGTGGCAACCTAAAATAAGAATCACTGTAATGCTTGCATCTGTATCATTCATAATTATTTTGTGGTTGTGTTTTTTAAATCACTTATGTATTTTTTAGTAGTTTTATCTACTCTTGTTCAAAAATAATATTTCTTTCTGTTTTTTTCTTGTACATGTTCTTAGTAATCATCTCTTTGTTAGTTGTTGAGCAATAATTTTTACTATCTGGATTTAGTGCATATTCGAGTTGATGGTCTATCATTTTTTCAAAAGGAAGCAAGAAATTTTTTGTATCACATTTTTCTAAATCAGCCTTCTTAAGTAAGTTTATTACTGTGTAAACAGATTCAATTGTACTAAGACAAAGCGCTGCTGGTTGCTGTTTAATAATAAATTTAGACTTAATTTTATTATCAAAACTGACTCTTTTTAATTGTTGTAAGTTGGTACTTAGTTTAAGCATTTTACGAGCGCAAGGCCAGGTACCATCAAGAATAAAAATGTGTGGACCATCTCCCATAAAAGAATTTATTTCAGCATTTTTTCTTGTAGAGAAGTTAAAATTATCTTTTCCTGGATACAGTAAGAAAGCGTTATTTTCTTTATTAGCAATTATTTCATTTACTCGGCTATTATTAGTAAAATCGACACCAACTATAATTTCTGAATTTTCAAGTTGAAGTTTCGTAATATGCCCTGTTCCGCTTTTTTCTTTTCGGTATTCCTTCGGATGCATCAAGATAATAAAACGAGTCTTCGTATGAAAAGGGTTAAGATATTTACAAATGCATGTGCTAGCAGGTCGCATACATTTGTAACATTTTATTCGTGGATTTTTTATTTCTACTTGCAAGAGGAATATCTGTTTATTTTAATTGGCCATAACTAGTTATATGATGTTAGCAAACTTTTTTTACATCATAATTTTTTCTCCTTGTTCAATTAACTTGTCTGAACTCTCATTATTCTCAATAATTTCAAATATTTTAAATTCCACGTGTTTATAGAAGTATTTATTTAAATTTGTTTTAATATGTTCTTTATTTAAATCCATTTGTTTGGTGAGTTCTATTCCAATAACAAAATATGGTTCTTGATATTTTTCTACATTAACAAACAAGGCAATATAAAAATTTTTAACAGGAACAATATTTAAGTCATTTTTCTTTAAAGCTTTAACAATGTTTTTTTTGTCTGAGATATTGACTTTAGAAAAGATGTTGTGAATAATTTGAATATTTACTTCTCTTTTTTCAAGATGTTCTTGCGTTACATTAATCACAACATCTTTGGTTATATCTATTCCTGTTTGTAGTTTAATATCGATCGGGCAAGGATTTTGTAAAATATTAATTCCTAATGATTCAAGGATATTAACATTTACACCTTTCGCAATTGATTTCCCTTTATTATAGATTTTAACAATTCGTTTACCTTTATCTCGTTTAATTACATTTGCTTCTATTCGACCTTTCTTTTCCTCTGATTTATCCTTTTCTAATTTCTTTATTTGGTAGTCATTAATAAGTTCAGATTGTTTTTTTATTTTTATGTCATGATTGAAATAAGTGAAAATAGCCAATAAAAGGGCAATAATTAATTAATAAGTCCAATTATTTCCATGTTATTTAAATTTAATATTTTTATTTCCTTTGAAGGTTTCTTTTAGTATGTTATTCATTTTTTGTTGTAAATCAATTTGAACTTCTTTTTTAGTTTTCTCAATTTCTTGTGATATATTTTCTTGATTTAATTCTACTAATTCATTATATTCTCCGTTATATTCTTTTTCACATCGATTACATTTAATCCAAGATTTATCATCATTATATTCAAAATCGGAGTCTCCACAAGTTATACATTCAAGTTTTACTGATTTATTGTAATTCTCTTTCATAGTTAATTTAGTTTATTTTTTTACCTTATAGCTAACATGTTTATCTATGATTTCGTTGCGTTGATTAAGCACTAAAGTTAGCAAATAAATCACAGATAGAAAGTCCGTGATGACTTTCGTAAGTATGCTGTAACTAGCAATGAATTATACACGTTGTTGTTTGTAGTGCTTATTCCAAGATTTTATTTCCCACAATTATTTTCTAATTTTATTATAAATATAAAATGAAAATATGTCATTTTATTGTGAGTAAATATGTCAATTATTTAGAATTGTGACAAAATTTCATTTTTTAATGTATTAAATTTAGTAAAATAACTATTTATTCGTAATGGCATTTTTTTTGCACAAAGAATATAGAAGTCGAAGCGATTTCAAATTTGAAATAATGTTTAATTTAAAATTTTATAATTATGAACAATTTAGTAACTGTTCCTAAAAATGGAAGTTTAGCGAACAGCAATTCAAATCAAAACTTTCCAACTTTGTCAAATTGGTTAGATGACATTTTTAATAGAGACTTACCATCAGTATTTACTTCAAATTTCAATACTGGTATTACTTTACCAAAAGTAAATATTAAGGAAACTGCCGATGCTTTTATGATAGAAATGGCTGTTCCAGGGTTAAAAAAGTCAGATTTTCAGCTTGACCTCGATAATCAATTATTATCGATTTCGACAGAAACGAATGAAGAAAATGAACACAAGGAAGAAAATTATACTCGTAGAGAGTTTGGTTATTCCTCGTTCAAAAGAACCTTTAATTTACCAGAAAGTGTAAACGATGAAAAGATTAATGCAAATTATGAAAATGGTATTTTAAGTATTCTTTTACCAAAAAAAGAAGAGGCAAAACAAAAGCCTGCCAGAAGCATTAAGATATCATAATTGTTTCATTAAATTTTAGAGTAAAATGTTAAGAAGGATGCTGATTTTTTTCAGCATCCCCTTAATAATAAGTTTAATTCTTTAAAATTATAATGTTATGCCAAGAAAGTTTAAATCTGGGGAATGGGTAACAGTTAAAGGAAAACTTACCTCCCCAAAAATGCAAGTTATCAAATATGTCCCAAAAAAAGATTCAATATTTGGTTTAGTTAATAATGACAATTATTTGGAATGTGTTTGGTATAAAAATGGTGAAAGAAAATCAAAAGTATTCCACCAAAACAAATTGATTAAAATGATAGAAACTAGTGGTTTGTTAAAAAGAGATACAACAAACCCAGAATTAAGTTTAGCTTAAAATTTAAAGTGATGAAAAAGTATATTTTAATATTTATGGTTAGCTTGTTAAGTATTAGTTGTAACGGACAAGAAAATGAAACTAAAAAGCTTGAAAAAGAAGATAATAAAACTGATATAGTTGAAGAGCCTAAAGGTACTTGGAAAGTTGATAAAGAATTTGATGAAAAAGGAAACTTAATTAGATATGACAGTATTTATTCTTGGTCTTCCAACGATAAGTTCGATAATCTCTCATTGTCAGATAAAGGTAGTTTGATGCAATCTTTTAAATCACGATTTTTCTCAAACTATTCAGGATTTGAAAATCAAGGATTTGATGATGTTTTTTCTCAAGATTCACTTTTCAGCAAACATTTCTTTAATGATGATTTTTTTGGAAGTAATTTTGGTAAAGACTTTATGGACATTGATAAATTAAGGCAACAAATGATTGCAAGACAGAAGAAATTTTTAGAAAAATATCAGTCAGAATTTATCAAACCTGAAGACGAAAACTAAATAGTTTTCGTCTTTTTTTTTCTTGAGTAGGCGAGAACCAGCCATTAATTATATACGGTATTCTACGCTGGGTTTTCATTCAATATTTTCCAGATTTGGTCTAAATCATCACTCCATTCATTTTTCAAATATTTATCTAATAATAGTTTCCTTATTTTGTGATATTTAGATAGATTAATGATTTCATCTGGTGGGTTTTTCCATATATTGAAAAGAGCATCAGAGCTTTTAAAATGAGATAGAATTTTTTTATAAATCGTCTCTGATTTTTCAATAGTTTCGTACATATCGATTAACCGCAAATCGTATTCAATTGTATCTTTATTTTTATCTAAATGAGCATATTGATTATTTCTTAAGGTTTTTATCTTTTCAAGATTATGCTCAATTAAATCATTTATTTGTAACTCAATTTGGTTCAGTTCAGCTTGAGTCATTTGATTATTCCATTCAATTTTATGAATATTTGATTTTGCAAAATTTATTGTCTTTTTCAAGCTAAAATACTCTTTTGGATTCAGTATTTTATGAATGTTCAAGACTAAAAGTTTTACTGAATTAAAATATGTTCTATAAAGAAATTTTGATTTATCTACAGTAATTTTAAAATATTCTTTTTCCGTATTAGATAAGTGTTGAATGTCGCTTTTTAATATCTCTAATTCCACTAAGAGTTTGTAAGTTTCGCTCATTTTTTCTTTAAATATGGAATTTGGATTTTTCATTTTTCAATTTGCCGCCAACGTGTTTGTATATGGTTTGTTGCGTGGTTTAAGCAACTAATTTAGTAAATAATTACCGACCAAGAAAGTCCGAGAGGACTTTCGTAAGTAGGCAAGAAGCCAACAATAAATTATATACGGTGTTGTGCGGTCGTGCTTTTTTTTATTTTCTTTTTTCTTTCAATAATTTTAGAATTGGAGCATTTTCAATATTTGCAGGAATGATTGGTATGTCATCTTCGGTTATAACAACACTTTCAGGACTATGAATTCCGATTTCCCAAGCGTTAATAAATTTCAATTTAGTTTTAAGTATTCCTAATTCAGGAAAAGGTTTCATATTAGTCTCCTTATCAACATAAGCAGGTATTAATAAGTATTCTTTAAAATATTTATAACCATTAATCAAATTATCTAAATTAGTACTACTTGTGGCTTCCATTCTATGAAATCTAGATGATAATGAAATAAAAGAGCCATCTTTCATTTGATTTTTTCTAATATCCTTACTTATTAAAACTTTATACCAATACGGATTATCTTTTCTAATGCCTTTAATTATAGAAATAGAGATTGTTTCTTCATTATCAATTTTTCCATATTCTTTTATCCAATTTTCAAATATCTTTTTAGCAGCATGTTCATTATCAAAAGCTAATAAAATGCCAAAAGGTGTTGGTTGTGGCATTTGTACAAAACCAAATGCTTTCCACTTAGCTTTATCCCATAAATGATTGTCAATTATTGTTTCTGCGGTCATGTTTTTATGAGTTACAGAATTGAAATCTGGTTTTTCTTTGTTATTTTCATTCTTTTCCAAATTAGATTGAGATAGTACTATAGGACTTGAAATTCTTTTTAAACGAAAATTTTTGGTATTTTCATTTACCCAGTTCTTTAGAAAGAATTTAGGGTTTGTAGTTAAGGTATTTGTTAAGAAATTTTTATGTTCAACTATTAGGGTTAACCTTTCGTGAACTTCGTCATTTTTGTATAAATTCTCAAAAAAATCTTTATAATCTTTAAACATGTAGTTACTTCCAATAATTAAAGGAATTAGTTCGTCCATTAATTCAGGAATATCTTTTGAAGTATACTCATAATTTTGATTAATGGATAAGTCAATTAAATTTTTACTCTCATGTTTTATTTTAAAGAATTTATCTAATTTCTCATATTTAATATTTAATGTAATTTTTTCAGATAATGGAAACGCATCTTCAAAAGCAGTTGCCAAAAATGATTCCAAATAAGCAAAAATAGTTTCTCCTAAAATTAAAAGTTGTATATCATCTTTTGAATTAATTATAAATTTTATTCCTAGTATTCTAGTGTAAGATGTTATTTCATTTTTATTTAAAAAATTAGTCTCAAAAGCCATTTGTTCTACAAAAGGTTGGTTTGCTAATTTATTATAAAATTCTTTGAAATTTTCTTTTGTATATGAAGGGCTTCTAGACTTATCAATTTCTATTAAATCTTCATAACCCAATAAATATAAAACTGAATCAGCACTTAGCCAAAGTTTATTTTTAGTTAAAACATCTGATAAACTTGATAATTCTTTGAAATTTTTAAAGTCAGTATTTAATAACCTTGTAGAAAGACAAGCGTCTATGAGGTTTTCAATAGACATTTCTTCATTTTCTGAATTTATTTCTGATTCAAAATAATATTTTATTACGTTAAAAAGTTCATACCAAGTTAGTAATATAGGAATACGACCAAGTATAACTTCATTTTTTAAAATTTGTTCAATACTGTTGTATAATCTTCGATTGATTGTACCTGTAGTAAAGAATTCGTTGATATAAAGATTAATTGCAGAAATGACACAATTATTAGAAGCCCAATGTAAGCCTAAATTCGAATATGCTTCACTTAATAGCATTAAACAAAAATAAAATTCGTCTTGAGTTTCTTCTTTAGCTAGCTTTCTAACAGCTTTTCCAAAGAAGACTAAACTTTCTTTATTTAAGCCATTCTTTAACTTAGTGCTTCCTCTATTCAAATAAATTTTAGCAGAAGCTAATTCTGAAACTCTGGTAGATTCTAATTCTGCAATAACAAAAATCAAATCATCATAATCTTCATTGTCAGGTAAAATTTTATCGTAAACATTAATAAATTCCTTTAATTGTTCAAAAGGTATATCTAAATGCTTTTCACTTAATTTAAAGTATTCTTTAAGTTTTATCAACTCATCAGAAACTGAAATTCCATTTTCTATTTTTTGTCTCAATTGAAAAAATGATAAATGAAATTTAGCAAGGAGAGAAGTAGATGGTTTTTCTTTGTTTTTAGAACATTTACTAATGAATGTTATAAAATCTTTCTCTTCTTTTTCGATATCAATGACAAGTATATACTTTGTTTCTTCAAGGCATGATATAGTTTTAAGAATATTTAAAAGGTTCAAATAAAACTCTATGTTGTTTAAGTTTGGATGATTTTGAACTAATTCTTTTACAATTAAGAACTCTTCGTAAAAAGATTTATAGTCGTCATACCAATTAATTAATGTCCAGGAAAGTTGATAATGGATTCTTATTTTTTGCTGTATATTATTTAATTTATTTACAAACCTTTTTGCTCTTTCAAATTTCCCTATAACTTCTGTCTTTGGCAATTCTAACATTCTAGATAAGATGGCACTTTCTAAACAATCCTCTACTAATTGGAAGTCAACTTCGAAGGTTCTATCTGAGTTATTTACTGTTTCTTCAATTTCAGATAGTTTCTTTGTCCTTTCCAAGTCATTTGCTCCTATTTTTTTTTCTTCTCGATGTAAAGATGATAGGTTTAAACTGTCGATAACTTCGTTTAGAAGATGATTACTATAAACCTTTTCAATTATCCATTCAGCATCAAGAATAATAAGTTCAATTCCGTATTTTTCATTAAGAAGGTCTTGAGTTTCTTTTTTCTCTTTGCTACGGATTTTTTGATTTGAAAAAAAATATGTTTTTGTGTAACCTCTATTTGTTTCAACAATTTTTTTTACATCAGATTTAACTTTTGGTTTCCAATCTTTTTTAGCACTTATAGCAAACGCCCAATTCTCATTTTCGTTCCACTTATTTTCACTGATAAACCATCTATCAGAAATATATCTAGAAACTGGATATGTTTCTGAATCTGTTTTTCCATCCCCACCACCTGTTGGTCCAACCTGTGGTATTAAATTCGGAGTAATTAATTTTTCAGCTAATCTACGGCAAAGGTTTTCAAAACTATCATGTTTTTGGTTCGTAGAAATTTGACTTAATTCGAAAGCTAATTGTTCTTTAGTTAATAGAACTTTTGATTCAGTTGTGGAATCTGAAAAAAAATCAGGTCTTAAATTTCTATAAAATTGTGAAGGAGTTGGGAATTTTTCTTTTTCGTTCATATTTTACAGGGTGAGTGAGTTGCATGCTGCACAACTCGTTATATGCGTAACTTTATTCTCATTATTCCACTTTTAAAAAGAATAACACAAAGTATCAGCAATTTTTTTCTTGTAAATATAACAAAATCAATAAATAGCATTCCTTAAAGTTTTTAATAAGTTATGCACAGTTTTTGCTAATTTCGCGATTCAAAATATAGATGCATGATTACTGTAGATCAATTAACGGTTGAGTTTAGTGGAAAAACCTTATTTAAAGATGTTTCGTTTGTAATAAACGAGAATGATAAAATTGCTTTAATGGGTAAAAACGGTGCCGGAAAATCAACTATGATGAAAATTATAGCAGGAGTTTCTAAAGCTAGCAAAGGCGGAGTTAGGAGTCCGAAAGATACAGTAGTTGCATACTTGCCACAGCATTTGTTAATGGAAGATAATTGCACGGTTCGTGAAGAAGCATCGAAAGCTTTTGATGCTGTTTTTAAAATGAAAGCCGAAATGGATTCATTAAATAAACAGTTAGAAACGCGTACCGATTACGAATCGGAAGAATACATGAAAATTATTGAGCGTGTTACGGATTTAGGCGAAAGTTATTATGCATTAGAAGAAGTAAATTACGAAGCTGAGGTAGAAAAAGCACTAAAAGGATTAGGATTTAAGCAAGAAGATTTTGATCGATTAACAAGCGAGTTTAGTGGTGGTTGGCGTATGCGAATTGAATTGGCTAAAATTTTATTACAAAAACCCGATTTAATTTTATTAGATGAGCCTACGAATCACGTAGATATAGAATCAGTGATTTGGTTAGAAAACTTTTTATTAAACAAAGCCAAAGCAGTTGTGGTAATTTCGCACGATAAAGCATTTATCGATAATATTACCAACCGAACTATTGAGGTTACCATGGGAACGATTCATGATTATAAAGCGAATTATTCGCATTATTTAGAGCTTAGAAAAGAACGTCGTTCACATCAAATAAAAGCCTACCAGGAACAACAGAAAACAATTGCTGATATTAAAGGATTTATAGAGCGTTTTAAAGGAACGTATTCTAAAACAAATCAAGTTGCTTCCCGTGAACGAATGTTAGAAAAAATTGTTCCTATTGAGATAGATGAGGTAGATACAACGTCGTTAAAATTACGTTTTCCGCCCTCACCACGTTCGGGAGATTATCCAGTAAAAGTAGAAAGTTTAACCAAAAAATACGGCGATTTGACCGTTTTTGAAGAGGCTAGTTTTTCAATTGCTCGTGGCGAAAAAGTGTCGTTTGTTGGGCGTAACGGAGAAGGAAAATCAACCATGATTAAAGCAATTATGGGCGAAATAGATTTTGATGGTGAATGCGGCTTAGGGCACAATGCCAAGGTAGGGTATTTTGCACAAAATCAAGCCTCATTATTAGATCCTGAATTAACCGTTTTTCAAACCGTAGATGAGGTTGCAGAGGGCGATATAAGAACTCAAATAAAAAACATTTTAGGACGTTTTATGTTTGCTGGCGATGATATTGAAAAGAAAGTAAAAGTGCTTTCGGGTGGAGAAAAAACACGTTTAGCAATGGTTAAATTATTGCTAGAACCTGTAAATGTGTTAATTTTAGATGAGCCTACAAATCACTTAGATTTACGATCTAAAGATGTGATAAAAGAAGCTTTAATGCATTTTGACGGAACTTTAATTTTGGTATCTCACGATCGTGATTTCCTGCAAGGTTTATCAGAAAAAGTATTCGAATTTAAAGACCAACGTGTTATTGAGCATTTTGAAACTATTGATGCCTTTTTAGAGCGCAATAATATAAAAGCATTAAAAGAAATTGATTTATAAGGTTGATTGTCTTATCTATCTAAAAAATCTTGATAGGCTTTTTGGCTAATTGCTTTTCCTAAAGAATCTAAAGGTTTGTAATTTCCTTTTTTAATTACGGGTTTGTTGCTAACATAATCGTAAACAAATGTTCCATTTTTAGAAATGGTACCAAATCCTTTGTTAAAAACATAATGAACATACTGATTTTTAGAGTTGTTAAAAATATGTTTTCCGTATTCAAATTGTTTCGAATTTCCGTTTAGTAAATCGGTTAACGTATATGCAAAATCACTTTGGGCACTAAAGTTATCAATTGTAATTCCTGTTTTTGCTAATGCGCCACCTAACCAAACCATTGGTATTTGAAACTTTTTAGGAGCGTTAAAATAACCTTCGTGCTTTGGTAATGGATGTCCGTGATCAGACATAATTACAATTAATGTATTATGCCACCAAGGTTGCTTTTTAGCATCTTTAACAAATTTACCAATTGCTTTATCAGTATAAGCCTGTGCACTTTTGTATAAGTTTTCTTCAGAGTCTTTTCCGAACTTGTATTCATCAGGAAACTCATAAGGTTCGTGACTTGTTAAGGTTAGTCCGATTTGAAAAAATGGTTGTTGTAGTGTTGGTTCAGATAAATCTTTCATAAAACGATCTAAAAAAATATGATCGTGCGCACCCCATTTCGAATTCCAATTTTCTTTATCAAACTCAGCTCCGTCTACAATTTTATCAATACTACCGTTGCGTAAATAGGTAATCATATTACCAAAATTACTGTCGCCACCATAATAAAACCCAGTATTGTAACCTAAGTTCTTCATTTCTTTGGTTAATGTAGGTAGTGATTTTGATTTATGTGGCATTTTCATGATACTGGTTGTAGGTTGGGGATAATAACCGCTTAAAATTGCAGGAACACCTTTGTCGGTTCGATCGCCATTTCCGTAAAAATTGGTAAATAAAATACCTTCTTCTGATAATTTATTTAAATTTTCGGTAACATTAGGTGCACCTCCTAATACTGCTACAGATTTTGCAGATAAACTTTCCCAAATAAGCAGGATAACGTTAGGTTTTTTGGTGTTTAAAATAGTATCAGATCCTATTAAAAGTTGATTTCTTGTTTTGTTGATAATATTTTCAGCAACCTTTTCTTTATAATGTTTGTACGGGTTTTTATCATCTATTTTATGGGTTAATGTGTTGGCAAAATTCCAAATAAAATTTACTGCCGCATGATTAGCAAACATTTTTGTAGAAAAATATACATTACTTTGGTTGATAGGAATGTTTGCAAATCCGCCTCGTATAGGAATAATTAAAAAACCAATCATTAAAAGTAAAATAGGTATTTCTAAAAAAGAACCTTTCGTTAAATTATTGGTGATTTTTCGGATTACTTTATTGAAAAAATAAATTATGATAAGAGAAATAAGAATCCATATAAAAACACCACCTATAAGTTGTATTGTAGCAACAGAAGCTAACATTAATTTAGGGTTACTTAAATAACTTACTAATGTAGCATCGATACGAACTCCCCAAGATTTATATAAAATAATATCAATTAACATTAATAAAGTAATACCAAAAATGAGGATAAAGGTGTATGTTTTAATAAAATAAGATATAATTTTTTTGGGTATCCAAATAGAAAAAATAATAATTAAAAACGGAATAGCAGTTAAATATGCTGCAAACGAAAAATCTAATTGAATTCCGTATAAGAAGGTTTTTAAAATAGTAATAAAACCTAACTCAATAGTTTTATCAAAATAAAAAGTTAAAAATAAAAAACGAGCAAGTAAAAAATATGTTACCCATAAAAAGTAATACGTAACATTAAATAAAAATCTGTTTTTAAAACTATTCATAATGATTTTATTTCGAAGAGGTTTTTTTATTCGGTAACTTTTAAACGTGCTTTAGCGGTAACTGAAATATCAGAAAAATCGGCATCTAAATACTTTAAGTAGCCAGCAATAGCAATCATTGCGGCATTATCGGTAGTGTATTCAAATTTAGGAATATAGGTTGTCCATCCCCAATGTTTTTCGGCAAGTGTTAAGCGTTTTCTAATTTCTGAATTTGCCGAAACGCCACCAGCAATGGCAATATGTTTAATACCGGTTTGTTTTACAGTGTTTTTTAATTTCTCCATCAATATTTCAACAATAGTGTATTGAATAGAGGCACAAATATCATGTAAGTTTTCTTTAATAAAATTAGGGTTTTCTTTCACGTTTTTTTGAATGAAACGTAAAATACCTGTTTTTAATCCACTAAAACTAAACTGTAAATCACCAACTTTAGGTTTTGTAAATTGGTAGGCTTTCGGGTTTCCTAACTGAGCATATTTATCAATTAATGGGCCACCTGGATAAGGTAAACCTAATATTTTAGCTGATTTATCAAAGGCTTCACCTACAGCGTCATCAATAGTTTCGCCCAAAATTTCCATATCAAAATAATTGCTAACTTTTACAATTTGTGTATGTCCGCCACTTATGGTTAAACATACAAAAGGAAAAGGTGGGGTTTTACTATCCTCTTCATCAATAAAATGCGCCAAAATATGTGCTTGCATATGGTTCACATCTATTAATGGAATGTTTAATCCTAAGGCAAAAGATTTAGCAAAGGAAGTACCAACCAATAACGAACCCATTAAGCCAGGACCACGAGTAAAGGCGATAGCATTTAAATCGTTTTTAGTAATATTAGCCTGTTCAATAGCTTGCTGTACTACCGGAACAATATTTTGTTGGTGCGCTCTTGAGGCAAGTTCAGGAACTACACCACCATACTTAGCGTGTATTTCTTGATTAGCAACCACGTTACTTATTACTTTTCCGTTGTAAATTACCGAAGCACTTGTATCGTCACAAGAGCTTTCAATACCTAAGATATAGCTGTTTTTTGTACTCAATGTTTTTTGTATTAAAATGCAAAAATATCGATATTGCGTTAGAATTTCGTTAAAATTAATATTTCTTTAAAATAAGGCAGCATTTTTGCAGTTAGCTGATTACATTTGTTGGTCATTTTATGAAAGGTACTATTATTAAAAAATTAGGTAAAATACTATGGAGATTCTTAAAGTACGTGTTGCTTTTTATAATCTTGCTTATTATTTTACTATCATTACCTTATGTACAAAGTAAGTTAGCAAAAGAAGCAACAAATTGGGTTAATAAAGAGTTTAATACTAATATTGTTGTAAAAAGAATTGATTTATCGTGGTTAGGAAGCGTTCAGTTAAAAGAAATTGAAATAAGAGACCATCATAAAGATACCCTTATTTTTGTTCAAAATTTAAGCACTTCACTACTAAATGCCAAAAAAGTATTAGAAAATCGCGTTGATTTAGGCGAAGCTTCTTTAAAAGGCGCTTATTTTAATATGAGAACCTATAAAGGAGAAAAAAATGATAACATGGCTGTTTTTTTAGATAGCTTTGAAGATGGTAAACCACGAGATAGTTTGGCAACTCCTTTTGTTTTAGGAAGCGATAAAATTGCTATTGAAAATTTAACTTTTAAATTACTTGATGAAAACGATAAAAAGCCATTAAAATTTGCAGCCTATAATGCAAGTGGTAATTTATTAAACTTTTCAATTGTAGGACCTAATGTTTCTCTTAAAATGAGAGAAATGAATTTTACTGAAAATAGAGGTATTAAGGTAGTTAATTTTTCTACAGATTTTATGTACACTAAAAAATACATGGATTTTAAAAATACACTATTAGAAACCAACAATGCCTCAAAATTACAAGGAGATATAAAATTAACATACAACCGTAAAGATTTCGTTAATTTTAATGATAAGGTAAACTTTAAAGCACAATTATCAAAAAGTGCTCTTGCAATTAAAGATTTAAATAAATTATATAATGAATTAAACGGAAATGATATTTTGTATTTTACAGGAGTCATGGAAGGTGTATTAAATAACTTTAGCGCCAATAATGTTAAACTTCATTCTAAAAATGGAATGAAAGTAATTGGAAATATGGGGTTTGTTAATGCTATAAAAACAAGTAGAGGTTTTGTTTTTGACGCTGAATTTGATAATGTAACGGCAAATTATTTTCAATTAAAAAACGTACTTCCTAATTTATTGGGTAAGTCATTACCATCAGAGTTTCAGCGATTAGGAAACTTTTCTCTTAATGGAATTGTTAGGATTACTCCTGAACAAATGAATGCAACACTTTCTGTAAAATCAGAAATTGGTACTATAATATCTGACTTACAATTAACAGAAATAGATAATATTGATGAAGCAGCTTATGTGGGTGAAGTAGAGTTTGATAAATTTGATTTAGGAGTTTTTACTAACGATCCTATACTTGGCCAAATATCGCTAAAAGCTGATGTAAATGGTAGAGGGTTTAATGTAGATAATATAAATACTATTATTATTGGAAAGGTAAGTAGTCTTAGTTTTAATAATTATGAATATAAAAATTTAAACGTTAATGGTCAATTTCAAAATAAAAAATTTGATGGATTATTAGATGCAAGAGACATTAACTTTAAAATGAATTTTGAAGGATTAGCAGATTTTTCATCAGCAATAAATAAATTTGATTTTGTAGCGAATATTGATAAAATTGATTTAAAAAAAACAAACTTATTTACACGTGATAGTATTGCAAAATTAAAAGGGAAAATCAAATTAAATATCTCAGGAAATACTTTTGATGATATTATAGGTAAAGCAATATTTAAAAATGTAGTGTATACAAATCAAAAAACACAATATCCTTTTAAAATTTTTGAAATAAATTCATCCGTAAAAGATAGTATTAAAACCATAGCTGTTAACTCAGAAGATATTGTTAAAGGTGAGCTAAAAGGAAAGTTTTCATTTGAAGAGTTAATGCCAATAACTCAAAATGCTTTAGGAAGTGTTTATACAAATTATGTACCGAACAAAGTAACTCCAAATCAATTTTTAGATTTTGATTTTACAATTTACAATCAAATTATTGATGTGTTTTTACCCAATATATCCATTGGTAAAAATACAAGATTAAAAGGGAAAATTAATTCTGATAAAAATGCTTTAAAACTAACATTTACATCGCCTCAAATAAATGCATACAAAAACGAAATAGAAGACGTAATATTAAGATTAGATAATAAAAATCCATTATACAATACCCATTTAACCGCAGGTAAAATTAATACCAAATATTACAATATAGAAAAGTTAAACTTATTAAATAGAACACAAAATGATACCCTGTATTTTAAATCTGTTTTTAAAGGAGGTATAGATTATACAGAAAGTTTTAATGTAGATTTTTATTATACAATTAATGAGTTGCAAAAATCAGTTGTAGGCTTACAAAAATCAACCTTTAACTATAAAGGGTATGATTGGGTTGTTAACAATAAAGAAAACAAAGAACATAAAGTAACTTTTGATTTAAAAGAAAATAATTTTTTAATAAGTCCATTTACACTCGAATCTGGACAGCAAAAAATTCAATTTAAAGGAATTGTTAGAGATACCACTTACAAAGACTTAAAAGCTGATTTTAATAAGGTAAAATTAGGTAGTTTTTTACCTATAATAGATAATTTGAAATTAACAGGAGACCTAAGTGGTAGTGTTGATTTTAAACAAGAAAATAAAAAATTAACGCCCAAAGGAAATCTGCTGATAGAAAATTTTCATATAAATGATTCATCTCAAGGAGACTTGGCATTAAACGTAACAGGTGATAATTCATATGAAAAATATAAAGTAAACCTTTCTTTAATAAGTGAAAAGGCAAAAAATATTTCAGCAATAGGAGGGGTAGATTTATCAAAAGAAAAGCCAACAATTGATTTAAATGTTTCTTTAAAAGAATATGAAATAGCTGCTTTTAGTCCTTTAGGAGAAGAAGTTTTAGATAAACTTAGAGGAAAAGTAACAGGAGATTTTACAGCAAAAGGATATTTAAATAATCCTGATTTTCAAGGGGTTTTGAATTTTGAAGAAGCTGGTTTAACATTTCCGTATTTAAATATCGATTTTGATTTAAAAGGAAACACAAGTATTGTTTTAGAAGAGCAGCAATTTAAATTAGATAACGTTTTATTAGAGGATACAAAGCATCAAACTCAAGGAACTTTATCAGGTTATATTGCACACCAAAACTTTAAAGATTGGTATTTAAAATTAGATATAGATACTGATAATTTATTAGTATTAGATACAAAAGAGAAAGAAGAAACATCGTACTACGGAACTGGATTTTTAAATGGGAATGCCGAAATTAGAGGACTTACAAATAATTTAGATATTGTTGTAGAAGGAAAAACAAATAAAGGGACAGTGTTTGTAATACCTTTAAACGATGTAAAAACGATAGATAATTATAAATTAATCCGTTTTAAAACAGGTAAACCAAATGAGGAAAAAATAAACAAAAGTATTAAAGATATAAAGGGGCTCGATTTAAAAATTAATTTAGAAGTTACTAAAGATGCTATTGCACAGGTTGTTATAGATAAAGTGTCTGGGAGTGAATTAAAAGGTAGTGGTGAAGGTAATTTAAGAATTGATATAAATACGCTAGGTAAATTTAAAATGTATGGCGATTTTGAAATAGACAAAGGACTATATAATTTTAAATACGCAGGAATATCAAAACCTTTTACCGTTCAAAAAGGAGGAACCATAGCGTGGAATGGTAATCCGTATGAAGCAGAATTAGATTTAACCGCCATTTACCAAACCAAAGCAAATCCAGCACAATTGTTAGATAATATTAATTCTAACCGTAAAATACCGATAGACTTATACACAAAAATAACAGGAGGTCTATTTAATTCTAAACAAGAATTTGATATAAAAATTCCAAACGCAAACTCTACAGTTGCCTCTGAGTTAGAGTTTATATTAAACGGAAACGATTTAAATACGAAAATGCAACATTTTTCTTTTTTATTAGCTTTCGGAACCTTTTATAATGAAGATGCAATAGGTAATAGCGCAGCTTCTGGTTTAACAGGAACTGCCTCAGAAATAGCATCAAGTATTTTAACAGATATGTTAAATAATAAAGATAATAAGTTTCAATTAGGATTAGGTTATACGCAAGGAGATAGAGGTAATGTAAATGATTTAAGATCAGATGATCAGGTTGATGTATCTATTACAACACAATTAAGTGACCGCGTTTTAGTAAATGGTAAAGTAGGTGTTCCTGTTGGAGCAAATACCCAAACAAGTGTAGTTGGCGAAGTAAAAGTAGAGGTGTTATTAAATGAAGAAGGTAGTTTAAGAGGTACTGTTTTTAATAGACAAAACGAAGTGCAATACTCTACAGAAGAAGAAGGTTATACACAAGGTATTGGTCTTTCATATCAGGTTAATTTTAATAACTTATCAGATTTAGGTAAAAAATTAGGATTAAAGAAAAAAAAGAAATCAATAAAAATAGACACATTACAACTTAAAAAAAATAAGTTAATTAAATTTAAACCAGCAAAGAAAAAAGATTAATCAATTTATATGAGCAGAACAAGTAAAGATTACCTTGTAATAATGTTAAAAGGAATGGCAATGGGAGCTGCAGATGTTGTTCCTGGGGTTTCAGGAGGAACTATTGCTTTTATTTCAGGAATTTATGAAGAGTTACTAAACTCAATTAGTAATATTAATTTAACACTTTTTAAAACATTAAAAAAAGAAGGAGTAAAAGCAGCTTGGCAACAGTTAAATGGTAACTTCTTAGCATCTCTTTTTGTTGGTGTTTTTATCAGTATTATATCTTTAGCAAAAGTAATTTCTTGGATGTTAATAAGCCATCCAATTTTATTATGGTCTTTTTTCTTTGGATTAGTTTTAGCAAGTATAATATATATAGCTAAACAAATTACAAAATGGAATATAATAACGGTTGTGTTAGCTATTTTAGGAGCTGTATTAGCATACTATATTACCACTTTAAATCCTATGATATCTGAAAATTCCTCAACACTTTTTATGTTTTTTGCAGGTGCAATAGCAATTTGTGCGATGATTTTACCAGGTATTTCAGGTTCTTTTATATTAGTGCTTTTAGGAGCTTACAAACCCGTTTTAGAAGCAGTAAATAATCGAAATATTACAACTATAGCAGCTATAGGAGCAGGAGCTATTATTGGATTATTGTCTTTTTCTAGAATTTTAAAGTACTTATTTAAAAACTATAAAAATTACACGTTAGCGGTTTTAACAGGTTTTATAATTGGTTCTTTAAATAAAATATGGCCATGGAAAAAAGTACTAACTTTTAGAACAAATTCCCATGGCGAAAAAGTACCTTTTAACGAACTTTCTATTTCTCCTTTTTCTTATGAAGGAGACTCGCAAATAATTTATGCATCTGCACTAATAATTATAGGATTCGTATTAATTTTAATACTCGAAAAAATTGCAGTAAAGCAGCAATAATATTTTAGTTATCTAATAAATAAAGATGTATATCAAACGTACTTTATCTGAAAAAACTAGTCTTTTTTTTAAAGGATTAATTATGGGAGGAGCAAACAAAGTTCCTGGGGTTTCAGGCGGTATGGTTGCTTTTGTAATGGGGTTTTATAATGAGCTTATTTATTCTTTTCAAAAAATAAATGGTAAAGCCTTTATGCTTTTGCTAAGAGGTAGGTTTAAAAGCTTTGTACAATATACGAACTTGCAATTTTTGGCATTGGTGATGCTTGGAAGTATGTTTAGTTATTTTAGTATTTCTTTAATTTTAGATTATTTTCTAAAAAATTATGAAGGCTATGTTTGGTCATGGTTTTTCGGAATGATAATAGGATCTATTTATTACATTTCAAAAGATTTTAATGATTGGAAACTTAAAAACGTTATTTCATTAATTATTGGTATTTCAATCGGAATATTTATTAGTTTTATGACTCCTGCAAAAGAAAATGACAATCTTTGGTTTGTGTTTATTTGTGGAATTATTGGTGTTTCAGGAATGACTTTACCAGGTTTATCAGGCTCATTTATTTTAATATTATTAGGTAATTATGTATTATTATTAGTTGATAGTGTAAATGTTTTAGGAGGGGTTTTAGTAAATGTTTTATCTGGTAATTTTGAAGTTTTAAAAGATCAAACAAAAATTAAATATCTAAAAATTATAACTGTTTTTACAGCAGGATCAGCTTTTGGATTGGTATCTATGTCTCATATATTAGGATATGTTTTAAAAAAATGGAACCAAATTGTAACAGCAATAATTATCGGATTTATCACCGGCTCTTTAGGTATTGTTTGGCCATGGAAAAAAACAATATTTAAAATAAAAAACAAAAACTTTTTATTAGATCAAAAAGGAAATAAAATAGTTGAAAACTACGAACGTTTTATTCCTGATTTTTCAATAACTCAAACATGGATTTCAATCATGTTTATTCTTTTAGGTATTGCCTTAATTTTAATAATCGATTTTTATGGAAAAAAAAGAAAATAAAAGTACTTACGCTTTAGTTGGCAAAAATATTTCATATTCATTTTCTAAGGGATATTTTACAGAAAAGTTTAAAAAATTGAAATTAGATAATAGTGAATATATAAATTTTGATATTCAATCAATCAATCAACTTCCTGAAAAAATAAAAGAATACAAAGGTACTTTAAAAGGAATGAATGTTACGATTCCGTATAAATTAGAAGTTTTTAATTTTTTAGATAAAATAGATAAAAAAGCACAAAAAATAGGAGCTGTAAATACAGTAAAAATATCAAAAAAAGGAAAACTAAAAGGGTTTAATACAGATGTATATGGCTTTAAAAAATCATTAAAACCTTTATTAAAAGCACATCATACAAAAGCATTAATTTTAGGAACAGGTGGTGCTTCAAAAGCAATAGCTTATGTGTTAAAAAAACTAAATATAAAATATAAATTTGTATCAAGGAATCCTAAGGGAAAGAAAGAAATTTCTTATCAAGATGTAACTAGTAAAATTATTCAGTCTAATTATTTAATAATTAACTGTACACCTTTAGGTACACATCCTAATATTAAAGAATTTCCAAGTATTCCTTATGAATTTATAACAAGTAAGCACTTATTATTCGATTTAATATACAACCCAACTGAAACGATGTTTTTAAAAAAAGGAAAAGAAAAAGGGGCAGTAGTAAAGAATGGATTGGAAATGCTAGAGCAACAAGCCGAAAAAGCTTGGAAGATATGGAATAGTGATAACTAGTTTAAAATAAAATTTGGTATTCTATAAGAATCCGTATATTTATAAAATAAATCTAAAAGGAACCCAAACATTGTAGATATGTTAGAAAATAACGAGGAAATAATACAAGAACCAACAGTTCAAAAAAATTCAGTCATTAAAGAACAAACTAATGATGCAGTAAATGAAGTAGAGAACGAAGTAGCAAACGAAGCTGAAAAAGCAGAGGAGAAGCACACAATACCAATGTTAGATTATGCTGCAATGGAGTTAGAGTTGTTGGTTGAAGAATTAAAAAAGTTATTGAATAATTATCAAGTTCAACAATTAAAAACCAATGTTGATGCACTTAAAAATGCTTTTAATACAAAATTTGGTGTCTTAATATCTGAAAAAAAGGAAGCTTTTTTAGCAGAAGGAGGAAACTCTATAGATTTTCAGTTTTCAAGTCCAGTAAAATCAGAATATAATAAATTATTAGGAGAGTATAAGGTTAAAAGAGACGCTTATTATTCACAGTTAGAAAAACAGTTAAAGGAAAACCTTGACAAGAGAAACAGCTTAATTGATGAGTTAAAAGCACTAATTGTTAATGCAGATGCAAAAACAATGTATAATGATTTTCAAGAGATTCAAAAAAAATGGAAAACAATTGGACCAGTTCCAAAAACAAAATATAACGATACCTGGAAAATATATCATCATCACGTTGAGCGTTTTTATGACCTATTGCATTTAAATAAAGATTTTAGAGAGTTAGATTTTAAACATAATTTAGAAGAAAAACTAAAGTTAATTTCACGAGCAGAAGCTTTGAATGATGTAGTAGATGTAAATGTAGCATTTAAAGATTTACAAGACTTACATAGATTGTGGAAAGAAGAAATAGGCCCAGTAGGTAAAGAACATAGAGAAGATGTTTGGAATAAGTTTAGTGAGGCAACAAAAAAAATACATGATAAACGTCATCAATATTTTAGAGAATTAAAATCTAAATATCAAGAAATGATTGACGCAAAATTAGAGGTAGTAAATCAAATTAATGTATTTGATACTTCTAATAATAAATCACATAGTGATTGGCAAAAGAGTATTGTCGAAATTGAAAAATTAAGAAAAAAATATTTTGATATAGGAAAATTGCCGTACAATAAAAGCGAAGCAGTTTGGCAAAAATTTAAAGAAGCAACAAAAAAGTTTAATAGTGCTAAAAATGTTTTTTATAAAGCAGAGAAAAATATTCAAAATGAAAATTTAAAAAATAAAATAGCATTAATAGAATTAGCTGAAAGTATTAAAGATAGTGAAGATTGGATTGAAGCAACAAACACTATGAAACGCATTCAATCAGACTGGAAAAAAATTGGCCATGTACCAAGAAAATTTTCAGATGATATTTGGAAACGATTCAAAAATGCTTGTAATTATTATTTTGATAGGTTTCATGCTCAAAAAAATGAGCAAAATAAAGAGCAACTAGCCATTGTAGAAGCAAAAAAAGTTTACATAGAAGAAATTAAATCTTCTGAAAACTTAACATTAGATACGATAAAAGAAAATATTTTAAAATGGAGAGATTTAGGTGCTTTGCCAAGAAATGCTCGTCATTTAGATGAAAAATTTAATAAAGCAATAGATGCACATTTAGGCAACTTAGATATGAGTAAAAATGAGATTGAAATGATGAAGTTTAAAAACATCATTGATACTTATTTGTCGCAAGAAGATTTTAAAAAAATAGATAATGAACAATACTTTATCCGTAAAAAGATAGATGAATGTGTAAAAGATATTCAGCAATTAGAAAATAATCTAAGTTTTATTTCAAATGCTAAAGATGATAACCCGTTAGTACTAAATGTTAGAAAGGGAATAGAAGAATTTAAAACTAAATTAACTATTTGGAAAACTAAACTGAGCTACATTAAAAAAATAGATTACTAAACAAAATATAACTACTTAAAAGGAACTGTTTTAGAACCTCAGATTAAATTATAATCTGAGGTTTTTTTATTCATTAATTTTAAATTTTACATGGATCAAAACTAAAATAATTATTAAATGAAGACCTTTTTAAAATAAATTACGAATGTACTTGAGTTAACCTTTTTTTTAGAAAAGCTACATAAACAAGATATTAAAAAGTTATTAGAAAATGAGTTAGATATTCATTTAAATCACGAAAATAACTATAAAAGTAAAGACACTAAACTTGGTAATAATTACAGCAACCGACAATTTAATAGGGTTACTGATACAATAAAACTATTTTACTTAACTTTCACTAAACGAATCAATATTGTATGTTAGGTAAGAAACCTTTGTTGTTATGTAGTTTGGATTGGTAAAAGAAGCTTACTATTAACATGTAGAAATCAATAAAATAGCTGCCCAAAGCAGCTTTAAAAGGTTTCAAAGATTAAATGAGAGCCAAGTATTCTTACGTTATTAAAAGTTGAAAAACAACTAGGTTGCACTCACCGTGTTTTCATCTTTCTTATTAAAATTAGAATAATCATTTACATTACCAAACTTATAAGAAAACCTAAATGGAAAAATTAAAAAATACATCAAAAATAAACTCTAGTTACTAACGCGCTTGATGTGGTTATGAAATCAGTATTTTATGCCTTAGAGAAAGTGCTAAAAAATTGACCATGTTAATCAGGAATAGGGGAGTTTATATTTTAAAACAGGATTAAACTACAAATAATTTAATTCTGAGATTTTAAAACTTACAAACTTTTAAGTTAGCGCCATAAAATTTATCAATCTAAATTAATAACTAACTATCAACTTCTATTTATTTAGATTTGTTGTGTTACAAGTTACTGAACGTATAACTATTTTAATTTTGTACTAATATTTTTACGTAAAAATATATATTTTTTTAATCACAAAAAAGAGTCTTAAATTATATATAATTTAAGACTCTTTTTCTATTGTTTACGTAAAAATTTTTTATTGATTTTGTAATGTAAAGTTAATAGGAATAAAATATTCAACATTAGCAAGTTTTCCATCATGCTTACCAGGAACAAAAGTAGCAAGTTTAGAAACCATTCTTTTTGCTTCTTGCTCTAAAAGTTCTCCGTTTTCAGGTCCTCTCATTCTAATATTACTTACTTTACCTTGTTTACCTATAATGAAACGAACCCAAACTTTACCTTCAATACCTTGTGTAGCGGCAGCTTCTGGGTAGTTAAAATTTCTTTGAATATGACTAATCATTCTGCTGTTAAAACAGTTGATTTTCTCACTATCTTTAGCTTTTAAACAAGCATTAAATAAAGGAATAGTTTGTACATCATTAAATTTAACGAAGTCAGTAATTAATTTCTCTTTTTTAACGGTTGCCTTAATCCCTTTTTTTATTACTCTTTTGGTTGTTTTTTTAACTACGCTCGCATCAGGATGTTTAAATGTAATTGGAACACCGTATTTAACCTTTACAGCCTTACCATTATGTTTACCAGGAATAAATTTTGGAAGTTTATTTACAATCCTACTAGCCTCAGCTTCTAATGAAGAACCTCCTTTAGGTCCTCTCATTTGAATTGTAGCAACATTACCCTGTTCGTCAATGGTAAACTGTACAAGTACTCTTCCCTGAACACCTGCATCAATAGCATCTTGTGGATATCTAAAGTTTTTTATAATATGTTTGTGCATTTGAGTTTCAAAACACTTAGATTGTTTTATTAATGGAACATTGTTACATTTAGAAAATAAAGGAATTTCTTCAACAAGGTTAAAAGGTATTCTTTCAATAGTTTCAGAATTATCTTCTAACTCAAGTTTTCCAACTAATAAAGTATTTTTCTTAATATTCGCCACTTTTTGAGAAGTAGTATTTCCACCAATAGCAGAAACAGCCTCATTCTTTTTACGAACAACACGTCTTCTTGTTGATACTTCAATGGTTAATTGCTTTTTACCTCCACCATCGGTATCTTCAATAGCACATTTTGTAATACTGTTTGGATCTGCTATAGATTCATCAGAAGTAGCACAAACTTCTTGTGCAGCAGCAGTGATAGACATAAGTACGGCTATAACTAATAAGGGAAATTTCTTCATAATCAAACTCTATTTAAGGGGTTAACAAGAGTCGTTAACTTTTATTAATGATGTAAAAATATGAAAAAATATTATATAATCAAACTTATTTTTATTTTAATGTATTGATAGCTACGTTTTTATTGTAGTAAGTTTGTTTTTTTAGTTTATTAAGGTGCTGTTTTTATGTTATAATTTATTACCTGTGTTATGTGTAAAATATAGATTTGTTATGATAATAATATTCTTTTTATTACTTTATTTCTAAAAAAAAACTTGTTTTGTTAATATTTTCTTTATTAATAAAATAACGTAATATTATTTAGTTTAATGTTAAGTTAAATGGAAAAGAATAAGTAACAATAACCGGAAGCCCTTTTTCTTTACCAGGGGTAAAGTTTGGTAGTTTATAAAGTATTCTGCTTAACTCTTTATGAAGTAATTTATCTTTATTTTTACTTTTAATTTGTGGATTTATTACTTTACCATAAAGATCAATGCTAAATTGTATAAAAATTTTATCCTTAATCATTTTATCACCAAATTTTTCTATATGAAAGTTTTTGGAAAAATGCTTGTTAATCCTTCTTTTAAAGCATTTTTTATTAGAGGATTTTGTTGATTTTTTACAAGATTCAAACATCGGAATTTCTTCAACTAACGTAAATAACACTTTTTTTGAAGTGGCTAATTTATTTTGTTTTTTATCAATTTTTCTATTTCTGTGATTCATCCTTTTTCTAGAAACTTTAGTTTTAATAATGTTTCTAGTTGTAGTTTTTTCTTCTTTAATATCACATTTTTTTATAGATATTTCATTTAAATCGATAACATTTTCGGTCGGAGTTTCACAAACAGCTTGACTGTAAATATTTGTGTAGTTAAAACAGAATATGCTAATAATAATCAGGGGGATAATTTTTTTCATTTGTTGTTTTTTTACATTGTAAAGATGAAAAATCAACCCCATTTAGAGTTTATGTAATTGTAATATGTGTTTTAATAAAAATGATAATAATTGTTAAGAAAGTTAATTTAGCGTAAACAAAAAGCCCCCTATTTTTCAATAGAGAGCTTTATAAATATATTTAATTAAGAACGCAAGTGTTATTTTACATCCATTAATTCAACATCAAAAATTAACGTTGCATTTGGTGGAATTACACCTCCAGCACCTGCTTCACCGTACGCTAAGTTAGATGGAATTACTAAACGGGCTTTATCGCCCACTTTTAGTAACTGAATACCTTCATCCCAACCAGCAATTACTTGACCTACACCAATAGCAAAATCAATTGGTTGCTTGCGTTTATATGACGAATCGAAAACCGTACCATCTAATAACTGACCTTTGTAGTGTACAGAAACAGTAGCACCTTTTGTAGCTTGTTTTCCGTCACCATTTTGTAAAACTTTATAACGTAAACCCGATGCAGTTTCATCATAACCAGCAGCAACAGAATCTAATAATTCTTTTTGTTTTGCTAATTCTTCAGCCTCACGTTTTTCACGTGAACCTTCAAAAGTTCTAAAAGCCTCAACAGCGTTAAATTTTTCAGCAGCCTCACCAACACGAATAATTTCAACATCCATCGTATCATCTTGGGCAATAGCATCAACCACATCCTGTCCTTCAATAACACTTCCAAAAACAGTATGTTTCCCGTCTAACCAAGGTGTAGCAACGTGTGTAATGAAAAACTGAGAACCATTAGTTCCAGGACCTGCATTTGCCATTGATAATTTACCAGGTGCATCGTGTTTTAAATCAGCATGAATTTCATCATCAAATTTATAACCAGGATTTCCAGTTCCAGTACCTTGAGGGCATCCACCTTGCACCATAAAATCTGCAATTACACGGTGAAACTTTAATCCATTATAATATGGAGTTCCTTGTGGCTTTGCGTCATTTTCTAAATTTCCTTCTGCTAAAGCAACAAAGTTACCTACAGTTCCAGGAGTTTTTTCATGTTCTAAATTCACTAAAACATCACCTTTCGATGTTTTAAACTTTGCGTAAATTCCGTTATTCATTTTACTATTATTTACTAATTAAACTATTATTTTGGGCGCTCGAGCGGGCTTTTCGTTATATCTTTTATTCATTCTTCATAAAAGGATGCCACTTCAATCCCTAGCGCAAATAAACTATGTACTTGTTATTTTATTGATAAGGTTGATAAGTTATAACTTATACCTATATTTATATTGTTTGATTTTACATTGCCAAAAGGCGAATAATATTTACCCACAGAAGCTAAAACAGCAATACTCTTGCTAACATCATAGCTTAAGCCTAATGTTGGGCGAATAATAATTCCTTCATCAGTATCTACACCTGCACCACCACCAGCACCAGCCATCATCTCAGCAAAACCACGCATTTTGTTGTTTAAAAATCGGGGAGAATATATTCCACCACCTACTAAACCATGGGCATAACCACCCGAACGACCATCGTAAGCAAAACTTGCTTCACCAGCAATGTAAAGCCATTTATTAAGGTCGTAATTAACTTTTAAACCAATTAATTGTAAATCAATTTCAGTCGCATTGTAAACGTCATCAGTTTTAGCTACATTAAAATAGGTTTGATTCTGAATTTCAATTCGTAAACCTTGAGTATAAAAATTGGTGTAATTTTTTTCTTCATTGGTTGTTCCTCCGTTTAAGCCAAAATATTTTAAACCAAATCCAAAAGTATAAGCTTCTAAATCGCCGTCAACAGCACCATAATATCCAGCATGACCACTTAAGGCTAGTTTTTTTGAAATTTTTAAATCCATCCCTGCAGAAGGGTAAATCATCAATCCACCTTCAGGAGCCACACGGCCACCTGCAGCACCAATACCTAATTTTGTAAAAATATTAATGTATTTTGATTGATATGGATGATAACCAGCACCAAAAAATAAATCCATAAAACCAGCACGTAAACCTTTGTAAATAGCATCGGTATGAGCAAATAAGAAGGTGTTTTCTGATATGTATTTTTGATATTCAAATCCAATAACATATAAGGTTTCAGTTAAATCATCGCCATTGTCTTTTTTAGAATTTCCTATCGGCTTAAAAAAGTCGAAACGAACTTGTTGTGCGTTTTTTACAATTGGCTTGCTCCAAAAATCATCTGAAGAAAGATTGTCAGCTATAAAGTTTTTATGAGCTTTATTGTAATCGGTAAAACGTAAAACACTCGGTATTTCAACAAAAATTGAAACAGAATTGCTTTTTATTTTACCTGATAAAAAATTTAAGTGACTATATTGTACCCCAAACGAATAGTTGTTTTTTTTGTATTGCAATCCAATATTTGGATTTATAAATCCGCCATCGTTTACCAAATTACGATATCCGCCACCACCACCAAAATGGAAGTTGGCATCAACATAAATATTTTTATAAAGTTGTTTGTTTACGCCAATTTCTGCACCTAAGGTAAATAAACCTCCTTGGTCTCCAGTTACAGCAAAATGAAATCCTGCACCACCATATAACCAGTCGTTAATTGGTATTTGATAATGTAAACCAGCCAATCCCATAGTTGGTTTTAAATTAGGAAACTCATCCGTAGGCATTTGAACAGGAATAAAGTTTAAACGAACTTTATTATGTAGTTCTTTTCCTTTTAAAAAGGAAAGGTTTTGTTGAGAAAAAGAGAAAAAAGAACATAGAAGAAAGAGCAAAGAGAATAATGTCTTTAAAAAAAAATCTTTGTTCTTCGAAATGATAGAATGTTTTTTGTTTTCCATTTTCTAAAAAATATTAAAAGCCAATTATTGGCTATTCAAACTCACTGGTAAAATGTAGTTTTACGGATGGATATTTACTTTGTGTCATTTGAATGGTAAAAGCAGAATCGGCTAAAAACACTAGTTTACCTTCTTTATCTTTGGCTAAATAACGCTGTTTAACGCGTTTAAACTCTTTAAATTCTTCGTTTTTTTCATCCTCAGGTTGTACCCAACAAGCTTTATGAACAGCAATGTTTTCATAGCTACATTTTGCACCATATTCATGCTCTAAACGATATTGAATAACTTCGTATTGTAAGGCGCCAACGGTACCTACAATTCTACGTCCATTCATATCCATGGTAAATAATTGTGCTACACCTTCGTCCATCAACTGATCTAAACCTTTGTATAATTGTTTAGATTTCATTGGGTCGGCATTGTTTACATAACGGAAATGCTCTGGAGAAAAACTTGGAATTCCTTTAAAGTTTAATTTTTCACCTTCAGTTAAAGTATCACCAATTTTAAAATTTCCGGTATCGTGTACACCAACAATATCGCCAGGAAAAGATTCGTCTACAATTTCTTTCTTTTCAGCAAAAAAGGCATTTGGGCTCGAAAATTTCATTTTCTTACCATTACGAACATGAAGGTATGGAGAGTTTCGTTTAAAAGTACCTGAAACAATTTTAATAAACGCTAGTCTGTCTCGGTGCTTAGGATCCATATTTGCATGAATTTTAAACACAAATCCTGTTAATTTATCTTCTTTTGAATCCACTAAACGTTCCTCCGCTTTTTTAGGTTGTGGTTGTGGTGCAATTTCAATAAAAGCATCTAGCAATTCTTTTACACCAAAATTATTTAAAGCAGAACCAAAAAAGACAGGCTGTAAATCACCAGCTAAATATTCATCTTGATTAAATTCAGGATATACTTCATAAACTAATTCTGATTCTTCTCGCAAGGTTTCGGCAGCAGTTTCACCAATAATTTCATCTAACTGTGGGTTTGATAAATCGTCAAAAACCACACCTTCAGAAATAGTGGTTTTATTTTCTGCAGAAAAAAGGTTTAGTTTCTTCTCCCAAATATTATAAATACCTTTAAAATCATATCCCATTCCTATAGGAAAACTCATTGGAGTAACGCGTAAGCCTAATTTTTGCTCAACTTCGTCTAATAAATCAAAAGCGTCTTTACCTTCACGGTCTAATTTATTTATAAATACGAGCATTGGTATTTTACGCATTCTACAAACCTCTACCAATTTTTCGGTTTGTGGCTCAACACCTTTGGCAACATCAATTACCACAATAACGCTATCAACAGCAGTTAAAGTTCTAAAAGTATCTTCAGCAAAATCCTTGTGACCAGGTGTGTCAAGAATGTTGATTTTTTTGTCTTTATAGATAAAAGCTAATACCGAAGTAGCTACCGAAATTCCACGCTGACGTTCAATTTCCATAAAATCGGAAGTTGCTCCCTTTTTTATTTTATTGTTTTTAACAGCTCCGGCTTCTTGAATGGCACCACCAAAAAGTAATAATTTTTCGGTTAAAGTTGTTTTACCAGCATCTGGATGCGATATAATTCCGAATGTACGTCGTTTCTGTATTTCTTCTAAAAAACTCATCTATAAAAATTAGTTTGCAAAGATACAGTTTAATGCGAACTGTTCAAAAGGTTTAATTGTTGAACTGCAATCAATTTTGTAAGTTTGTTTTTCGTAAAATTAATCAATGAAAGAACAGGTAATATTAGTAGACGAGCAAGACAATCAAATAGGGTTAATGGAGAAAATTGAGGCTCATGAAAAAGCATTATTACATAGAGCTTTTTCGGTTTTTGTTTTTAATGATAAAAAAGAACTGATGTTGCAGCAAAGAGCAGCTAATAAATATCATTCGCCTTTATTATGGACTAACACCTGTTGCTCTCATCAACGAAGTGGAGAAACAAATTTAGCCGCTGGTAAAAGAAGGTTACAAGAAGAAATGGGTTTTGTTTGTGAGCTAAAAGAAGTTTTTTCTTTTATTTACAAAGCACCTTTTGATAACGGATTAACAGAGCATGAACTAGATCATGTAATGGTTGGTGATTTTAATGAACACCCAAATATTAATAAAGAAGAAGTTGAGTCATATAAATGGATGACCTTAGAGGCGGTAAAAAAAGACATAGAAGATAAACCAGAAATTTATACAGCTTGGTTTAAAATTATTTTTAAAGAATCGTACGAAACATTAAAAAATGCCTAAAGTAACTGTACATAGAAAAGCACATTTTAACGCCGCTCACAGATTGTTTAATCCGAAATGGTCTGACGAGAAAAATTTTGAAGTTTTTAATAAATGCAGCAATCCTAATTATCATGGACATAATTACGAATTAATTGTTTCTTTAACAGGCGAAATAAACCCAGAAACTGGCTACGTATATGATTTAGGTAAATTAAAAGATTTGATTAAAACTAAAATTGAAGATGCTTTTGATCATAAAAATTTAAACCTAGATGTTGTTGATTTTGAAAATTTAATCCCTACTGCAGAAAATATATCCGTTGTAATATTTAACAAATTACGTGTAAGTATTCCTGAAAAATTAGACTTAGAAGTTACCTTGTATGAAACACCAAGAAATTACGTAACTTATAGCGGAGATTAATATATGATACATCAATTATTACGGTTTGAACCAATTTTGAAATCTAAAATTTGGGGAGGAGAAAAGTTAAAAACTATATTAAATAAGCAGTCTGATAGAACTGATATAGGAGAAAGTTGGGAAATTTCTGATATTGATAATGATGTTTCACTAGTTATTAATGGTAGACTAAAAGGTAAAAGTTTAAACGAGGTTATAAAAGAGTTTAAACAAGACGTTTTAGGTGAAAAAGTGTATCAAATTTTTAAAGATAAATTTCCGTTACTTATTAAATTTATTGATGCCAAGAAAAAACTAAGCTTACAAGTACACCCTAATGATGTTTTGGCACAAAAAAGGCATAATTCATTAGGTAAAACAGAAATGTGGTATGTGGTGAATGCTGATAAAAAAGCAAAAATTATAGTTGGTTTTTCAGAAGAGTCAGATAAAAAATCTTTTTCTAAGACAATAAAATCAGGTAATGAATTAGAACTATTAAATGTTGATTTTGTAAAAAAAGGAGATACTTTTTTAGTGCCTGCAGGAAGAGTACACGCTATAGGTAAAGGTGTTTTGTTAGCAGAAATACAAGAAACATCAGATGTTACCTATCGTATTTCTGATTGGAGTAGAAGAGATAATCAAGGTAAAGAAAGAGATTTGCATGTAGATTTAGCCTTGGATGCTATTGATTATTCAGCAAAATCAAATTATAAGGCAGAATATCTTAAAAAGAAAAACAACCCATCTAATATTGTAGATTGTAAATATTTTACTACTAATTTTTTACATTTAACAAAAGATTATATGCCAAATCATGAAGACAAAGACAGTTTTGTGATTTATATGTGTGTAGAAGGAACTGCGATATTTGAGTATAAAAATCAACAAGAAAAACTACAAATGGGTGAAACAATTTTAATACCTGCTTGTATAAAAAAGATTAATGTTATAACCCAAAATGCAAAACTTTTAGAGGTGTATATAAAGTAAAACAGGCTTAAAATTATTAAGCCTGTAATTCATAAAAATAATTTTAAGCAATTTTTTGTAAGCTATAACCAAATGTAGCTTTACATATAATGTCTTGTTTTTTTTCTTCTTTTTTAGATACGGTTATATAAAGTATAACTTCGGTATCACTTAATTTTTTTATATTATTTTTTATAATAAGCTTATCGTTTAGATAAGCATTTTTAATAATATCAAACTCAATGTTTTTAAAACTTAAGTTTAAAGAGTTTTTATAATATGTTAGTGAAGAGTTTACGCTCGATTCAATTTTGTTGTATAAGATTGAAGTTTTTAGCGTTTTGTTTTTATTAACCTGTTTTTTGTTAACAATAAAATATGAAGGATTGTTTTTTAGTTCTATGTAAGTATTCATTTTTTTAAGGATTTATAGGTGGAAGTTTAGGTGTTGAAAAAAAGACATTTCGTATTAAAAACATTGTAGTTTGTAAATACATGTTAATTTGCTTGGTAATTTTTAAGATGTTCATAGTTATATAAAATTTAAAATGTTGTTAAATAAAAAAAGGTGCTTTTTATAAAAAGCACCTTTTGTAGTTTGTATTAAATATCGGATTTTAAAACCGCTGTTTAAGTCTTTTTTTTGGAGCACTTTTTATATACACATATTTTTTTTGCATACGGGTGTTACACATTATTAAAATAATAATGTGTAAAGTAGTGGTATATGTACGTAAAAGTGTATTCATAGTGTACCTCAAATGTAACAAAAGTTTTTGTTAAAAAATAAAAAGATATTAATATTAAACTTTTAATAAGTGAGTATTTATAAAGTTTTAAAAACTGTTTAAATACGTATCTTTGAAGTGTCTAAATAAACAGATTTTATGAAAATAATAGCAATGATTCCTGCACGTTACAATGCATCTCGTTTTCCTGGAAAATTAATGAAAAATTTAGGAGGAAAACCGGTAATTGTTAGAACTTATGAAGCAGCTGTTACAACAAAATTATTTGATGAAGTATATGTGGTAACTGATTCTGATGTTATTTTTAAAACAATGCAAGAGGCAGGCGGAAAAGTGATAATGAGTAAAAAAGACCACGAGTGTGGTTCGGATAGAATTGCTGAAGCTGTTGAAAATTTACCAGTTGATATTGTGGTAAATGTACAAGGAGATGAACCTTTTATTGATACCATTTCTTTATCAAAATTAATTCAGGCTTTTAAAGAAGATACCAAAGAAGAAATAGATTTAGCGTCTTTAAAAGTAGCAATGACAAATATTGAAGATGTTGAAAATCCGAATAATGTAAAAGTAATTACTGATGTAAATGATTTTGCCATTTACTTTTCGCGAAGCGTTATTCCTTTTCATCGAGATAAAGATTTGAAAGTTACTTACTACAAACATAAAGGTGTATATGCGTTTAGAAAAAAAGCATTAATCGATTTTTATCATACCCCAATGACCCCAATTGAAGCTTCCGAAAAAATAGAGTGTATTCGGTATTTAGAAGTTGGAAAAAAAATAAAAATGATAGAAACGTCGGTTGAAAGTATTGGTATTGATACTCCAGAAGATTTAGAAAAAGCAATAAAACAACTAGAAAATGACTAACATAAAAGTAATTGCTTTTGATGCAGATGATACACTTTGGGTAAATGAAACCTATTTTAGAGATGCCGAAAATGAATTTGCTAAACTATTATCTGGTTACGAAACTGAAAATAAAATTCATCAAGAGCTTTATAAAAAAGAAATTGATAATCTTAAAATTTACGGTTACGGTGTAAAGGGATTTGTTTTGTCGATGGTTGAATGTGCACTAGAAATATCAAATAATAAAGTAAATCAAAATACAATAAATAAAATTCTTGAAATAGGTAAAGAAATGCTTGAGCAACCTATTGATTTATTAGATGGAGTAGAAGAGGTTTTACAAAAGTTACAAGGTAAGTATAAGTTGATTGTTGCAACAAAAGGTGATTTGTTAGATCAAGAACGTAAATTAGAAAAATCAGGAATTTTAAAATATTTTCATCATACAGAAGTGATGAGTGATAAAAAAGACAAAGATTATTTAAAATTAATTAAACATTTAGATATTGATCCGTCAGAATTATTAATGATAGGAAATTCATTAAAATCAGATGTATTACCTTTAGTTAAAATTGGTGCATCAGCAATTCATATACCGTTTCATACTACTTGGGCACATGAAGAAGTTAGTGAAGAGCAAAAATCTGATAATTATAAAACAGTTTCTAAAATTACAGATGTATTAAATTTCTTGTAGATGAAGTATTTAGATATTGAAAAGTGGAATAGAAAACAGCATTTTAATCACTTTAAAAATTTGGCCGACCCAACTTTTGGAATTGTAGCTGATGTTGATGTGTCTAAATGTTATCAATCAGCAAAAGAAAACAAACAATCATTTTTTGTTCGTTATCTACATGCTTGTATGATGGCTATTAACGCAATTGAAAATTTTAAATATAGAATTGAAGATGATAAAATTGCTATTTACGAAACAATAAATGCTTCAGCAACAATAGCTAGGTTAGATAATACCTTTGGGTTTTCTTATATTGGTTTTTCTAATAATTTTGAAGAATTTAGCCTTAATTTTAAAAATGAAAAAGCACGTATTTTAAATTCTACCGATTTATTTCCTCCAAAATACTCCTTAGGCTGCATACATTGTTCTGCTTTACCATGGGTGTCTTTTACAGCACATAAAGAACCATATTCAGGAAATAAAAACGATAGTGTGCCTCAATTGTCTTTTGGTAAAATAAAAGTTGAAAGTGGTAAAAAAATAATGCCCGTCGCAATAAATGTAAACCATGCTTTGGTTGATGGATTTCATATCGGGCAATTTTTTGATAAATTTCAAGCTCAATTAGATAAAATCGATTAATTTTGCAAAAAATATAATAATTATGGCAAGCATTAAAAACTTAAAAAAAGATATTGATTACACTTTAGGAGATATTATTGACATCTGTAGATTAACAGCGCAATTAAACCCTAATGTAGATGTAGATAAATCAGAAGCAATTGTTGATGAAGTTTTTGAAACGTTTGATACTTTAATAGTAAAAATAAACGCTAAGAATGTTGAAAATAAAAAAGCTCATTTTAAAGCGATAAGCGTTGAATTAGAAGATAAAGCAAATGCTTTAATAGAAAAGGTAAATAACTTATAATTGTTTGTAAGTTAAATGTTTAAAGCCGATACTTTTTTAAGTGTCGGCTTTTTTTGTAAAATTTTAACATTTGTAAAGGAATAATTTTTTGTAAATTACGTTCTGTAATAATGAAACAATTAACCCCCTTTTAAAAACATGGCAAGAGCAATGTATGAGTACACAAAAACTGTACTTAGAAAAGTAAGTTTTAATACAGATTTATTTTGTAGAGAACTAGAAAAAGCATTAAATAGATTGTTACCTTATGAAGTAAATGAGTTAACAATTTGGTTAAAAGAATATACAGCAAACAAACCTAATTTATATGTTTGTTTAGCCTTGGTAAAAAAATAAGAATAAAAAAAGAAGCTTTTAGCTTCTTTTTTTATTCTTATTAGCACGATACTTTCTCATAAGTTTTCGATTAAACTCATGTTCAGCTATTTTTAAGGTAAGTATTTTTTTAGAAGATAATATTTTTGATAACTTGTACTGAAACAAGGTTTTTACTTCATGCTGTTGTTTATTAATAGATTGAATTGTCTTTAAAATTTGTTGTGAATCTTTTTCTGATAATTCATCAATACCTCCTTTTTTTAATATTTTTTTCTTTATACTAAAACGTTCTTCTTTGTGAAGTTCTATTCTTTTTTTGTCATATTTGTTATAAATAGGCCAAAATTTTTGAGCTTCAGTTTCTGTCAGGTTTAATTTTTCAGTTAAAAAAGCGATTTTATATGCGCGAATTTTATCTGAACTATCTTTTTTTGTTTGTGCTTTAGTGATAAAACTGTTTAAAAATGCAATGTGCATTAAAAAAAGTAAGAGTATATTTTTTTTCATCATTATTCAATTTCGTTTATAAATGTAGCTTCGTCAATATTGTCTAGATAATTTTCTAAATTATTATCGTTTATAGATGTTAAAAAGTCATCTTCAAAATCTTCAGATTCTAAAAAAGTTGCCAAATCAGTATTATAGGTTTCTCCGTATCCATTTTCGTACCATGATGTTATTTCAGTATAAGTTATATCATCAAAGGTGTTTGTATTGTTAGTGTTAAAATAATTTAAACCTATAAATAATAAAACAGCTGCCGCTGCTGATAATGGAACAAATTGTAGTATTCTTTTTTGTAAAGAAATAACTTTTGTTTCTTTTGATGTTGTTATATCTAATTTAGTTAAAATAGTATTTTCAATAGTATTAAAGTAATTAGATGGGGTTGTATAAGCTTCTTTTTTTGAAAGGCTTCTAATAGTTATTTCTGAGGTAAAATTGTCTTCTAGTTCATCAAAGTAATTTTCAGGAATTAAAAACCCTGTATTCTTACCTGTTTTTTGGTTTATAAAATCGGTTATATTTTTTGTCTCTTTATCCATCTCTATAGTAAGACTTTAATTTTATTAAAAGGTTTAATTATAGTTTTTAATAAATTGTTCTATTTTTTTTACGGCAATATGGTAAGATGCTTTTAAGGCACCTACTGAGGTTTCTAGTATCTCAGATATTTGCTGATATTTCATTTCATCAAAATATTTCATATTAAAAACTAATTGTTGCTTTTGAGGTAAAGTAGCAATTGCTTTTTGTAAAATTAATTGAATCTCTTCTCCTGTAAACCAATTGTCATTATCTAAATTAGAAACAAGTTCTTGTTGATAATCTGTAATGTCAATGTTTTTTTCTCTGGCTCTTTTATTAATAAAAGTTATTGATTCGTTGGTTGCAATTCGGTACATCCAAGAATAGAGTTTGCTGTCTTTTTTAAAGCTATCAATATTTTTAAAAATTTTGATAAAAGTATTTTGTAACACATCATCTGCATCATGATGTGAAATAACAATTTTTCGTATATGCCAATACAACCGTTCTTTATAGAGCGATACTAATTGTTTAAATGCAAGCTCCTTTGTTTTGGGAGATTGCAATTGTATTATAAGTGTAAGTTCGTCTGTCAACTAAAATTGTTTAGCTGTTAGACATTAAAGATAATAAAAGGTTTAAAAAAAGACTAAAAAATTATGATCGTTTTCTTGAACAACCAAACAAACGTTTCTCTTTAATAGTTTCAGAAACACCTTCTGGAAGCATGTTTTCCCATCCTTCTTCGTTGTTTTTAATCATTTTTAAAACTTTTCTTGAAAAAATATGTAAAGATTCTTGATCAAAATCTTTAATATCTATAAGTCTACCATTATTTTTAAAGAACTTATAAAGTTCTTTCATTCGTGGGTGCACTTTTAAATTTTCGCTAGTAATGTACTCTCCCTTTTCTTCATCTTTATAAGGATACATGTATACCTTTAGGTCTTTATAAAAAAGTTTACCAAAAGCTTCTAAGATACCACCACTTAAGTCGCGATAATATTTTTCATCAAAAATTTGAATTAAATTATTAACACCCATAGCTAAAGCCATTCTTTCTTTGGTAAATTCACTAAAATAATCAACTAATCTAAAGTATTCTTGGTAGTTGGTTATCATTACATTTTGCCCTAATGCACAAAGTAATTCAGCTCTATCTAAAAAATCACGTTCGTTAATTTCACCTTCAGCACGAAGATTACTTAAGGTAATTTCAAAAATAACTTGTGTTTTTTCTGGATTTACTTTTTTCTCTGCTAAAAATAATTGTTTAGAGCGCTCAAACATGTCCATATTTACTTTGGTAACAGGACGATAACTACCACGAAGTGCTAAAATATTCTTTTTATATAATACTTGAGCTGGTAATAAATTATTTCCGTCAGGACCAAACATAACGGCATTCGTCATTCCGTTTTTAACAAGTTGTAAACTCATTAAACGATTATCAACATACATAAAACGAGGTCCAGAGAAATTAATCATGTCAATTTCTAAGCGGTCACTATCAATATTGTCGTAAAAAGACTTTAATAACTCTTTAGGGTTGTCGTTTAAATAATAGGCTCCGTAAACTAAATTTACACCTAAAACACCTAAGGTTTCTTGCTGCTGACGAGCATCAGTTTCTTTAAAACGAAGGTGTAAAATAATTTCATTATAATCTTCAAGAGGGTCTAACTGAAAACGGATACCTACCCAACCATGACCTTTAAACTTTTTAGAAAAATTAATGGTTGCGACTGTATTAGCGTAACTAAAAAATAATTTTTCAGGATGTTTTTGACGATCAAGACGTTCTTCAATCAAGTCCATCTCATGTCGTAACATTTTTTTTAATCTTTTTTCGGTAACATAACGATTGTCACTTTCAACACCATAAATGGCATCAGAAAAATCTTTATCATAAGCACTCATTGCTTTTGCAATAGTACCTGAAGCACCACCAGCTCTAAAAAAATTACGAACCGTTTCTTGCCCAGCACCAATTTCTGCAAATGTTCCATAAATATGGGCATTCAGGTTGATTTTTAAGGCTTTACTGTTTGTAGTAGGTACAGTACTTATTTTTTGATCTCCTTTAAGCGTAATTGCCATTTTATTAATTTTTGTTACGGACAACAAATGTACTGAAAATAGGAGTTATCAGGCAATATTTGTCGTATTTTTGTGTTAACAATGGAAGAAAAAAAGCAAATAAAAGTAACTTTTTTAGGAACAGGTACTTCAACAGGTGTTCCAATGATTACCAGTAAACACCCCGTAGCACTTTCTAAAGATACAAGAGATAAAAGATTACGTTCATCGGTAGTAATATCATGGGATAATTATAATTATGTGATTGATTGTGGCCCTGATTTTAGACAGCAAATGATACGAGAAGAAATCGCATCGATTAACGGGATTTTATTTACTCATGAACATGCTGATCATATTGCGGGTTTAGATGAAATACGACCTTATTGTTTTCAAATGGGAGCGGTACCAATTTATACTTCAAAGAGAGTGCTTAAAGTTTTAGAAAAAAGATATGACTATATTTTTGCCACTGAAAATAGGTACCCAAGTGCACCAAAAGTAGCACCGAACATTATTTCTCATCAGCAAAGTTTTTACTTTAATCATGTAAATGTAATTCCGATTGAGGTAATGCATGGACAATTACCAATTTTAGGTTATCGATTTAATGACGTTGCTTACCTTACAGATATTAAAACAATTACCGAAGAAGAAAAAAAGAAATTATATAGTTTAGATACACTTATTGTAACAGGATTAAGAAGAGAGCCACATGCAACGCATTTTAATTTGGAAGAATCTTTGGCTTTTATTAAAGAATTAAAACCTAAAAAAGCATATTTAACGCATATAAGCGAGTTGTTAGGTTTACATGAAGAAGTAGAAAAAGAGCTGCCTGAAAATGTGTTTTTAGCATATGATGGATTAAGAGTTTAAAAAACTATTAGATTTATCAATACCATAATTGATTATAAATACATAAAATTATATTAGATTTTAAAATAACTTGTTACTTTTATATAAAAATACTAGTTGAATGAAAATAATTATATCTCCTGCAAAATCATTAGATTTTGAAACAAAAGCAAACACTAATTTATACACACAACCACGTTTTTTAGAACAATCAGCAAAACTGAATAAAAAACTAAAAACACTTTCTAGAAAAAAGTTAAGTGACTTAATGAAAATTTCTGATGATTTAGCTAGTTTAAATTATGAAAGAAATCAAAATTGGCAAACACCATTTGAATTAGAAAACGCAAAACAAGCCATTTTTTCTTTTACAGGTGAGGTTTTTAGAGGGATAGATGTAACTACATTGGCAGAAGATAAATTACCAGTTTTACAAGAACGACTTCGTATTTTATCAGGATTATATGGATTGTTAAAACCTTTAGATTTAATTCAGCCTTACCGTTTAGAAATGGGAACGAAGTTAAAAGTAGGTCGTACAGAAAACTTGTATAAATTTTGGAACAATCAATTAGTAGATTCTTTAAATAAAGAACTAGCAGATGATGAGTTGCTGGTAAATTTAGCAAGTACAGAGTATTTTAAAGCGTTGCCTAAAAAAGTACTAAAAGTGCCAATGGTTACTCCTGTTTTTAAAGATTTTAAAAACGGACAATATAAAACAATTATGACCTTTGCTAAAAAAGCACGTGGTTTAATGGTTCGTTATATAATTGAAAACGAAATTGAAACCATAGATGGTTTACAGGGCTTTAACATTGATGGTTATTTGTTTTCAGAAGAAATGTCATCAGAAAACGAATTGGTTTTTACACGTTAATATTTAATTGACGCATTTTTTTATTATGCGTCAATTATTTTAACAAGCGGCCAAACCAACAGTAATAGCTAAGCCACCTTCAGAAGTTTCTTTATAGTTTCGGTGCATATCTTTAGCTGTTTCCCACATGGTATCAATTACCTTATCTAAAGGCACTAAAGAATTTTTAGGATCTGTTTCTAAAGCCATCTCAGCAGCATTAATTGCTTTAATAGCTCCCATTGCATTACGTTCAATACAAGGCACTTGCACTAAGCCACCAATAGGGTCACAGGTTAAACCTAAATGATGTTCCATTGCTATCTCAGCAGCAACCAAACATTGTGCTGGTGTACCACCTAAAAGCTCGGTTAGTGCTGCTGCTGCCATTGCAGATGAAACACCTATTTCTGCCTGACAACCTCCCATAGCTGCTGATATTGTCGCATTTTTCTTAAAAATACTTCCTATTTCGCCTGCAACTAATAAGAATTTTTTAATATGTTCAAAATCAGCTTTATGGTTTTCAATTACTAAATAATACATTAAAACAGCAGGGATAACTCCAGCGCTTCCATTGGTAGGAGCGGTAACAACCCTACCTAAAGCAGCATTTACTTCATTTACAGATAAAGCCAAACAGCTTACCCATTTTAAAATTTCACGAAACTTTACTTCGGTACTTCTAATGGCAGTAATCCATTCACTTTGATTCGTGTAATTAGCTTCTTTTATGAGTTTTTTGTGCGTGTCAAAAGCTCTTCGTTTTACATTTAATCCGCCAGGTAAAACACCTTCGGTATGACAACCGATATACATGCATTCTAACATGGTTTCCCAAACTCGTTTTAATTCGGTGTCTATTTCGGTAGAAGATTTTAAAACAAGTTCGTTTTGATAAACAATGTCAGATATTTTTTTTTGCTCTTTGTCGCAGTATGCTTCTAATTCGGTTGCTCTGTTTATTGGAAAAGGAAAGTTTTGTTTATTAATTTCAGTATCAGAAGGAGTGGTTACTTCTTCTTGAATAACAAAACCACCACCGATAGAGTAGTAGGTTTCGGTAGAAACTTCTTTTCCTTTAGTAAAACCTCGAAAGGTTAATCCGTTAGAATGAAAAGGTAAAAAATCTTTGTTAAAAACAATGTTTTCGGTTGAAAAAACGAGTTGTTTTTCTGCATTAAAATTTAAACGATTCGTTTCTTTTATTTTACCTATAATAGTGTCTATATTTTCAACAGGAATATATTCTGGATCCGTACCACTTAATCCTAATAATACTGATAAATCAGTAGCGTGTCCTTTACCTGTTAGTGATAAAGAGCCATATAAATCTATTCTAATACCATCAATGTTGTTAAAAAGAGTATTTTTTTTTAACTTTTCAATCCATTGTTGGGCGGCTCTCCATGGACCTAAAGTGTGTGAGCTTGAGGGACCAACGCCAATTTTTAGCATGTCAAAAACACTAATAAATTGCGACATAAATATAGTTTGTTTGTTGTGGCTAAAATAAAAAAAGTCCTGTATTAAAATCAATACAAGACTTTTTTTTATGAAAATAGTAAATTTTACATTCCGTAAACAGCTTCTTTATCAAATTTTTTAGCTAACATATAATAAACTACAGCACGATATTTGTTTCTTTCAGATCTTCCAATTCTTTCCATAACTTCATCAATAGCCTTATCTAATTCAGGGCTATCAGCTAAACCTAATTTTTTCATTAAAAAATTTTTCTTTACTGTTTCTAGCTCTTTAGCATCAGTACCAGATACAGTTTCAGCGTCTTTTTTGTAAATAGAAGGACCTAGGCCTTTAGTAACAGCTTTTAATAAATCTGTGTTAGAGCGAATATCTCTATCGTCCATAAATTTTTTATACAACTCTACTTTTTCGTCAAATTTACTCATGATTTTTTTTATTTTTTATTAGATATAAGTTTTTGTAAAACTTTAGTTATTCCAAATATAGAAAAATAATTGGTTCTTTCAAACAAGAAAAATAAAAGAGATCATACGTATATTATTGTTAATTAAATTGTTGAAAACAAAAATTGGTAATAGTGAAAAACTCTTATTCTTGTAGTAAATTTATATATACATGAAACATGTAACTTATGTCGATATTGAAATTTGAGTCTATGTTGAAAACCAACGATGTATATTTTTTTGATGCTGTTGAGTTTGAAACAATTATTGAGCATTATTTAAATATAGCAAAACATTCCTTGGCAAAAAAAGCTGTACAGTTAGGTTTAGAACAGCACCCTACTTCAATTCAATTGAAATTAATGAAGGTAGAGATTTTTATTTTTGAAAATAAACTACAAGAAGCAGTTAAAATGTTAACTGATATTGAAGCAATAGAACCTCATAATGATGAAGTTTTTATTCAAAAAGCATTAATTTTATCTAAAAAAAAGCAACATATAAAAGCGATAAATGTTTTAAAAGAATCATTATCTTATGTTGAGGATCCTGCTGATATTTGGTCAATGTTAGGTATGGAGTATTTGTATTTAGATGATTTTGAAAATGCCCGATTAAATTTTGAGAAGTGTGTAGCTGAAGATTATGAAGATTACTCGTCTTTATATAATGTTGTGTATTGTTTTGATATGCAAAAAAAACATATTGAGGCAATAAAGTTTTTAAATGAATATGTAGATGTTAATCCTTATTGTGAAGTGGCTTGGCATCAATTAGGAAAACAATATTCTGAATTAGAAATGCATAAAAAGGCACTTAGGGCTTTTGATTTTTCTGTGTTGATAGATGAAAGTTTTATTGGAGGGTATTTAGAAAAGGCAAAAACATTAGAAGAGTTATGTCGTTATGAAGAAGCAATTAGTAACTATTTAATTACCCTTGAATTAGATGATCCTACTGCTTTTGCCTACATAAGGGTAGGTAAGTGTTATGAAAAATTAGATACTATTCATACAGCAATACATTTTTATAAAAAAGCGGTTCACGAAGATCCTTTATTGGATAAAGGTTGGATGCTGTTGGCAAGTGCTTGTTATAAAGATAATGACTATCAAAAAGCATTGTATTATATTAATAAAGCACTACAGATAGATGAAATAAATTCTTTTTACTGGAAAATATATGCAGACATTAATTTGAAGCTAAATTTTTATGAAGAAGCTGTAAAAGCTTTTTATACCGCAGTTAGTATAGAAGAGCAAGAGGTGGAAGTTTACATTACACTGGCAGATGTTTTATTGTTTTTAGGGAATTTTAATGAAGCTTTAAAAGTAGTTGTTAAGGCAAAAAAAATATACAAAGAATTTGCTGAGATAGAATATCGCTTGTGCGGGTTATTTATGATTTTAGAAAAGGAAGATTATGGTTTAACACATTTAAGAAATGCAATAGCGATTAACTACGAATATCATACAATTATTAAAGAATTATTTCCCACCGTTTTTGAAAACGAAAAAGTTCAAATCGTATTATCAAGTTATAAAAAAGCCTTAAAATAAATTTATCTTAAGGCTTTTTTTGGTTTTAAGAGATGTATTTCCAAATTCTCCTCAAAATATATATACATAGTAAGGTAACTATTGATAGTGTGATGGCTAATAACATTTTACCATAAATAAAGTTACCTGTTGCAAATAGGAAGCTGTAAACACCAATAGTACCTGTAATAAAACCTACTATTTTAGCACCTATATTTTTAAATTTACTTTCACCGTCAAAAATTAAGTTTTCAAAATTTGTAATAGTTTCACGAGAGCTAGGTTGTGTTAAAAGTGTTACTGTAACCCATCCGATGGTTGTTATGATTACTCCTATAATTAACTGCCAGTATCCTGCGATTTCAACCATTGGTGTTTCCATTTTTCCATTAACAAAAAAGAAAACAGCAATAATAAAAGAAATAGCCATTGCTGCAATTTCACTATACGGATTTATTCTACTCCAAAACCAACGTAAAATAAATAACAATCCAGTTCCGGCTCCGATTTGTAATAATAAATCAAATACATCTTTTGCAGATTGTAAGTAAAAAGAAAATAATGCGGCAAATAACATTAATAAAACCGTTGATATTCTACCTACAACAACTTTTTGTTTTTCAGAAGCATCTTTATTTATAAATCGGCTATAAAAATCGTTTACTAAATATGAACTTCCCCAGTTTAACTGCGTTGAAATTGTACTCATAAAAGCAGCAATTAATGAAGTTAATACAATACCTAACAATCCGGCAGGTAAATAAGTCATCATAGCGGCATATCCAACATCATGTCCTTGCATGTCTGCTGATAAACTTGGAAAAGCTTGGTTCATGCTATCTAAACTCGGAAAAATGATTAATGAAGCTAATCCAACAATAATCCATGGCCAAGGACGTAAAGCGTAGTGTGCAAAGTTAAAAAATAAGGTTGCCCAGGTTGCGTTTTTTTCATCTTTGGCAGCTAACATACGTTGTGCAATATAACCACCTCCACCAGGTTCGGCACCAGGGTACCAAGTACTCCACCATTGCACTGCAAACGGAATTATAAATAATGTAATTAAAGCTTCAGTATTAGAAAAATCAGGAAAAAAAGCTAGTTTATCGCTTACATTTGGATGGCTTAATAAATTAGATAATCCATTTATTTCTGGTAAGTCTAAAATGTAAACAGTTGCCCAAACTGAACCGACCATCGCTATTAAAAACTGCACAAAATCAGTCAATAAAACACCTTTTAATCCTCCTAAAGAAGAGTATATTACAACAATTATCGATGAATATAAAAGCATTTCACCTTGCGAAATACCTAATAAAATGTTGGCTATTTTAGCTCCCGCTAAACAAACACCCGCCATGGTAATAATATTAAAAATTACCCCTAAATAAATAGCTCTAAAGCCCCTTAAAAAACTTGCCATTTTACCAGAGTAACGCAACTCATAAAATTCTAAATCGGTGCTAATTCCAGATTTTCTCCAAAGTTTAGCATAAAAAAAAACGGTCAGCATTCCTGTTAGTAGCATTGCCCACCAAACCCAGTTACCTGAAACACCATTTTTTCGGACTAGTTCAGTCACTAAACCAGGAGTGTCAGCAGCAAAAGTGGTTGCAACCATTGAAACTCCTAATAACCACCAAGGCATGTTTCTACCAGATAAAAAGAATTCAGCACTGCTTTTTCCTGCAGATTTTGAAGCCCATATACCAATGAGTAATGAGAGAATGAAAAAACCGATGATGATTGAAGAATCGAGCAAGCCTAAGTTGATCATTTATTTTAAATTTTAGATTTTAAATTTAGGGAAGTTGAATACCTTTGTGTTAATAAATTCTACTAACAACGTTATTTTTTTGTTAAACAACATTTAAATAAAGAGATTCATTTTATTCGTCGTTTGTCTTTAAAATAATTTGCTTGGTGATGTTTAAATACTTTCGTCCGATAGGGATTCTTTTATTATTAATGTTTAAAGAGTTTCCTTCAATATAATTAACTTTATCAGAGGCAATAGTGTAAGATCTGTGTATTCTTAAAAAATATTCACTCGGTAATTCTTCAGTTATACTTGTTAGGGACTTGTGTACAACGTAATTGTTTTCTATTGTGGTAACTTTTATATAGTCTTTTAAACTTTCAATATATAAAATGTCGTTATGTTTTATTTTAACGAGTTTTTTATCAACTTTTAAAAATATGTGAGAGTTTTTGGTTATTTCTATATCCGTGTTATTACTTTGTATGCGTTGGGTTAGTTTGTTAATGGTTTTTAAAAATCGAGGAAAAGGAATTGGTTTTACAAGGTAATCTAAAACATCTAAGTCGTATCCTTCAATAGCAAATTCTCGATAAGCAGTAGTAATTATTACGTATGGTTTTATTTTTGTATTTCGTAAAAACTCTAATCCGCTCATTTTAGGCATGTTGATATCTAAAAAGATGACATCTATTTTATTACTTTCAATAGTATGCATCGCTTCAATAGGATTGTTAAAAGTATCAACAATTACGATGTTTTTAAATTCCTGTAAATGATTTTTAATAACCTTTATAGCTAAAGGTTCGTCGTCTATAATAACACAGTTTATGTTCACTTTTTTATTTTTAAGTTAAAGGAATTTTAAGGTTTACGGTAAATTTTTTTACCTTTTTTTGAATATTTAAACGATAGTTGTTTTTATAAATAAGGTCTAGTCTTCTTTTTGTGTTAGAATTTCCGACACCTCCTTTTAAATTATTATTCATAAATACATTGGTATCATCAATTGAGTTTTCGATGTTTAAAATAAGAAAATCATTTGATTCTTTTTTTACTTTAATACAAATATAAAAATCGCTACTATTTTTGTTACCATGTTTAAAACAGTTTTCAATATAAGATAGAAAAATTAAAGGAGGAATTTTTACGTCATTAATATTTCCTTTTATATGAATATCTATTTTTGAATTTTCATGACAACGTAAAAGCTCTAAATCAACATAATTTTGAATATACTTAATTTCATCTAATAATTTCACCTTACTTTTTTTTATATCATAAATAACATATTGCATAATGTCTGATAATTTTAAAACAACGTCAGGAGCAAGGTTAGATTTTTCTAGAGTTAAAGCGTATAAATTGTTAAGAGTGTTAAAAAAAAAATGAGGTTGTATTTGAGATTTTAAAAAGTTTAATTCACTTTTTAAATGCTCTTTTCGTAAGGTTTCTATTCTGTTTTTTTGATTAATCCAATCTATTGTTAGTTTTATGGCAGTAGCTAAAGCAAGAACATAAAGTTCGCCAATAGTAACTGCTGTAATATGATTAAAGGTAAAAGCTTGTTGATATAGTTCTGTTTCAGGCCAAATATTTTTGGTAACCAATATATAATTTAAACCTGTTCTAATCATATAAAGCATACCTAAAGCTAAAAGCAATAAAGCAACATAAGTTTTATACTTTTTGGTAATTAAGTATTTAGGTATAAAAAAATACACGTTTGTATAAACTAATATTATATGTAAGGGAAATTCAACTAAATTTGATTTTAAAGAATACCAATAATCATCAAAATAGCTACCCCATCGTACCACGTTAAAAACAAAATAACTTAACCAAAATATAATATGGTGTTTTCTTGAAATAGTTCTGTTGCTTTTTTTATTTAATATTTTATTGGGCATTTATCTTTTAATGTGTTGAAAAAAGTAGAAAAATAATTTTTTTTTAGTAATAAACAATAAGAAATTTTATAGAATTGTCATTTTTACAAAAAATATGTTGTTTGTTCCTGTTTTTAAGTCGTTCGTATATTTTTTTTTAAAGTCTTTTTTTATTTAACCTAAATTTAACAAAACAAATAATTAACTTTTATTTTATGAAAAAAATTAAAAACCTGTTATTCTTTTGTTTTTCGTTGATGTTAACCTACAATTCGTTAGCACAAGAAAAAACAATTACAGGAACAGTAATGTCAGCCACTGACAAGGAGCCTTTACCGGGTGTAAGTGTAATAATAAGTAATACAACCAAAGGTGCTGAAACAGATTTCGATGGAAAATATAGTGTAAAAGCTGCCAAAGGAGATGTTTTAGTCTTTTCGTTTGTAGGTATGAAAACAACATCGGTAACAGTAGGAGATGCTAATGTTGTTAATGTGTCATTAGAAAATGATAACGTCTTAGATGAGGTGGTTGTAACTGCTTTAGGTATTAAAAAAGAAAAGAAAGCGCTTACGTATTCTGCACAAGAAGTAAAAGGTGATGAATTAACCAAAGTAAAGCAAACAAATCCTATTAATAGTTTGTCAGGTAAATCTGCTGGGGTTACTATTACAAGAAGTTCTTCTGGTTTAGGAGGGGCTGCTAAAGTTGTTTTAAGAGGTAATTCTTCTACAACAAACAATGATCCTTTATATGTTATTGACGGTGTGCCAATGTTAAATAGTGGTAATGGTTCTAACGGATCAGAGCCAGGAACTGATATTTTTGGTAGTCAAACAGGAAATAGAGATGGTGGAGATGCTATGTCTTTAATTAATCCTGATGATGTTGAGTCTATTACGGTATTAAAAGGTGCGTCAGCATCAGCTTTATATGGTAGTCAAGGAGCAAATGGTGTAATTTTAGTTACCACAAAAAAAGGTAAAGAGGGTAGATTGTCAGTAAACGTATCATCTAGTTTTACGGTTGATAATGTAATGTCTTTGCCTAAGTTGCAATCAGAATATCAATCAGCTTCTGTTGGAGGTGCGATTGCTGAAAATGGTAATGTAGCAGATCCTAAATCATGGGGGACAAAAACTGCAGGATTATCTAATGATGCTAAAAGTTTTTTTAATACGGGTTATACAGCAATCAATTCAATAGCTTTAACATCGGGTAACGCTAAAGTACAAACATACTTTTCTTATGCTAATACCTTAGCAGAAGGAGTAATACCTCAAAATAAATTAATTAAAAACAATGTAACGTTAAGAGAAACAGCTAAGTTTTTAAATGATAAAATTGATATTTCAGCTAGTATTAACTTGTCGGATCAAAGAATTAATAACAGACCTACCAATGGTTTGTATGCAAATGCATTAACAGGTGTTTATTTGCATCCTGTTGGAATTGATAGAGATATTTACAAAAATAAATTTGAGTATTTTAATCAAGTAACGAATATGATGGATCAATATACGACCTCATTTGATGAGAATATTCAACAAAATCCATATTGGTTAGTTAATAGAAATTTAAGTAAAGATGTTGCGCAAAGAATTTTAGCAAATGTGTCTGCTAAATATCAAATAACAGATGATTTTTCGTTACAATCAAGAGTTAGTTATGATAAATCATTTTTTACTTTTGATAAGAGAGAGTATGCAGGTACAGATCCTGTAAATTCTGGTGATAATGGAAGATATGTGTTAGAAAAAACTGAAAACACACAACAGTATGTTGATTTAATCGCAAATTATTCTAAGGATTTTTCAGAAAATATAAGTTTTACAGGATTGTTAGGTACTAGTTTAACTAAGTATACTATTGGAGATCAAGTTTTATTAGATTCAGGAAGAGACGGAATGGGATTAAATTTCCCTAATGAATTTACAATAGCAAATTTTGCAACAACTAATAATATTAGACAATCAGTAGGAAATAGAGAAGTACAATCTGTATTTGCATCAGCAAACTTTGGGTACAAAAAGAGGCTGTTTTTAGATATAACAGGTCGAACAGATTGGTCTTCTACATTAGTAAACACAGAGTCTACCTCGTTTTTTTATCCATCAGTAGGTTTAACAGGGGTTTTATCAGAAATGTTTGAAATGCCAGAAGCAATTAATTTTGCAAAAGTTAGAGTTTCTTATGCTGAGGTGGGTAAAGATATTCCTGTTTATGCAACGATACCTTTAAATTCAATAAATCAAACAAATACCTCTGTAAGTTCTCCAACTTTTGCTCCAATTGAAGGGGAAACATTAAAACCAGAAAGACAAAAAGCGTTTGAAATTGGTACAGAATGGCGATTTTTAAATAATCGTTTAGGTTTAGAATTAACATATTATAATACTAAAACTGAAAATCAAATATTTTTTATTCAAGCGGCACCTAATCCAAACGGATATTCACAAAATATCGTAAATGCGGGAGAGATATCAAATAAAGGTATCGAATTAGTATTAAATGGTAAGCCTATTCAGAATGATAATTTTACATGGAATTCAGCATTGAATTTTGCACAAAATAAAAATGAAGTAGTAGCAGTACATCCATCACTACAGAACGGAGAAGCTATTATTACAGCAAGAGGTGTTAATGGTTATGAGTTTTCATTAATTGAAGGAGAAGACTTTGGTAGTATTAAAGGACGTTCTTTAGTAAGAGATGCTAATGGAGTGCCAGTAGTTAATGCATCAGGAACTTTAGAATCTACTGATTTTGAAACAATAGCTCATGCGCAACCAGATTTTACTTTAGGTTGGAGTAATACTTTTGATTATAAAAACTTTACGTTTAGTTTTTTAATTGATGGTAAATTCGGAGGAGATGTAGTAAGTGTAACAGAAGCTGTAAATGATAAGTATGGTGTTTCACAAGCAACTGCTGATGCTAGAAATATTAATGGAGGAATGATTAACGTTGTGGATCAAGCAGGTGTTGGATCTCAAATTACTGCACAGAGTTATTATAATACAATAGGTGGTAGAGATGGTATGTTAGGCGAGTATGTGTATGATGCGACTAATGTAAGTTTAAGAGAATTATCTATTGGATATAAACTACCTGTAAAAAATGATTTCTTTAAAAGTGTAAGATTATCACTAATAGCAAATAATTTATTCTTCTTTTACAAAGAGGCTCCATTTGATCCAAATATTTCTGCAAGTACAGGTATAGGTTTGCAAGGGGTTGATATTTATAATCAACCATCAACAAGAAGTATTGGAGTTAATGTTAATATAAACTTTTAAGAAATGAAAAAAACAATTAAATATATACAGCTATTAATAGTTTTAGTTATTGTTAATGCATGTACAGATGATTTTACAGGGATTAATACCGATCCAAACAAAATATCTAACGAAAGTTTAACGCAAAGAAATAACCATATCGGATCTAGGTTTTCACCAATGTTCTCAAATGTAATTCGTGTTGAACCAGCTTGGAATTATCAATTGCAACAAAATTTAAGTGCAGATATTTTTTCTGGTTACATGGCTTCTCCAACTCCGTTTGCAGGAAATATAAACAACCAGACTTATGCTTTAGTTAATGGATGGAATGGTTTTATATGGACGGATGCTTATGACGCGGAGAATGGGAACGGAGTAATGCCTTATGCTAGGGGTATAAAAGAACAGGTTGAGTTAACAAACTCAGCAGGTGGAGAGAAATTTATCTTTTTAGCAAACATTATTAAGGTAATGGCAATGCATAGGGTGTCTGATAATTTCGGGCCAATACGATATTCAAAATATGATGATTATGCAACTACCGGAGAGTACGATTCTCAAGAAAATGCATATAAAGCTTTCTTTGCAGATTTAGATGAAGCTATAGATGGTTTAAAACAGTATGAAGGAGATGTACAATTTATTCCTTTTGACGAATCTAATTTAGGAGGAGATATTGCATTATGGAGAGCTTTTGCAAATTCAGTACGATTGCGATTAGCTATTAGAGTTTCTAAGACAGATCAAGCTTTAGCAAAAACTGAAGGAGAAAAAGCCTTAGCAAGTGATGCTGGTTTTATTACTGAAACAATGACAGTTGATATGGGAGGCTTTACGCATCCAATAGCAACAATTAGTGGGTGGAGAGATATTAGAATGAGTGCGGAAATGGAAGTCATTTTAAAAGGATTTAATGATAATAGAATAAGTGAATATTTTAATATCCCAGTTGATGTGACTTTAAGTGATTATAAAGGGATTCGTCAAGGAATTGATATTACTGCTAAATCTCAGTATGAACATCATTCTGCAATAGGAAATATTGTTACAAATGCTAATAGTAAAGTATGGTTAACAACAGCAGAGGTGTTTTTCTTAAAAGCAGAAGCAGCTTTAAGAGGTTGGGCAGGAGCCGGAGATGCTAAAATGAATTACGAAGCAGGAGTAAGAGCTTCTTTCATGCAGCATGGTTCTTCGGGAGTAGATGCTTATTTAGCAGATAATACAAGTACACCAAACGATTTTGTAGATGCGTTAAATAATGCAAATGATATAGCGTATGCAAGTGATGTAAAAGTAGCTTATAACGATGCTGGTTCTAATGAAGAGCAGTTAGAGCAAATAATTACTCAAAAATGGATTGCAATGTTTCCTGATGGGCAAGAAGCTTGGTCAGAATTTAGAAGAACAGGATATCCAAGAGTTTTCCCTGTTGTTGTAAATAATAGTGGAGGAGATATTGATACCAATATTCAAGTGCGTCGTATTAACTTTGTAGATATTGAAAAGAATACTAATGGAGCAAATGTAACAACCGCTGTTGGGTATTTGAATGGTCCAGATAATGGAGGTACAAGACTTTGGTGGGATACCGGAGCATCAAATTTTTAAGTAGCACACTGTTTTTTTATTTGAATAATACAACCAGAAGTACATCATGTATTTCTGGTTGTTTTTTATGCCTTTTTTTTAGCTTTTAGTCGAAAAAGTTAGTAAAAAAAAGAGATAGCCATTAAATTTACTAAAAACAAATACGATGATTAAAGACGTACAAATATATAATCACCAAAGTATAGTATATCAACCTGCAGGTCAATTTGAGGAGACTCGTTATGAGAAAAATCATAATATAATTTTTAACAATTCTCTTGAGGCTTCAAAGATTGTAGCTAATGAAATAGCTGAGCTGATAAAACAAAAAGAGAGCGAAAATAAAAAATGCGTTTTAGGTTTAGCAACCGGATCTTCACCTATTAAAGTATATGAAGAGTTAGTTCGCTTACATAATGAAGAGGGATTGAGTTTTGCCAATGTAGTTACTTTTAACTTAGATGAGTATTGGCCAATGCAACCAGATGATGTGCAGAGTTATCATTATTTTATGCACGAACATTTATTTAATCATATTGATATATTACCAGAAAACATCAATGTTCCAGACGGTACAATAAAGGCAGAAGAAATTCATCAATATTGTGTAGATTATGAGTTTAAAATAAAAGAATCAGGAGGGTTAGATTTTCAATTGTTAGGTATTGGTAGAACAGGTCATGTAGGTTTTAATGAGCCAGGATCGCATTATAATTCAGGAACAAGAAGTATAACCTTAGATCATATAACACGACAAGATGCAGCACCTAGTTTTTTAGGGATAGATAATGTACCTAGAAAAGCAATAACCATGGGTATTAATACCATTAGAAACGCAAAGAGAGTTGTGTTGCTAGCTTGGGGTATTAACAAAGCTAAAGTTATTAAAGAAACAATTGAAGGAGAAATAACATCACAAATACCAGCTAGTTATTTACAAAAACATAAAAATGCAACTTTTATTCTTGATGCAGAAGCATCAACAGAGTTAACAAGAATTAAAACACCTTGGTTAGTAACATCATGTGTTTGGACAGAAGAATTAAAGAAAAAAGCAGTGTTTTGGTTAAGTGAAGAAGTTGATAAACCAATTTTAAAACTTACTGATAAAGACTACAACCAGCACGGTATGTCTGGTTTATTATCAGAAGAAGGGGGAAGTGCTTATGATTTTAACATAAAGATATTTAATAAGTTACAACATACAATTACAGGTTGGCCAGGAGGTAAGCCAGATGCAGATGATAGTAATCGCCCTGAAAGAGCAACACCCTCAAAAAAACGAGTACTTATTTTTAGCCCGCACCCAGATGATGACGTTATTTCTATGGGAGGAACATTTGATCGTTTGGTTGAACAAGGTCATGAAGTGCATATCGCTTATCAAACATCAGGTAATATTGCAGTAGCAGACAGCGACGCTTTAAAATTTGCAGAGGTAGCAAAAACATTAACATCAGATCATGAAGGTTTAGATGCGATTATAAAAAGTATTAAAAATAAAACATTAAATCATATTGATTCCCCAGAGGTTAGAATGTTAAAAGGTGGAATTAGAAGAGCAGAATCATTAGCTGCAACAAGATACTTAAGCCTTGAAGATTCGAATGTTCACTTTTTAAACCTTCCTTTTTATGAAACAGGAAAGGTAAAAAAAAATAATCTGTCAAAAGATGATTTAGATATTATGTGTGCTTTGATAGAAGATATTAAGCCGCATCAAATTTATGCCGCAGGTGATTTAGCAGATCCACATGGAACTCATAAAGTGTGTTTAGATGCTTTGTTTGAAGCGATAGAAATACTTAAAACTAAAGAGTATATGAAAGACTGTTGGGTTTGGTTGTATAGAGGAGCTTGGTTTGAATGGGGATCACATGAAATTGAAATGGCAGTACCTATGAGTCCTGATCAGGTAATAAAAAAGCGTCACGCAATTTTTTACCATCAATCTCAAAAAGATGGTGTTATGTTTCAAGGAAACGATGCTAGAGAATTTTGGGTAAGAGCTGAAGATAGAAATAGATTAACAGCAGAAAGATATCATAAATTAGGAATGGCTAATTACGCAGCTATCGAGGCATTTAAAAGATACCACTTTTAAAACAAAAAAAATATAAGATAAGCAGAACAATAGTCGTAAAATTTTCAGAAAAATAATAATAGATGTTAAAAATAATAATAAAAAAGCTTTATATAGTTTTCTTACTTTGTTTCTTAAGTATGACTAGTCAACATAAATTATCAAAAAAATATAATTTAATGCCTTGGCCACAAGAAATAATAGAAAATAAAAATAAGGTAATTGTTGATGAAAATTTTACGATTAGTTTGTCTAAAAAAGAGAGTAGAATTTATGAATATGCAACTAATTTTATTAGAAGAGTAACGAATAGAACGGGTGTTTTTATTAACGAGGGGTTTCCTTTGGTAAAAAAAGAAAAAGCAACGGTTAAAATTACTTTTAAAAATGTAAGTGCTTTAAATTCTGATACAGATGAATCATATATTATTCATGTAAATAAGAGTCAAATTGAGATTGTTGCAAATACTGATATTGGCGCAATAAGAGCTTTAGAAACAATATTGCAATTAGTAAATTTTAATAAAAATTCTTTTTATATAGCTGGGGTTGAAATAAAAGATTCACCTCGTTTTGTTTGGAGAGGTTTAATGATTGATGTTTCAAGGCATTTTCAGCCAATAGATGTAATTAAAAGAAATTTAAGAGCCATGGCATCGGTAAAGTTAAATGTTTTTCATTGGCATTTGACAGATGATCAAGGGTTTAGGGTAGAGTCGAAGGTGTATCCAAAATTACAAGAAATTGCAGCCGACGGATTGTATTATACGCAAGAACAAATTAAAGATGTAGTTAATAACGCTACCAAATTAGGAATTAGAGTAGTACCTGAATTTGATGTCCCTGGGCATGCATCAGCAATATTAGCAGCTTATCCACAGTTAGGAAGTAAAGATAATTATGAGTACGGTGTTGAGCGTTTTTCTGGAGTTTTTGATCCAACATTAAATCCGTCAAAAGAAGTTACTTATTTATTTTTAGAAACCTTATTTAGAGAAATAGCACCGTTGTTTCCAGATGAATATTTTCATATTGGAGGTGATGAAAATGAAGGGAAACATTGGGATGAAAATAAAGAAATTCAAGCATTTAAAAAGAAGCACGATTTAAAAACAAACCATGATTTACAAACTTTTTTTAACATCAGATTAGAAAAAATATTAAAAAAGTTAGATAAAAAGTTAATGGGTTGGGATGAAATATTAACACCATCTTTACCAACTACAGCAGTGATTCATTCTTGGAGAGGAAAACACGAAGGATTAAAACAAAGTACTTTAATAGAAGCTGCTAAAAAAGGATATCAAACCGTACTTTCTAACGGATATTATATTGATAGAATGTTGTCGGTAGAACATCATTATTCAGTAGATCCTATAGGAGATGTGATACTAACTAAAGAAGAGCGAAAAAGAGTTTTAGGAGCTGAGGCAACCATGTGGAGTGAGTTGGTAACTCCGCTTACAATTGATTCTAGAATTTGGCCAAGAACCGCTGCTATTGCAGAACGATTTTGGTCTTCAAAAAAAGTGACAGATGTTGATAATATGCGAAAAAGATTAACTGTTGTTAATGGTCAATTAGAAGAATTAGGAATTACGCATCTTAAAAATAAAGAATTTATTTTAAGAAACATCAGCAAAACAAAAGATGTTACTTCGTTAAAAATATTGACTAATATTTACGAGCCTTTAAAAGTATATTCAAGAAACAAAGGCGGTACAGAGTACAAAACGTTTTCACCATTTACACTTTTTGCAGATGCTTGTTCAACCGATGCTGTAGATGCGATTACTTTTAATAAAGCAACCGAAAGATTTTTAAAAGAGGCATCAAATGAAAGTAAAGAAGAGATAATTATTTTACTTCAAAGATGGAGTCAAGGGTTTAGTAATTTTTCAACAATACCAAACAATCCGTTATTAAAAAACATAAAAACATCTTATAGTGATTTAAACAACGTCTCCTTATTACTTTTAAAAGTTTTAAAAGAAGGGCAATCTTTTAATAAAAAAGAAAGTAAGAAACTTCAAAAAACTTTAAAAAAATTAAGTAACCCGCTTGAGGATACAGAGTTAATGGTTTATTCTTCATTAGAAAAATTAGTAAAAAAGTTAACTTGAATGTAACCGATTCATGTTAAGTGAAGGGTAAACAAATGATATATAATATAAGTTGATAAAGATTTTTTTTGAATCTTTTATCTATAAATCAGCGAAAAATCTTTTTAAAAATGCAACAAAACACAGTAACACTAAAAAATATAGCTTTAGAAACAGGATTTTCGATATCAACAGTCTCAAAAGCTTTGAATGATAGTCATGAAATTAGTACACTAACTAAAGAGAAAATAATAAAAATAGCCTCAGCGTTAAATTATACACCTAATTTTTTTGCACGAAATTTAAAAAAGAAAAAAAACTTTATAATAGGTGTTATTATTCCTGATTTTAGAAACGATTTTTTTTACAATTTAGTAAACGGAATAACAGAAGAAACAAGTGAAAATAGTCATCGGGTTATGATATATCAAACTTGTAATAATCCTAATAAAGAAGTGAATTATATTAAATTATTATCAGAAGATATTATTGATGGGTTAATTGTTTGCACCTCTTTTTTTTCAGAAAAATATTTAGCAGGTAATAAAAGTTATTATAATATTTCAAAAAGTAATACTCCATTTACAATAATAAATAAAAAGAATGTTGTTACAGAAGATACTAAAGAGTTGACAACCAATTATGGTAAAAAAATAGTAAACGATTTAATCGTTAGGATAAGACAAAATAATGTACAATTAAAAGCTTCTTAAGGTGATTTTAATAGCAGATAGTGGTTCTACAAAATGTGATTGGTTTTTGTATGAACTTATAAATAATAAGGTTGTCAAAAGGTTAAGAACGGCAGGTGTAAACCCTTCTGTTTTAAAGAAAAAAAGTATTCATCAAATTCTTACGAATAGTAAAGAGTTGAATGAGTTTAAAAATGAAATAACTGCTGTTTTTTTTTTTGGAGCAGGTTGCAATAATATAAAAGCAGAACGAAAAGTAAAAAAAGTGTTTAATAGCTATTTTAATAATTTATCAAAAATAGTAGTTAAAGAAGATTTAATGTTGGCAGTACTGTCAGCATCACGTAAACCATCGGTGGTAGCTATTTTAGGTACAGGCTCTAATTGCTGTTTTTTTAATGGAAAAACAATTGAGCAGAGAGTAAAAGCAATGGGATATATTTTAATGGATGAAGGTAGTGGTAATCATTTAGGAAAAGAAGTTTTAAGAGCTTATTATTATAAAGAATTACCGGAAGATTTAAAGTTTTCGTTAGAAAAAGAATTTAATTTAAATAACGATAAAGTACTTTCTAAATTATACGGATCAAAAATGCCTAATAAATATTTAGCCAAATACGCTCGTTTTCTATTTGAAAATATTGAGCATCCGTATGCTAAAAGTATAATAACCAATTGTATATCTGAATTTGTTGATAAACAGTTGCTTAAGTATAGTAATGAGTTAAATAAAGTACCTATATATTTTATTGGATCTATAGGGTACCATGCTCGTGAAATAATAAAAGAAGTATTAGAAAAAAGACAAATAAAAGCACCTGAAAACTTTATTAGAAGACCATTAATAGCGTTTATAGAATCAATAAAAGAAGATAATTCTTTTTTAAAAAAATTAGCATAAGTAATGCTTTTTGGTAATATTTCTCTGTATTTAAAATAATTTAAAATGAGTAAATTTGATATTCATCTTATGGGAAAAATAAAAAAAATAGCAGTCATGACCTCAGGAGGGGATTCTCCTGGCATGAACGCGGCAATTAGATCGGTGGTAAGAGCATGTGCCTATTACCGTACTGAATGCATGGGAATTTACAGAGGGTATCAAGGTTTAATAGAAGGCGATTTAGTTCCGTTCACGGCTCGTAGCGTTAATAATATTATTCATAAAGGAGGTACTATACTAAAATCAGCAAGATCAAAAGATTTTAGAACTAAAGAAGGAAGGCAAAAAGCTTATGAAAATTTAAAAGAGCATAAAGTCGATGCCCTAGTTGTAATTGGAGGAGACGGTTCTTTTACAGGAGGTGTTGTGTTTAATAAAGAATTTAATTTTCCAATTATAGGAATACCAGGTACAATAGATAATGATATTTCTGGTACCACACACACTATCGGGTATGATACCGCCTTAAATACAGCGGTTGAAGCTATTGATAAAATTAGAGATACAGCATCATCACATAACCGATTGTTTTTTGTGGAGGTGATGGGAAGGGATGCAGGGTTTATAGCTTTAAATGCCGGAGTTGGTGCAGGAGCAGAAGAAATACTAGTGCCTGAAGAAAATTTAGGGCTAGAAAGAATGTTAGAGTCATTAAAAAAGAGTAGACGAACCGGAAAATCATCAAGTATTGTAGTGGTATCAGAAGGAGATAAAACAGGAAAAAATGTTTTTGAATTAGCTGATTACGTAGAAAAAAACCTACCAGAGTATGAAGTTAGAGTTTCGGTTTTAGGACACATGCAAAGAGGAGGATCTCCAACATGTTTTGATAGAGTTTTAGCAAGTAGATTAGGTGTAAAAGCAGTAGAACTTTTATTAGATAATCAAACAAACTTAATGGTAGGGTTACAAAATAATAAAGTGATTACTACCGATTTAGAAAAAGCAATTAAAGGACAAGATAGTATTGATTTAGAACTGTTACGAGTTTCTGATATCATGACTACATAAAACAGAAAATTAAAATAATAAATATGATTAAAATAGGAATTAACGGATTTGGAAGAATAGGTAGAATTGCTTTTAGAGCTGCAATTAATAGAGATAATGTAGAAGTTATTGCAATTAACGATTTACTAGATGTCGATTATTTAGCATATTTATTAAAGTATGATTCTGTTCATGGGCGTTTTAACGGTGAGGTTACTGTAAAAGACGGGCAGTTAATTGTAAACGGAAAAAAAATTAGAGTTACTGCTGAAAGAAATCCAGAGAATTTAAAATGGAATGAGGTAGGAGCTGATTATGTAATTGAATCAACAGGTTTCTTTTTAACAACTGAAAAAGCAGGACTACATATTAAAGGAGGGGCAAAAAAAGTATTCATTTCAGCGCCATCAAAAGATGCTAAAATGTTTGTAATGGGTGTTAACCATACCGAAATGAAAAAGGAAGATACAATTGTATCAAATGCATCATGTACAACAAATTGTTTGGCACCCTTATCTAAAGTATTAAATGAAAAATTCGGAATTGTTGAAGGATTAATGACAACTATACATGCAGCCACTTCAGGACAAGGAGTAGTTGATAGCCCGAATGGAGATAGAAGAAGAGGAAGGTCGGTTTTAAATAATCTAATTCCGGCATCAACCGGAGCTGCAAAAGCAGTAACAAAAGTAATTCCTGAATTAGAGGGTAAATTAACAGGAATGGCAGTTAGGGTTCCTGTAGCTGATGTTTCTTTAGTCGATTTAACTTTTAAAACTGAAAAAGCTACCTCTTTAGTAGCTATTAAGACAGCCTTAAAAGAAGCATCAGAAGGTAGTTTAAAAGGAATATTAGGTTATACAGAAGATAAAGTAGTTTCGCAAGATTTTGTATCTGATACGAGAACATCTATAGTTGATGCCGACGCTTGTTTAGAACTAAATAGTAATTTTTACAAGGTGATATCATGGTATGATAACGAATATGCTTATGCAACTAAAATTGTTGATTTATTAACGTATTCTGCATCATTGTAATCTTTATTTACATAAGTTAAATAGCCTGATAGTTTTGATAATTATCAGGTTTTTTTATTGCGATAATCTTTATATTTGTAATCTTCTTTTTTTTAAGAAAAAAATTAAGTTTTTTTTAATAAGACGACTCATAGTATTCAAAATATAAAGAAAATGATTAAGATAGGAATTAACGGATTTGGAAGGATAGGTAGGCTAGCTTTTCGCTCGGCAATTAATAGAGATAATATAGAAATTGTAGCAATTAATGATTTGTTAGATGTAGATTATTTAGCATATTTATTAAAATATGATTCTGTTCACGGGCGTTTTAAAGGAGATGTAGAAGTAAAAGATGGCAATTTAATTGTAAACGGAAAAGTAATTAGGGTTACAGCTGATAGAAATCCCGAAAATTTAAAATGGAACGAGGTTGAGGCATCCTATATTATAGAATCAACTGGTTTTTTTACAGATAAAGATAAAGCAGCATTGCATATAAAAGGAGGGGCGAAGAAAGTAATAATTTCAGCACCTTCAAAAGATGCAAACATGTATGTAATGGGGGTAAATCATACTGATTTAACAGCAAGTGAAAATGTTTTTTCAAATGCATCTTGTACAACAAACTGTTTGGCACCATTGGTAAAGGTTATTAATGATAATTTTGGTATGACAGAAGGATTAATGACAACGGTGCATGCGGCAACATCAACTCAAAATACGGTAGATGGACCTAATAAAAAATGGAGAAGAGGGCGTTCGGTAGTAAATAACATCATTCCAACATCAACAGGAGCAGCCAAAGCAGTAACAAAAGTAATTCCTGAAATGTTAGGTAAGTTAACAGGAATGGCTGTAAGGGTTCCTGTAGCTGATGTTTCACTAGTTGATTTAACTTTTAAAACAGCAAAAGCAACTTCATTAAATGAGATTATGGTTGCTTTTAAAGCAGCCTCTGAAAATGAGTTTAAAGGTATTATAGGCTATACTGAAGATGAGGTAGTTTCTCAAGATTTTGTATCAGAAACAAGAACATCAGTAATTGATGCTGAAGCAAGTTTAGAACTAAATGAAAACTTTTTTAAAGTAATTTCTTGGTACGATAACGAATTTGGTTATGCTACGAAGATTGTTGATTTATTAGAATATTCAGCATCTTTGTAAAAAAAGATGATTTTAATTTAATATTGATTCCCGCTATTAGCGGGAATTTTTAATTAGTTTTATAATTATGGAAATAGCAATTATTGCACATGATGGCATGAAAGCAGAAATGGTACAGTTTTTAAATGAACATAAAACCGTTTTGCATCAAAAAAATATAACACTTATATCAACTGGAACTACAGGAGCTAAAGCAGAAAAAGCAGGCTTTAAGGTAACAAAATTTTTATCAGGACCTTATGGTGGTGATGCTCAAATAGCAAGTAGAGTAGCCGAAGGTTTATGTAATATGGTATTGTTTTTTAGAGATCCGCATGAAAAACATCCACATGAACCAGACATTACCATGTTGTTGCGTTTGTGTGATGTACATGACGTTCCGTTAGCAACTAATCCTGCGACAGCAGAATTATTAATGAAAGCTATTTAAAAATTAGTTAGTTAAATTTAAGGAAGGTTAAAAACGAATAGAACTAATATAGGTCCAAATAATAAAAAGGATTTGTAAGGGTATTCTAAACCATAGATAACTAAGTCCATTACCATCAAATGTACCTTTTTGGTAATTTATTTTGTTTAATGAAGCATATATATTAGCAGGTAGCATTAAAACTAGGAAAATGATGAGTAACCATCCTGAAATTATTTGAAATTTGGGAATTAATAGTCCTACGGCTAAAAGTATTTCAAATATACCTGTTAAATAAATAATATTTATTTTATAAGGTATAAAGCTAGGAATCATCATTGACATTCCTTTTGTGAAAATAAAATGCCCTATAGCTGTAAATAATAACATTGTTGCTATTGCTATTCTGGCTGAAAGAGTAAAGTTGTGTTCTTTTTGTGTAAATTTAATAACAAAAAGAACTACTACGAAAGTTAATAAAAGAACGGTTAATGGTTTCATTTTTTTTGTATTTTATAAATACAAATGTCAGAAAAGAATAAGGAAAATAAATGAATCTAAGTTAACTAATACGTTTTCTTATTCTGCTTAAGGCTTGTGGCGTAACTCCAATATAAGAGGCTATATATTTTAATGGAATTTGCTGTAATAGTATTGGTCTTTCAGTAAATAAATTTAGGTAGCGTTCTTCAGCGCTTTTATTTAATAAGGAGAGTTCTCTTTTAGATTTTAATAGAAACATTTTTTCGGCCATTTTTCTTCCAATAATATTTCCATTACTTGTATTGTTGTATACTTCTTGTAAATCGTTATTTGAAATTTTTAACAGGGTTGTTTCGGTTAGTGTTTCTATTTGATATTTGGATGGTGTTTGTGTTAAAAACGAATCATAAGCGGTAACAAATTCGTTATCAAATAAAAAGCCAAATGTTAAATCGTATTTAACATTTGGAATATAAAGTCTTACTATTCCTTTAGAAATAAATGATAGATGATTTTCTATCTTTCCAGCTTTTAATAGTGTTGTATTATTTTTTAACCTAACTTCTTGTAGTTTTGAAGAGAAAAATTGCCAATCGATATCATTCATTGGCGAAATAGTGTCAATAAATTTTCTAAGATTGTTCATTTTTTATTGTAAAAGATAATAGTAAAAAATTAAGCTTAAATTTAATTACTATTTAACAGCAATCATACTAATTTCTACATTTACAAATTTAGGTAAATTGGCAACTTCAACGGTTTCTCTTGCAGGTGCAGTGGTTTCATCAAAGTATTGAGCATAAACATCATTTATTTTAGAAAAGTTATGCATGTCTGATATAAAAATAGATGATTTTACTACGTTTTCGAAAGTCATTTCAGCAGCGGCTAAAACTTCTTTCATGTTTTCCATTACCTGTTTTGTTTCGTTTTCAATAGAGTTTATAACTAATTCCCCTGTGGTTGGGTGTAGCGCTATTTGACCTGAGGTATATAATGTATTTCCGCTTAAAATAGCTTGATTGTATGGGCCAATTGGAGCAGGAGCTTTGTGAGTCGTTATAATTTTTTTCATTCTTTTTTTATTTTCAAAAGTTGTTTTTATTCATAATATTTTAGAAAAGAACTCTATCAGGTGGTTTATTTTTATCCCACTTTAAATCACTTAGCATAGAAGATTTTACACCGATAAAGAAATTGTAAGAAGAATTTATACCAAAGGGAGTCCAGTTAAAGTTTAAACGCCAGCTATCTAAATCTCTAGAAAAAGAAAGCCTGGTGTAAGTAAATGCGTTATCTTTTATGTCGTAACCAGAAGAAAAACCAACTTTCCATTTTGGAGATAATTCAACATCACCACTAAACATTAAAGAATTACTACCAATACTACTTTCAAGTCCGTTGTTTGAGTAATTCATAGCGTAGGCTAAATTTAATGTCCAAGGAATTTTTGCTTTGTATAATTCGGTTTCTTTCGTTTTGTTTTCTTCGTTGTTTTGTCGATCATTAGGATTATTTGCAAAACTATTAGTAGGAGACATGTTTTGACCAAATACATCAGGAGTATCTTGGGCTCCGTTACCATTGTTTTTGGTGTCTTCTTTTTTTTCTTCTTCTTTTTTTTCAAAATCTTTACTCGATAACGAATAGTTTGCGGTAACTCCAAAGCGTGTAAGCCTTAAAATACCAGCATTAAATCTATTTATTCTTTGTCCTTTATCGTTAACTTGATAAGGATCAAAACTAGCATTTACATTTAAAGCTAATTTATCTTTAAATAAACGAGTACCAGCATTTGCACTTACAGGACTCCATCGTAAACTATCAGCAGCAATATTGTAACTAGTACTAAAGTTTAAATTGTTTAAAATGGTTATTTTTTTATCTTCTTCATCACTATCTGGGTCTTTTGGGGCCACCTTAGCTTCTAAAACGTTGTTAACCGAAATACCGATAGAGTTAGAAATACCACTACCAGGAGTACCATAGATCCCTCCTTCAAAAGGAGAATAGGTAAGTAAATCGGTAGGATCTGAATTTTGTCGTACTTTTAAATCGTGATCTTGCGCAAAATTAGGTCGATATCCGTAAGAAATAGAAGGTCTTATAGTGTGTCTAATGGCTTTTAATCGTCCTTTTTTAAAATTAAAAGTTCCGTATATATTTGTTGATAACGAGGCACCAAAATTGTATTCATGAAAACGGTTAAAACCACTGATGGTGTCATTTACAGCAGCTCCTAAATTTCCATTAGAATTTACAAAATTAGGGTCGTATCGTTTGTTAATTTTATCAAAATACCAAACTTCTTTATAATTTATACTTGGTGATAACGTAAAGTATTTGAAAGCTTTTATGTTTGTGTTTGTACTTAAATTATGTTGAATCCCCTTTTTTGCTGTTCTAAACATTTTTTCGGTAAAAAATTCATCATCAGTAGTGTTAATCTGATATTTACCTTGCATGCTATAATTTAATCCCATTTTTTGAATAGGTGTTCTTTTAACACCGTCTTTTCCTGCAAAAGGGTATATACGATCCATGTTTAATTGTAAAGATGGAAGCGTCATTGTTATTTTTTGAGTATTCGTGTTTTGAGAATGGGTAGCAGTAACGTTAATATTAAAAGGTGTACCAACAAACTTTTTATAGTAAGAAATGGATGAGCTTAAAGTATTGGTTAAAAATTGAGAGTTATTAAATTCATTTAACGATTGTCTATAGTATTTACTACTACCTAAATTAACTGAAGCAGAAAAACGAGAGTTTGGACTCGATTTTGCGTCCTGACTATGGCTCCATCGAATATTAAAGTTCGATGATTTACTATAATCACTTAAGCCCCTAAGACCTCTAATAATATTTTCAAAACGTACACTAAAGTTTCCGTTAAATTTATAACGAACATAATAATCTGAGTCAGCTCGTAATCCCCAACTACCATTGGTGTATAAATCTCCTAAAAGGGTTAAGTCAAAATAGTCACTTAGGGCAAAATAATATCCTCCATTTTGTAAAAAGAAGCCTTGAGTGTTGCTATCTCCCCATGAAGGAATGATAAATCCAGAAGTTCTTTTGTTAGTCATAGGAAAATAAGCAAAAGGTAAATATACTGGTGTAGGTACATCTGCTAAAACTAAATTACTACCTCCTACAATTATTTTTTTTCCAGGAACTAACTTTGCTTTATTTGTTTGAATATAATAATCAGGTATTTTCTTTTTTGAAGTAGTAAAACGCAATCGACGCATATAAATAGTTGAGTCATTTACACGTTTTGTTTTTTGAGCATAGGTAATAATTTCACCTTGCACGGTTTTTACTCCATAAATTAAAGCCTTTTTAGTTTTAAAGTTAAATATAATTGAATCTTGTTCTGATTCCTGACCACCTTGTTTAAATACTGGTCGTTGATGATAGCCTAAACTATCTTTTATACCTCTTGCATAAACAGTATTATTTTTATAATCTAACACAATTATACCAGATTTTAAGTCGATATCAGTATAAGTTACTTGAGCATTATTATATAAAGTTACTGTTTTGTTTTTAGCATTTTGAATGGTGTAATCTTCAGCATTGTGAGTAATAATCCCTTCAATAACTTCTTTGGGTTTAATAGTATCATTATTGATGGAGTCTTTTTTAATGGGTAAAAGATCTTTTAAATTTATTTTAGGCAAAGAGTCTTTAGGCGTGTCTAAAGAAGGCTTTTTTTTAGTTTTTTGATTAGGTATTTTAGTGTTACCAAAATCTTGCGCTACACTTAATTGAAAACAAAAAAGGTAGAAAACTAAAAGTATGTAAGTTAGATTTGTTCGCAATGTTATAAATACTATTTTTGTGTTATATTTAAAAGCTTGGCAAGCTCTTTGAATATCAAAATATAAAAAACCAAAAATAGTTAAATTTTATTGATGCAATTCTTAAAATTACGTAAATATAATCACCTAAAAATTTATTTTTTATTTTTAATCTCATTATTCTTTATTTTGGGGTTTTCAGCAAAAATTTCTGCTCAAAAAAAATATACTGTAGTGCTTGATGCAGGGCATGGAGGTAAAGATCCTGGTAATGTTGGTAATGGTTATAAAGAAGCAAAAGTTGCATTAAGAGTTGCTTTAGATGTAGGAAAAGAGTTGTTAACAGCTAGAGATATAGAGGTGATTTATACTCGAAAGAAAGACGTTTTTGTTGAGTTACATAACCGAGCAAAAATTGCCAACACAAAAAAAGCCGACTTATTTGTGTCTATTCACTGTGATGCATTTCATAAATCAGAACCCAATGGAGCAAGTACATTTGTGTTAGGGTTAAATGGAAATAAAGAAAATCTCGAAATCTCTAAACGAGAAAATGCCGTGATTTTATTAGAGGATAATTATAAACAAAACTATGATTATGATCCAAATTCACCAGAGTCAGTTATAGGTTTATCAGTACTTCAAGAAGAGAATTTAGATAATAGTTTAGGGATTGCCAGTTTTGTTCAAGGTAATTTTGTGGCTTTAAAAAGAAATAACAGAAAGGTAAAGCAAGCCAACTTTTTAGTGTTAAGAGAAACAGTAATGCCAAGTGTTTTAATTGAGTTGGGTTTTTTGACAAATAAAAAGGAAGGGAAGTTTTTAAATACAAGGTCTGGACAAATAAAAATGGCAAAAGCAATTGCTGATGCAATAAAAAAATACATAAATAGGTTAAAATTAAATACGGTTCAACAAGTAGTTGCAACAAAAGTGGCGCCTAAAAAAGTTTCAAAAAAAATAACACAAAAACCAGCACCAAAAGTAATACCCAAAAAAGTACCAGCTAAAAAAGTAATTGTAAAAGCTAAAACACCAGCTAAAAAAATAGTTGCAGCAATTACATTTAAAGTGCAAATAGCAGCTTCAAAAACCAAATTAAATAACACCAATTTTAATTTTAAAGGTTTAAAAAATGTAGAATCAATGTTTATTGATGGTTACCATAAATATTACCATGGTAATTCTTCAAGTTTTACAGAGATAAAAAAGATTTTATCAAAAGTTAGAAAAACAGGATATAAAGATGCTTGGGTTGTTGCTTTTAAAGGTAAACAGAAAATTTCAATCAAGGAAGCATTGAAAAACCTTTAATTTAGAGGGGTTCTATATTTATAGAACCAAAATTATTACTATTTTCGTGCTATAATTTTTTATAATGTCAAAAGAACTTAAAACAGGAATTGTTGCTGTAATAATTATAGTGTTATTTATTTGGGGATACAATTTTTTAAAAGGACAGGACTTATTTAATGGTAATAATCGTCACTTTTTTGTTGAATATGAAAATATTAATGGGCTTAATACCGCTAGTTTAGTAACTATTAATGGTTTAAAAGTTGGTAAGGTTGATGATATCTCATTTAATCCAACTCCTGAAAAAAAAGGAATTTTATTAGTTAAAATATCATTAGACACTGATTTTAGTTTTTCTAAAAATAGTATTGCTAAAATATATTCAGCTAGTTTAATGGGAGGGCAAAATTTAGCAATTGTTCCTAAATATGATGGTCAAACTGCGGTTTCTGGAGATTATTTAATAGGTAAAGTCGAAGCGGATATTTTTTCATCAGTAGGAGAAAAATTAAATCCTATTCAATCAAAATTAGAAAACGTATTGGTAGGAGCAGATTCTTTATTAAATGGAGTCAATGAAGTGCTCGATAAAAAATCACGTAAAAGTTTAAATAGAAGTATTATTGGTTTAGAAGGCGTAATTTATGATGTTCGCAAAACGCTATCATCAGTAAATACACTATTGGTAACTAATAAAGATAATTTAGATTCGACACTTAACAATGCTAAAAAAATTACCGATAATTTTTCTAAAATATCAACAGATTTAGCAAAAGCTAATTTAGGAGAAACAGTTAAAAAATTAGAAACAACATTAACCAATGTAAACGGTTTATTAGCAAATATGAAAGCTGGTAATGGAACCTTAGGAAAGTTAATGACCGATGATAAGATGTATACAAATTTAACCAATGCATCTAAAGAAATGGAAGAGTTGTTACGTGAAATGAAATTAAATCCAAAAAGGTTTGTTCATTTTTCATTATTTGGTAAAAAAGCCAAAGCATATAATGAAGAAAATAACACAAAAAATATAAGTAATAAATAAGCTAAGGTTAACCAAAAAAATAATTAACTAACAATGGAGAAATATTTATCAAACATCATTTTCGCATTTATTTTAGTTGCAGGAATTGGATATTTTATATTGAATGTTCGTAAACTTATTAGGAATATTAAATTAGGAAAGGATATTGATAGAACCGATCGCAAACCTGAACGCTGGAAAAATATGGCAAAAATTGCTTTAGGACAATATAAAATGGTACGTCGTCCGGTTTCAGGAATTTTACATGTAGTAGTATATGTAGGTTTTATTTTGATAAACATCGAAATGTTAGAAATCGTTATTGATGGATTATTTGGTACACACCGTGTCTTTCAACCAATTTTAGGTAACAGTATTTACGGTTTTTTAATCGGTAATTTTGAAGTATTAGCAGCCTTAGTGTTTGTAGCAGTAGTAATTTTTTGGTTTCGTAGAAATATCGAAAAAGTAAAACGCTTTTGGAGTAAAGAAATGACAGGTTGGCCAAAAAATGATGGAAACATTATTTTATATTTCGAAATGGTATTAATGTCATTATTTGTAATAATGAACGCAACCGATGTTCCTTTTCAAGATGCAGGTGTTGGTAATGTTATTTCTCAATTTATAGCACCTTGGTTTAGTAGTTTTTCAGTTGAAGAGTTACATACTATTGAAAAAGCAGCATGGTGGGCACACATTGTTGGAATTTTAATTTTCTTGAATTATTTATATTACTCAAAACATTTACACATTTTATTAGCATTTCCAAATACGTTTTTTGCTAATTTAAAACCAAAAGGACAGTTTACAAATGTTGAGGCTGTTACTAAAGAAGTAAAAATGATGATGGATCCAGATGCAGATCCGTATGCAATGCCTGAAGAAGGAGCTGAAGAAGAGGAGCCAGCAAAGTTTGGAGCTTCTGATGTTACCGATTTAAACTGGGTGCAGCTAATGAATGCGTATACATGTACAGAATGTGGGCGTTGTACTTCGTCATGTCCAGCAAATTTAACGGGGAAAGAGCTATCACCTCGTAAAATTATGATGGATACACGTGACCGTTTAGAAGAAGTTGGTAAAAATATTGATGCAAATAACGGTACTTTTAAAGATGATGGAAAACAATTACTAAACGATTATATTTCTCCAGAAGAATTATGGGCGTGTACAAGTTGTAATGCTTGTGTACAAGAATGTCCAATAGGTATCGATCCATTATCAATTATTACAGAAATGCGTCGTTATTTAGTAATGGAAGAATCTGCAGCTCCGCAAGAGTTAAATATGATGATGACAAACATTGAAAACAATGGAGCACCTTGGCAATATAGTCAACAAGATAGATTAAACTGGAAAGACGAATAATAAGTCTAGGCTAATTGTTAATTCGAGTAGTTTTTTAATAACAAAGAAAAATTGTATCGATAATATTTACAGAAAAAAGCATATCAATTAAAAAAACATAAAATTATGAACGTACCAACAATGGCAGATATGATGGCTCAAGGAAAACAACCAGAAGTGTTGTTTTGGGTAGGAGCAGCAGGAAGTTATGATGATAGAGCAAAAAAAATAACCAAAGCGTTTGTAAAAATTTTAACCAAAGCAGGAGTAGATTTTGCAGTATTAGGTACCGAAGAAAGTTCAACAGGTGATGCAGCTAAACGTGCAGGAAACGAATTTTTGTTTCAAATGCAGGCAATGATGAATATTGAGGTTTTAAACGGGTATGAAGTTAAAACAATTGTTACTTGTGACCCACATTCATTTAACACTTTAAAAAATGAATATCCTGAATTAGGAGGTACATATAAAGTATACCATCATACACAGTTTATTAATAAATTAATTAATGAAGGACGTTTATCAATAGATGATGCCAATTTAAAAGGTAAACGATTAACTTATCATGATCCATGTTACTTAGGTCGTGCAAATGATGTATATGAAACACCAAGAGAACTAATTAGAAGTTTAGGTGTTAAAATGACCGAAATGAAACGTCATAAATCTACCGCATTATGTTGTGGTGCTGGAGGGGCGCAAATGTTTAAAGAACCTGAAAAAGGTGCAATGGATATTAATGTGTTGCGTACTGAAGATGCTTTAAAAACCAATCCACAAATTATAGCAACAGGTTGCCCTTATTGTAATACAATGATGACAGATGGTGTTAAGTTTAAGATGAAAGAAGATCAAATAGTTGTAAAAGATATTGCCGAGTTAATAGCAGAAGCAAACAATTTATAAAAAATAATACAACTAATAATTATCGACTGCGTTTGAACAGGCAAAATATGTCTTATCAAGCGCAGTCGAAAAGTTTTAATCAAAATTTAAAATGCTAAAAAACTATATAAAAGCAGCACGTTTACGAACCTTGCCGCTATCAGTTTCAGGAATCATTGTTGGAAGTAAATTGGGTTTTGACAACGTAATGTATGCTGATAGCACAATAACTTTATTGGAAACTCCAATATTTTGGTTAGCAATTTTAACAACCATCGGTTTTCAAGTACTGTCAAATTTTGCAAATGATTATGGAGACGGAGTTAAGGGAGCTGATGATAATAGAGAAGGTGAAGCACGTATGGTTTCATCAGGAGCCATAAGTCCTAAACAAATGAAAATAGCAATGATAGTAACAGGTGCTGTGACGTTGTTTATAGCGTTGTTGCTTATATATGTTGCTTTCGGAAAAGAAAATTTTTTATATTCGGTAACTTTCTTTGTGTTAGGAATTGTTTCAATTGTAGCCGCAATTAAATATACTGTTGGTAAATCAGCCTATGGTTATAGTGGGTTTGGAGATGTGTTTGTATTCATTTTCTTTGGGTTATTAGCCGTAGTAGGAACCTACTTTTTATACACAAAACAGTTAAATTTCATTATTTTTTTACCAGCAATAACCATCGGATTGTTAAGCACCGCAGTTTTAAATTTAAATAACATGCGTGATATAAATAACGATGCAAAAGTTGGTAAAAACACTCTGGTTGTAAAAATCGGAAGCCAAAAAGCAAAAATATATCATTATATATTAATTATAGGAGCTTTAATAACTACTTTAGTTTATACTCTTTTGCAATACAAATCTCCAATTCAATTTATATTTTTAATAGCATTTATTCCGTTATTTTTAAACATTGTAACAGTAGCAAAAAACAAAATTCAGTCAGAGTTAGATAGTGAACTAAAAAAAGTAGCATTAAGCACTTTTTTATATGCAATTCTTTTTGGTTTAAGTAACGTTTTATAAATAACAATAAGAATTTAAAATATAATTTTATACAAATAATAATGAAAACAGTAAAAATAGTTTTAGGTATTGTAACAGCTCTAGTAGTAGTGTTTTTGTTAACAGGAATAGTAGTTACAGAAGTAAAATATACGGTAGAAATAGAAGTAGATAAACCAATAGAGGAAGTTTTTAAAAAATTTGAAGACACCGATCTGATGAAACAATGGTTGCCCGACGTTAAATCGATCGAAATTCTTGAAGAAAAACCAGGAAAAGTTGGAAGTACTTACACGATGGTTGTTGAAAATAACGGACAAGAAATTAAAATGATCGAAAAAATAACAGCCTATATTCCAAATAAAAAAATCACCTTTCAATTTCACTCCGATCAAATGGTAAAAACCGATGATTATAATTTTATCGCCAACGGAAACACCACCAAAATAGTACAAAATTGCGGAGTTAATAGTAAATCATACATGTCAGCATGCATGTTCCCTTATTTTAAAGGCACCTTTAAAAGTTTAAGCCTAAATTATATGAATCAATTTAAAAAAATAGCAGAAAAATAATTTTTTGGGCGTTCGAGCGGGCTTTACACTACAATCTTTTGCTCGTGCCTCACAAAAGGATTTTCATTGCAATCCCTAACGCAAATCAATAGTAGGCTATAATGATAAAAGCAACCTATAAAAAATATATTTTAAACTTTAAGCAAGCCAGCGGAACATCACGCGGAATATTACGTACCAAAGAAACCTGGTTTATAACATTAAAAAAACAGGATGAAATAGGTTTTGGAGAATGCGGATTGTTTAGAGGTTTAAGTATCGATGACACGCCCGATTATGAGCAAAAACTACAATGGGTTTGTCAAAACATTAATCTAGGGTTAGAAAATTTATTGATAGCAACCATTCATTACCCAAGTATTCAATTTGGATTAGAACAAGCTTTTTTATCATTAGAAGCAAAAAATCCGTTTAAATTATTTCCATCAGATTTTACAGCAGGAAAACAAAATATTGCTATCAACGGATTAATTTGGATGGGCGATAAATCTTTTATGCAACAACAAATAAAAGATAAACTAGCACAAGGGTTTTCAACCATTAAAATGAAAATTGGAGCAATTGATTTTGATACTGAAATCAATTTATTAAAATCAATACGAAAAGAATTTTCATCAAAAGAAATCACTTTAAGAGTAGATGCAAACGGTGGGTTTACACCAAAAAATGCTTTAGAAAAATTACAACGATTGGCTGCCTTAGATATTCATTCAATCGAGCAACCAATCAAGCAGGGGCAATGGCAAGAAATGGCAGCTTTGTGTGAAAAAACACCCTTGCCAATAGCATTAGATGAAGAGTTGATAGGTGTTTTTACATCCGAAGAAAAAGAAAAATGCATTCAAACCATACAACCGCAATACATTATTTTAAAACCAAGTTTAGTGGGCGGATTTAAAGGAAGCAATGAGTGGATTTCAATAGCCAAGAAATACAATGCCGATAATTGGATTACGTCAGCATTAGAAAGTAATATTGGGTTAAACGCTATTGCACAATGGACGCATGTTTTAAATACTAAATTGCCACAAGGTTTAGGAACCGGTAGTTTATTTACCAATAACTTCGAAAGCCCATTAGAAGTTTTAAATGGGAGTTTAGCATACAATCCATTAAAGAAATGGGAGTTTAATTTAGATTAACGTCATTCTGAACTTGTTTCAGAATCTCATCATATATCATACTTATAACACATGAATTTTATACAACAAGCATATAAAGGTAGTAACGATTGGCCTTATTATTTAGGAGGTATTTTATTAATAATATTTGGTTGGCAATTTATAGGAATTACACCTTTGGCTATAACGGCTGTTTTATATTCAGAAGATTTTAACGAATTTTCTAGCGCCGCAAATAATAGTTTCATGACTTTAGGGATTAATAAAAACTTGTTTTTGTTTTTAATGATATTAATGTTTGCAGTCGGCTTACTTTTTTTGTTTTTAACAATAAAATTTATACATAAGCGCGCAGTAAAAACCCTAATAACAAGTAGAAAATCTATTGATTGGAGTAGGTTTTGGCTTGGTTTTGTTGTTTGGGGAATCGTAGCAGTTAGCATCACATTATTAGGAATTTTTTTAGAGCCAGAATATTATACATGGAATTTTAAACCAATACCGTTTTTTACATTGGTAGCCATATCTTTCTTGTTTTTACCATTACAAACCAGTTTTGAAGAGCTGCTTTTTAGAGGTTATTTTATGCAAGGTTTAGGAACGTGGTTTAAAAATAGATGGGTTCCTTTAATTATAACTTCTGTCGCTTTTGGTTTGTTACATGGTGCAAATCCTGAGGTTGAAAAACTAGGCTATATTTCAATGGTATTTTATATAGGTACTGGTTTCTTTTTCGGAATTGTAACCTTGATGGATGAAGGAACAGAGTTAGCCTTGGGCTTACATGCTATAAATAATATTGTAGCAGCATTTTTGGTAACTACCGATTGGATGGTTTTTCAAACAGACGCCTTGTTTATTGATACTTCTGACCCTTCAGTTGGTATAGAAATGTTTTTACCTGTTTTTGTATTATACCCGTTACTGTTATTGTTGTTTTCAAAAAAATATGGTTGGACAAACTGGAAAGATAAGTTGATGGGTAAAATTGAAAAACCATAAAAGTTGAACAATTATTGTTTTTAATTGATGGTAAATATAATTCGTCAAACTGAACTTGTTTCAGGTTCTCATAATAAGAAGTTGTTTTTTGATTGATGAGATTCCGAAATAAATTCGGAATGACGTGAAAAGTATAATTATGGCAGGGAAATAAATACGAACGTTACTAAGGGGGCTAAGAACGAAGTAATCATTAACTATAGATATGAGAAATCAGTTTCATGAAAATTTTAAATTAAACGGAGTATCTTTTTCATCCGAAGAAGAATTGGTTGCATTTTCTAGAACGATTTCAAATTCAATAACTAAATTTTTAAGTGATTGGTTTCATCAAAAGGACTTTGTAACTGTGCAAACATCAGGTTCAACAGGTAAACCAAAACCTATTCAGTTAAAAAAAGAGTTTATGAAAAACTCAGCTTTAGCAACGGGTACATTTTTTAATTTAAAAGAAAATACAGTAGCATTGTTATGTTTATCTACTGATTATATAGCAGGTAAAATGATGTTGGTACGAGCTTTAACTTTAGGGTGGCAATTAGATGTTGTAAAACCAGAATCGAACCCGTTAAAAGGTGTAGAAAAGCAGTATGATTTTTCGGCTATGGTTCCGTTACAGTTAAGAAGTTCATTGAATGAATTACATAAAATAGATAAACTAATTGTTGGTGGTGGAGTTGTTACTGCTGATTTAATAGCTGCAATTCAAAATATTTCGACAAAAGTATTTGCTACTTACGGAATGACAGAAACGATAACACATATTGCTGTTAAAAAACTGAATGATTTACCACTTATGGCGGAGTCGAGAAGTGTTTATAAAACGCTTCCAAATATTCTATTAAGCAAAGACGATAGAAATTGTTTAGTAATCGAAGCACCAAAAGTAACAATAGAAAAAATTGTTACAAACGATGTTGTAAATATCGTTTCTAAAACAACATTTGAGTGGCTGGGACGAATAGATAACGTTATAAATTCAGGAGGTGTAAAATTACATCCGGAGAAAATAGAAGAGAAGTTATCAGAAATTATCGAGCAACGTTTTTTTGTGTCAGGAATTAAAGATGAAGTTTTAGGAGAAAAATTAATATTAATTATTGAAGATGTCACTTCGATCGGAGTCGAGAGTTTTTTATTATCAAAAATTAAAAAAGAGTCATCACTTTCTAAATTCGAAATACCGAAAGAAGTTTATTTTCTACCTAAGTTTATAGAAACAGAAACAAAAAAAATCCAACGAAAAAAAACGTTGGATTTGATTAAATTTTAAACAACTATCTATTTATATCATAGAATAACCCTTTGTCAAAAAGTCCTTGAATTTCATTTTTACCTAAACTATAAGGTGCTGTTGTATAATTTTTAGCCTTGTCGATACCAGAAATTCCTTTCTTTTTATCAGTTTCATAATCATTTTGAATTACGAAAATAGAATCATTAGTGACCGATTTAATTTTTAAAGTAGAGTAGTACCCTGTTTGAGTAACTCTAAATTCAATTACATCACCAACAGCAGGTTCTTTAATATAATTTACTAAATCTTTTTTATGTTTACCAGCTGAATATGCGCCGAAAGCTATTATAAGAGCAATAATACCCAAGCCAGACCAATACCAAATAGGAGTTTTTACATTTCGCTTTACCTCTATGGCAGTATCTTTAAGTTTTTCATTCATTTCTTTGTAAGCCTTGGTTGTCTTGCAATTTGAACACTCTGAAAATACTTTTTTAGTCATAGGAAAAACAGGAATCCAGTATAAGTAGGCGTATTTACCATACACGGAAATTGTGTGATTTGTAATTTCATTACAATGATCACATTTTATACCTCCTCTTCTTTCACTTTTTAGGTGTGAACCTTTTGTTCCGTAAAAAATCATATCAATTTTATTTTTTTGCTAAATATATTAAAAATTGACACATTTAGACTAATTAAATAGCTGAGTTTACTTACTTAAAGTAAGTGTTCACTCATTGCCGATTTTTTATCCTTACAAATAACAATAGGTTTATATCAAATTTAAAATCTATAATTATGCTAAAAAAAATAACTTTCATATTTTTAATAACTATTGTGTCATTACTACAAGCACAAGAGAAAAAAATAAAAGGAATTGTTTCTGATAATTCTGGTGTTTTGCCAGGAGTTACTGTTTTAATTAAAGGAACAGAAACAGGTGTTGAAACTGATTTTGATGGCAAATATGCTATAAAAGCAAATAAAGGAGATGTATTAGTTTTTTCATTTATAGGGATGAAAATGAAAGAGGTTTTGGTAAAAGATAAAACTATAATTAATGTTTTACTAACTGAAAACACTCATGTTTTAGATGAAGTAGTAGTAGCAGCTATGGGAATTAAAAGAAAAAGTAAATCATCAACATATTCATCAATAAAAACAAAAGAATCATCTTTTGTAAAAATAGATACACCACAATCAGGACAATTAACAGCAGGAGAAATTAATGATTTAGAAAAATGGGATGATTGGAAGTTGTTAATGAAAAACGATATGTTTTTAAAAGTGAAAAATAATTGGAAATTTTCTTTAAAAGAAAAGGTTGATGTATTAGTGAAAGATGTAAATAATATTCCAATTATAAATGCTACGGTTTTATTTTTAGATGATAAAAACAAGATGATTTTTAAAACAAAGACAGATGTTTTTGGTAAAGCTTTAGTTTTTAAAAATGATAGTAAGCATTATACACTTCAGGTAATTTATAAAAATGAGATAAAAGGAGTAAGAATTAATAGAGAAACTACAAAAATTGAATTTTCATATAATTTAAATGAAAAATTAAATGACATCGATATCATGTTTACCATCGATGCAACAGGCTCAATGGGCGATGAGATTAATTACTTAAAAGCTGAAATAAAAAACATCATTACTCGGGTAGATTCAAGTGTTCATAAAAAAAGAATTGGCTTAACATTTTATAGAGATCATGGAGATGAATATGTTGTTAGAGATTTTGATTTTACTACCGATATTACAAAAATAAAAGAAAATTTATCTCATCAAACTGCTGGTGGAGGAGGTGATTACGAAGAAGCTGTAGAGGAAGCGTTAAGGGTTTCATTATCTAAATCATGGAATATAAATGCAAAATCTAGGTTGTTGTTTTTATTATTAGATGCACCGCCTCATTTAAATAAAGAAAACATTAATACGATAAAAAACCAAATAAAGAAAGCGCAAGAAAAAGGGATTAAAATTATTCCTATTGTTGCTAGTGGTGCAGATAAAACGGTTGAATATTTAATGCGTTATTTTAGTGTTTCTACAAATGGAACCTATGTTTTTTTAACTGATGATAGCGGAATTGGAAACAAGCACTTAAAACCAACAACAACCGATTTTAAAGTAGAAAAGTTAAATAACTTAATTGTTCGATTGATAAATAAATATGCTGGGATATAAAACAAAACCTCTCTATATTTTTTATAGAGAGGTTTGTTTTTGTTATGTGTAATATAACTATACTATAGCCATACTGTGGTACACGTTTTGAACATCGTCTTCGTCTTCTAGTTTTTCTAAAAGTTTTTCAACATCAGCCTGTTGTTCTTCTGAAAGTTTAGTTGTTGTTGTTGGAATTCTTTCAAAACCTGAAGATAAAATTTCAAGATTATTTTCTTCTAAATATTTTTGAATTGCACCAAATTGCTCAAACGGAGCGTAGATTAAAATTCCGTCTTCATCTTCAAATATTTCTTCTACATCAAATTCGATCATTTCCAATTCAAATTCTTCTAAATCGATCTTTAAATCTTCAGCTTTTATTCTAAAATTACAAGTGTGATCAAACATAAAAACAACCGAACCAGAAGTTCCTAAATTTCCATCACATTTATTAAAAGCAGCTCTAACATTAGCTACAGTACGGTTGTTGTTATCAGTAGCGGTTTCAACAACCAAAGCGATACCATGTGGAGCATAACCTTCAAATAGAGTTTCTTTATAATTGGCAGTGTCTTTGTCAGATGCTTTTTTTATAGCGCGCTCAACGTTATCTTTAGGCATGTTTGCAGCCTTTGCATTTTGTATAACGGCACGTAAACGTGCGTTAGTTTCAGGATTAGGACCTCCTTCTTTAACTGCCATAACAATGTCTTTACCAATTCTGGTAAATGTTTTAGCCATTGCCGACCAACGTTTCATTTTTCTTGCTTTCCTAAATTCAAATGCTCTTCCCATTTCTTAAAAATTATATTTACGCAATGGCAAATGTAACTATTGCGTTATTTATTTACAATTAAAATCTTTTTTTGATAATAAGTTTACCATCCTTTTCACTGTAAGCTTTCCAGGTACCCGATTTTTTTCCGTTTTTATAATTTCCTTTTATTTTTATCTGCCCGTTAGGGTAATAGCTTTTATAGTTACCGTCTAATAAACCATCATCTAGCTCGACTTCAAACTTTAGTTTTCTGTTATTATAATATTCTTTATAAGTGCTTGCGCTTAAATCGGTAGGATGAATTTCTTTAAAATTAAATAAAGAGTTTGTAGCGGTTGTACCTTTTGTTGATACTAACTTTAAAGCGAGTTTATTTTTTAAATCTTGTTCTGCAATAATAGTTTCGTTTACTAACTTAGGGTCGTTGAAAGAAGCGGTAATGCTGCTTTTAAAAATATTTCCATCTGAGGTTAGTTGGATACCTAGTTGTGAAAAACAGGTAAAATAATCTTTGTTTTTTCTTAATTGCAGTTGTGTTTTTCGATCAACAAGACTTATTAAATCACTGTAAACATACGGTGTGTTTATGTAGGTGAAAACAGTAGATTTGTTGTCGAATAAATATGAAAACTCTTCATAGTTTTTTGAAGAAGCCAAGGTATACTTCATTATATTGTTATTAATAATTTCTTTAAGCGTATTCGGGCTTGCGCTAAAAACTACAAAATCATCAATTATTGTAAAATAAGGTTTTTCCATTTTTTTAAACATATTACCAGCCACTATTTTAAAAAATCCTTTTAAATCTAAAAAGTTAATAGTATGGTTTTTGTAAGGTATTTGTTTAAATTTTAAAGGTGTTTTTTCTTTTATTTTTGAAAGGATAAAGTTTAAATTTTCGGTAGCATCTTCAATATCATTGGTTTTAAAAATCGCCGCAATGTCTTTTTTGTTTTTTGAAAGTGAAGAGTTAAAATGAATCAACGCAACTTCATTTCCTATCCAACTATATACATTTTTTTTAATATTAATGTCTAAAAGGTTTTCAATTTCAGTAATTTGTGTTGTGTAGCTTTTAAACTCTTCAGTTTTTTCTTTTTTCAGAATTTCAAAATTTTCATGAAAAGTTTCAAAACTATCAAAAGCAAAACTCGAATATAGTGCGGTGTTTCTTGGTGCTATATTTGCAATAGATCTTTTACCTTTTCCTGATTTTTGAATGGCAGTTAAATAGGTTTCAGTATCTTCTTTTACATTTGTGTAGCCTTCTGCTTGAATAATGGTTCCTTCAATTAAAGAAACATCAAATCCTGAATAATGAAGCGAATTTTGAATATTTTCAACTACTTCTTTGTTAGTTTTATTGGTAAAACAGGCAAGATATTTGTGTAAATATTTATACTGAAAAAAAACTTTAAAAAAGCCATCTTCTGATGTTTCTTTGGTAATCTCAACAAAGTTAACATCTCTACCAATTATAGGGGTTTGATATTGATTTATAGCGTTTTCAACTAAAAGGTGCGTATATGAAGCAATTAGTTGATTTTTTATAAAGGCGATATGTAATGTTTCCCTTTTCTTTTTATCGTAAAGCTCAGTTATTTCGTGGTCTTTGTATAACCTGTTAGTAATTTTATAATTATTACCAGCTAAGTTTGTAATACTGTTTTTTAAAAAATTAAGTTTTGATAATTTTTCAAGGTCTACAACGTATAAAAAATCATAATTTTTAGGTTTGTATACGTGTGCAGATATTAATACATCACGTTCGCCAATAAAATTAAGAATACTTCTTTGTTCTTTTATAACCTCATCGAGAGTGTTGATGTTTTTATTGATGTCATTAAAATAAGCGTTTTTTTGTAGGTGTTTCCAAATATCGCTAGCATTAATTTCATCCCAAGTATCAATGGGTCTTTCAGTATCTAAAATAAAAATAGCATCTTCAGGTATCAGATAAATAGGTTTGATATTATCTTGTTTGGCAAGTGTAAAAACATATGCTTGGTAGGTTATAAACCCTAAAAAAACGAGTAGAATGACCCATAAAATCTTTTTTCTCATAACTGATGATGCGTAAAATTATACTTGAATAACGCCTAAATTAAATTTCTTTTCAATAGGTGCATGATTAGCAGCTTCTATTCCCATTGAAATCCATGTTCTAGTGTCTAACGGGTTTATTACGCCGTCTGTCCAAATTCTTGCAGCAGCATAGTATGGAGAGATTTGCTTGTCGTAACGAGATTTTATTTTGTCAAATAATTCAGCTTCTTTTTCAGGGGTAATTTCTTCTCCTTTTTTCTTTAATGATGCAGTTTCTATTTGTAATAAAACCTTTGCTGCTGAGTTACCACTCATAACTGCTAATTCGGCACTTGGCCAGGCAGCAATTAACCTAGGATCATAGGCTTTACCACACATAGCGTAGTTTCCTGCTCCGTATGAATTACCAATAACGATGGTGAATTTTGGTACAACAGAATTACTTAGCGCATTTACCATCTTTGCGCCATCTTTTATGATACCGCCATGCTCAGATTTAGAACCAACCATAAAACCGGTAACGTCTTGTAAAAATACCAACGGAATTTTTTTCTGATTACAATTTGCAATAAAACGTGTTGCTTTATCGGCAGAATCGTTATAGATAACGCCGCCAAACTGCATTTCTCCTTTTTTAGTTTTTACTAATTTTCGTTGATTGGCAACAATACCAACAGCCCAGCCATCAATACGACCATAACCGGTAATAATTGTTTTACCGTAACCTTCTTTATATTGTTCAAATTCAGAATTATCAACCAAACGATTGATAATTTCTAGCATGTCATATTGTGCATTCCTTTCTTTCGGAAGGATTCCGAAAATGTCTTCTTCGTTTTCTTTTGGAGGAAAAGCTTCTTTACGACTGTATCCAGCTTTATCAGCATCTCCAATTTTATCAACAATAAACTTTATTTTATCTAAAGCATCTTTGTCATCTTTAGCTTTGTAGTCGGTAACGCCTGAAATTTCGCAATGCGTAGTTGCTCCACCAAGTGTTTCGTTATCAATACTTTCACCAATAGCAGCTTTTACTAAATAACTTCCGGCTAAAAAGATACTTGCAGTTTTGTCTACAATTAAAGCTTCATCGCTCATAATTGGCAAATAAGCACCTCCGGCAACACAACTGCCCATAACGGCAGATATTTGTGTAATCCCCATGCTGCTCATTACGGCATTATTTCTAAAAATACGTCCGAAGTGTTCTTTATCAGGAAAAATTTCATCTTGTAAAGGTAAATAGACACCAGCAGAATCTACTAAATAGATAATAGGTAACTTATTTTCTATTGATATTTCTTGCGCTCTTAAATTCTTTTTTCCGGTGATAGGAAACCAAGCGCCTGCTTTTACTGTTGCGTCATTGGCAACAACAATACATTGCCTACCGCTAACATAACCTATTTTTACTACAACACCACCAGAAGGGCAACCACCGTGTTCTTTATACATCTCTTCGCCAGCAAAAGCACCTATTTCTATAGATTTAGAATCATTATCTAAAAGGTAATCTATACGCTCTCTTGCGGTTAATTTTCCTTTTTCGTGATGCTTATCGATACGCTTTTGACCACCACCTAATTTAACTTGGGCAAAACGCCTTCTTAAATCTGATGCTAAAAGTTTATTGTGGTCTTCGTTTTTATTGAAGTTAAGATCCATTTGTAAGTTATTTGTTTGCGATTGCTAAATTAAGAAAAACGGTTTATAATACAAGTTGTTTAAATGTATGATTGTAGTATGTTGTCTATCGTTTTTGCAATTTCATTATTTCTAAATTGTTTATTTAAAACACGAGGTTCGGCTACGCGTTCGGTACAGTTTTTTACGGCACAGGTTTCACAAGTAACACCAACTTGTTTATTTGTAAAAGTATTTTCTTTAAAGAATTTAATTTTTTTCTTTAAATGAGGCGATAGTAGCATTCCAATGCTTACGCTACGATTGTTTTTTTCTTTAAAAGGATCAGAAGTAGCGGCTGATAATACTAAGTATTCATTCGTCGAATTTTCATAAGATGATATTTGTATACCATAAGAAGAATTTTTATCAACAGCTTTTTCTAAATCTTGAATTGTTTTTATAGAAACCCATCTTCTGCAATAATGCTCGTTATTTCTATTAGCGTGTGGTGCTTGTTGTTGGGTTATGTGTAACTCTTTTGATAGTTTAAAAACAGGTGAGTTTTCTTGATGTGTAAATCGTAAAAAAAACAGATTTTTTATATTAAAATGTTTTGGTAGTATGTTGGTTAATCGCTGATAAAAGGTTTCGTCTGAGCAATTGTAGTTTTTAGTGATTTTATGTAATTGTAACGGTTGCCATTCCTTTAATGAGAAAAAATGTGTTAAGTTTTTGATAAGATTTTCTTTCGGAATTATAAGTGCCCCAGCAAAATAAGAAGCGATAAAATTATTTAAAACTTGGTCAAAACTTTCGAATTTTATCCAAGGAAAAGTATACAGCCTATTTTCAATTTTTAGATAGTTATAAGCCAATTCTTTTGCGTAGATAAACGTTTTTTGAGCTTCGCTTATATCGTTATAAATAAGTAATGTTTTGTTTTTGGGAATGTAAATGTTTCTTATTTCTGATAATTTTTGATGTTTAGAAAGTTCCTCGGTATTAATCGTATAGCCATATTCTTCGGTTAAAATATCTTCTAAATCGCTAGCACTTATAGGTTTGTTTAAGTTTATATGATATGCTTTGGCAAAGGCAATAACACTACTTTCAATATCTTCAAAATAATTATTATGTGCTTCTTGATAAGAACGTAAAGAGGCTAAAAAGAAATTTTCACGTGTTAAATTATAGTTTTGAGCTATTTTTATGATAGTACTAATAAACGCATTTACTTTGGCGGGTGCGTTGGCAACAATATCGATTAAGTTACTTTCTTTAATACCGAATAAATCCAGCGGAATTTCTTTTAAAACTTTCGATTGTAATATTTCACCAATTGGTGCTAAGTTTTTATCTAGTTTTAAAGAAACTAAATGATCGTACGTAACTTCTAGTTTTTCAGAAAGAATTACAATTTTATCTGTTTTAGGGTATTTTTTTCCTTTTTCAATCTCATTTAAATAAGATTTAGATAAGCCTGTTAATTTGGCTAATCCGAAGAGTGATAATTTTTTATCAGTACGTATTTGTTTTAGTTTTAAGCCAAAAACAAGTCTTATGTATTCTTCTTCCAAAGTTTTTTATTAAAAGATTCGTAATTCAAAGGTATTAAAATTAGCGAATTAATAAAAATTTGAATATTTAATTAATTTAGCGAACGTTCGCTAAATTAATTTAATTATTTTTTATACTATTGGTGTATCAATAAATAAAAGTAAGTTATTATGAATCAACATGTTTTAGAAAAAGAAATTGAGTGTGTAGGATTTAATGAGGGTAATTATAAAAATATTTTAACAAATGATGCTAAAATATTTTTAACTCGATTACACGAAAAATTTAATAATAAAAGATTGCAATTATTAGAAGAGCGAGAAATAGATCAAGCGTATTTTAATATGGGAAATTATCCAACTTTTCCATCAGAAACAAAAACTATTAGAGAGGGTGATTGGGTGTGTGCAGAATTACCTGACGACTTATTAGATAGGAGAGTGGAGATTACTGGACCGGTAGATCGTAAAATGGTGATCAACGCGTTAAACTCGGGTGCGAAAACTTTTATGGCCGATTTTGAAGATAGTAATTCACCTACAATTGCTAATTTATTAGATGGGCAGGTAAACTTAAAGGATGCTGTAAATAAAACTATTTCGTTTTATAATGATAAAAAAAATAAAACTTATCAGTTAAATGAAACCTCAGCTACTTTATTGGTAAGACCAAGGGGTTTGCATTTAAATGAAAAGCATTTTTTAATTGACGGTGTTCAAATGTCAGGTTCGCTGGTAGATTTTGGGTTGTTCTTTTTCAATAACATCAAAGCTTTATTAGAGCAAGGTTCGGCAACCTATTTTTACCTACCAAAATTAGAGCATTACAATGAAGCTCGTTGGTGGAACGATGTTTTTGTATTTGCACAAGAATACTTAAGTGTACCACAAAAAACAATAAAAGCAACGGTATTGATCGAAACTATTACGGCTAGTTTTCAGTTAGATGAAATTATTTACGAGTTAAAAGATCACATGGCTGGTTTAAATTGTGGGCGTTGGGATTATATTTTTTCTTACATCAAAAAATTTAGAAATCATCGAAATTTTGTAGTTCCAAATAGAGATCAGGTAACTATGAAAACACCTTTTATGAAAGCGTATTCTTTACGGGTAATTCAAACTTGTCATAAACGAAACGTACACGCCATGGGTGGTATGGCTGCTCAAATTCCTGTAAAAAATGATGATGTAGCTAATGAATTAGCGTTTTCTAAAGTTTTAAAAGATAAAGAGCAAGAGGTTAAAAATGGTCATGACGGAACTTGGGTAGCGCATCCAGGATTGGTAAAAGTTGCGATGGATGTTTTTAATAAATCAATGCCAAATGCAAATCAGATAGACAAAAAACTAACAGTTTTAAATATTACTGAGGCTGAGTTAGTGGCGCTTCCAAAAGGAACAGTTACAGAAAACGGAATTCGTAAAAATATTAATGTAGGAATCTTATATATAGAATCTTGGCTAATAGGGCAAGGTGCTGCGGCTTTGTATAATTTAATGGAAGATGCAGCAACGGCAGAAATTTCTAGAACACAGATTTGGCAATGGTTACATAAAAATATAACACTTGAAGATGGAAGAGTTTTTACGGTAGCAATGTATCAACAATTAAAACAAGAAGAAATTAAAAAAATAAAAGAATATGTTGGTGAAATTCGATATGAGAAAGGGGAGTTTGAAACGGCAATTAAGTTATTTGATGACTTAATTCTAAATGAAGAATTTGTAGAGTTTTTAACGTTACCTGCATACAAATATTTATAAAAAAATGTCTCGTAACTACGGCAATAGATTACGAGACGTAATTATCAAAACCTATAAAATTTCAATAATAAAAAACAAATTTATGAAAAATTTAGCGCAACAAAACTATAGTTCGGTATTAGAAAAAGTAAAATCTCTAAAAGAAAAATATGGAAGCAGTTGGAATGCTATAACTTCTGAAAATGCTGCTAGAATGATTACTCAAAATCGTTTTAAAACCGGTTTAGAAATTGCAAAATATACCGCTACTATTATGAGAAATGATATGGCTGAATATGATGCGGATTCATCAAAATATACACAATCTTTAGGTTGCTGGCACGGATTTGTAGCGCAGCAAAAAATGATTTCAGTAAAAAAACATCATCAAACTACCAGTAAAAAATATTTGTATTTATCTGGTTGGATGGTGGCTGCTCTTCGTTCTGAATTTGGGCCGCTTCCCGATCAATCAATGCATGAAAAAACAGCAGTTTCTTCTTTAATAGCTGAGATTTATGATTTTTTACGTCAAGCAGATGCAATTGAATTGAATGATTTGTTTAGACGATTAGAAAATGGTGAAGATGTGCAAGAGCAAATTGATAATTTTGAAACACATATTGTGCCTATAATTGCTGATATTGATGCTGGTTTTGGTAATGAGGAAGCAACATATCTTTTAGCTAAAAAAATGATTGAAGCAGGCGCTTGTGCTATCCAAATTGAAAATCAAGTTTCTGATGCAAAACAATGCGGGCATCAAGACGGAAAAGTTACTGTGCCGCACGAAGATTTTATAGCAAAGTTAAATGCAATTCGTTATGCGTTTTTAGAATTAGGAGTTGAAGATGGAATTATAGTAGCGCGTACAGATTCTGAAGGAGCAGGTTTAACACAAAAATTACCAGTAAGTCAAGAGCCTGGGGATTTAGCATCTAAATATTTAGCTTTTGTTGAAGCTGAAGAAATAAGTATTAACCAAGCAAAAGAAGATGATGTTTTATTAAAAAGAGAAGGTAAACTGGTTCGTCCAATACGATTATCAAACGGATTATATAAGTTTAAAGAAGGTTCAAATATTAATAGAGTGGTGTTAGATTGTATTACGAGCTTGCAAAATGGTGCCGATTTATTGTGGATTGAAACTCCAACACCACATGTAGGCCAAATAGCCAATATGGTTAATAGAGTAAGAGAAATTGTACCTAATGCAAAGTTGGTGTATAATAATTCACCCTCTTTTAATTGGACGTTAAATTTCCGTAATCAAGTATATGATGAAATGTTAATGAAAGGAAAAGATATGTCTTTTTATGATAAAAATAATTTAATGGATGCTAAATATGATGGTTCTGAATTGTGTAAGCTTGCTGATGAAAAAATTAGAACTTTTCAGTTAGATAGTGCACAAAAAGCAGGAGTTTTTCATCATTTAATTACGCTACCAACTTATCATACGACAGCACTTCATATGAATGATTTAACTGCTGGTTATTTTGGTGAAGACGGAATGTTAGCATATGTAAAGGATGTGCAAAGGCAAGAAATTAGAAAAGGAGTTGCTTGTGTAAAACATCAACGTATGGCAGGGTCTAACTTAGGTGATGATCATAAAGTTTTTTTTGCAGGAGATAATGCTTTAAAAGCAGGAGGAGAAAAAAACACGTCTAATCAATTTGAAACTAATAAACAAGAAACTAGAAAAATTGAAGCTGCCGTTTAGGTTATTTTTAGTAAGTTATAAATGTATGATTAGTTAGTTATATATTTTATTTTGAAGTGAAAACTCCAGCTAATGCTGGAGTTTTTTGATTAGTTTAGAGGTAATTCCATTTTAATATTACAGCGTTCGTACGGGCAATTTTCTTCAACAGGAATTTCTGTAAAACCATATTTTTTATAAATGTAGATAGCGTTTTCTAATTTGGTGTTAGAGTATAAAATTAAGTTTTTTAATTGCAATTCTTTTTTTGCAAAATTTATGCAGTATTGCATTAATTGTTGCCCTATTTTAAAACCTCTATGTTTTGGAGAAACTGCCATTTTTGTTACTTCAAAAGTAGTTTGTTTAGGCATTAAAGCAACAGTACCAACAATTTCATTATTTAATTTAGCAAAAAATATATGTCCACCTTTATTAATAATATTTTTAGCAGGGTTACTTAAAACTTCTTCATCAAAAGATTCAACATAAAAAAAAGTTTGTAACCATTCTATATTCAGGTTGTAAAAATGAGTTGAATATTCAGTTTTAAAATGTTCTATTTCTATTGTATTCATTTTACAAAAATATAAAAATAGTATTGTTTTTGGGTTAAAAATATTCCGTGTAAATTATTTCCATGGGAATTAATATTTAATTTTGTATATTTGTATAGAATTTAAAACAGATAAAGATGAAAAAAAATAAAATAATTTATTACGCAGCAACAGGTTTGTTAACCTTATTGATGTTGTTTTCGGCAGGGATGTATTTTTTTAATCACGAAGCGGTAGCAGGAATGTTTACTAATTTTGGATATCCAACTTATATAATTTATCCGTATGCAATAGCAAAAATATTAGGCCTTGTTGCTATTTGGTTTATCAATAATAAAGTAATTAAAGAATGGGCATATGCTGGTTTTTTCTTTGCTTTTATACTAGCCTTTTTTGCACATGTTATGATTAGTGATGGTGAACAAACAGCTGCATTAATTGCAATGGTTTTATTAATTACATCTTATGTGTTTAGTAAAAAAGTAAAGCAATAAATGGCAAGTAAAGTATCTTCAAAAACAGTATTAACAACAAGTAATTATTTTGCAGAGGCGACTATGCGAAATTACAAGGCAGTAATTGATGTGCCTATAAATAAAGGTGGTAATAATAAAGGGCCAACACCGGTTGAATATTTATTAACAGCAATTGGTAGCTGTGTTGCAATTACAATAAAAATGTATGCTGAGCGTAAAAATTGGGACATTGGAGAAGTTACCGTAAATGTAATCCAGAAAGAAGAATTAACATCTGAAGGAATTAAAAAAACATTAATTGAAGAAATTTCGTTTGAAAAAGAAATTAGCGAAATACAGCGCGTAAAATTATTAGAAATGGCAGGAAAATGTCCTGTTGCAAAAATGGTAAAAGGAGCAACACCAATTATATCAAAAATAAAGTAGAATGAAAAAAATAGTAGCTTTTGCAGGTAGTAATAGTAAAAAATCAATCAATAAAGAATTAGCGCTTTATAGTGCTACTTTTATGGACGAAGTTGAAACAATTGTGTTAGATTTAAATGATTTTAAATTACCTATTTATGGAATAGATGAAGAAACTGAAAATGGAGTTCCAGAAAATGCACAAAAATTCTTTGATATTGTTCAAGAAGCAGACGGAATTATTTTAGCATTAGCAGAGCATAATGGAAATTTTACAGTGGCATTTAAAAACATTTATGATTGGATGTCTCGTATTAATCAGAAATTATGGAATAATGTTCCGATGCTATTATTGGCAACTTCTCCAGGAGCAAGAGGTGGCGCTTCTGTAATGTCAATTGCTAAAAACGGATTTCCACACATGGGCGGAAATGTAGTTGCTGATTTCTCATTGCCTAGTTTTTATGATAATTTTAATGACGGAAATATTGTTGATAATGTATTAAAAGAACAGTTAAAAGAAGAGATAACAAGATTTAATAACTCATTATAATGTAACTATTATGACAAAAAAAGTAAGAGTAACTTTATATGGTAAAAAGGGACATGCACATACGGTAGCTTTTAAAAATTATTTAAAAATGGGAGATATTCCGTTTATTTATAAAGATATCATGATAGATGAAACAGCTAAAAATCATACAAAAAAATTGTATCGAGGTATGGTGAAATTTCCAACATTATTTGTCGATGATAAGGTTTATTTAGAACCAACAACAGATGAATTTAATAAAATAATGAGAGATTTAATTTAATAAGATGGGAGATATTTCTAAAGACATACAATCTAAGTTTCCAAATAACAAGGTAAAGGCACTAATTAACCTTAAATATACTACAAATTGGTTATGTAGTAAAGAAAATGATTTTTTTAAGCCTTACGGAATATCGCCACAACAATTTAATATTCTTCGAATTTTAAGAGGCGCAAAAAAAGCAATTAAAGTACAAGTTATTAAAGATAGAATGATTGAGCGAGCACCAAATGCAACTCGTTTAATGGATAAATTGAATGATAAAAAATTAATAGAAAGAATTAGGTGTGAGCACGATAGGAGAGTGGTTTATATTAATATTTCTAAGCAAGGTTTAGAGTTATTGTCTACCATTGATGCTTCTTTAAAATTAGATTTTTTAGAAAATTTAACAGAAAAAGAAGCTATTCAGTTAAGTGATTTATTAGATAAAATTAGGTAACTGTTTAGTGAAATTAAAAATAATATTCAGGAGTATTTATATTAAAATAAAACACCAATGAAAAATTTAAAAACAATACAACATAAAGTAGATAGTCCGTTAGTAAGCATGGGCCCTATAAGACTACGTCAACCTTTACCTACAGAAGGTATTGAAAATGTAGATCCGTTTTTATTATTACATCATTATGGCCCTTATGCAATTAGTATCTTTAATAATCCGTTTGATTTAGGAGCGCATCCACATCGCGGTTTCGAACCGATTACATTGTTATTTAAAGGGGAACAATTACATAGAGATTCTTTAGGGAATGAAATGTTGGTAAAAGCAGGTGATGTACAGTGGACAACAGCTGGTAGGGGAATCGTGCATGCTGAAGGACCATCGAAAGAATTTATCGAAAAAGGAGGCGAGTTAGAGGGTATTCAACTTTGGTTAAATCTTCCAGCATCAAAAAAAATGATGCCAGCAAATTATCAACATTTAAAAAGTGAAGATATCCCAGTGATTGAAAATCAAGCTAAAACGATTCGTTTAAAAATTGTTGCTGGTAAGCAAGGCATTGAAAAAGGGTTGATAAAAACACAAACAGCAGTAAATGTTTTTACTTTAAAAGCTAAAGGAGCAGGAACGATGATGGTAGATATTCCTGAAACACATCAGTCACTAGTCTATTTATTAGATGGTGAAGCAATAATAAACGGTGCAGAAATCTTAAAAAAAGGAGCAATTCAAATGTTAACTTTTAATAAAGAAGGAAAAACAATTGATATTGAAACGAAAAAAGAAAGTAATTTATTAGTACTATCAGGTGAACCTATTAATGAAAAAATAGCACAATACGGGCCATACGTAATGAATACACAAACAGAAATTATGGAAGCGATGCGTGATTTTCAGAAAGGAAAAATGGGATATTTATATTAATAATTAAATATAATTTATTAAAAAACTCGAAGTGTATTCTTCGAGTTTTTTGTTTTCTAAAAAATTGTATCTTGCAATTTATTATGCATGCATAATAAATTAAATACGCAAATGATGAAATACAAACATATTTTTGAGCCCTTAGATTTAGGTTTTACAAAATTAAAAAACCGAATTTTAATGGGGTCTATGCATACTGGTTTAGAGGAAGAAAAAAACGGAACAGAAAGAATTGCAGCATATTATGCAGAGCGTGCCAAAGGTGGCGTAGGATTGATTGTTACTGGTGGAATTTCGCCAAACATTCAAGGATGGACAGCACCATTTTCTGCTCGAATGAGTACCAAAAAACACGCTAGAGAGCATAAAGTAATTACAGAAGCTGTTCATAAAGAAGGCGGAAAAATATGTATGCAAATATTACATTCTGGTCGTTATGGATACCACCCTATTACAGTTGCTCCATCAAAAATACAAGCGCCAATTAATCCATTTAAACCATTTGCATTAAAACAATCAGGAATTCGTAGAACCGTAAAAGATTTTGTGAATTGTGCTAAGTTGTCAAAAGAAGCAGGTTATGATGGTGTTGAAATTATGGGATCTGAAGGTTATTTAATTAATCAATTTATAGTAAAAAGAACCAATAAAAGAACAGATAACTACGGAGGAAGTTACGAAAATAGAATTCGTTTAGCTGTGGAGTTAGTTCATAAAATTAGAGAAGCAGTTGGTGAAAATTTTATTATTATCTACCGATTATCAATGTTAGATTTGGTTGAGCAAGGAAGTACTTGGCAAGAAGTGGTACAATTAGGTAAAGAAATAGAAAAAGCAGGTGCAACTATAATTAATACCGGTATTGGTTGGCACGAATCAAGAATACCAACAATTGCAACATCAGTACCTAGAGCTGCATTTACTTGGGTAACTCAAAAAATGAAAGAAGAATTAACTATACCGTTAATTACTTCTAACCGAATTAATATGCCAGAGACGGCAGAAAAAGTACTAGCTGAAGGTCATGCAGATATGATTTCAATGGCACGTCCGTTTTTAGCAGATCCAGCATGGGTAAACAAAGCAAAAGAAGCAAAAGATGATGAAATAAATACCTGCATCGCATGTAATCAAGCTTGTTTAGATCATGCATTTCAAAAGAAAGTAGCAAGTTGTTTGGTAAACCCTAGAGCCTGCCATGAAACAGAACTAAACTATTTGCCTACTGATAATAAGAAGAAGATAGCAGTTGTAGGAGCAGGACCAGCAGGATTGGTTGCAGCTACAATAGCAGCACAAAGAGGTCATAAAGTAACTTTATTTGATAGCGAAAGTGAAATAGGAGGTCAGTTTAATATTGCTAAACAAATACCAGGTAAAGAAGAGTTTTACGAAACAATTAGGTATTACAATAAGCAAATAGAACTTCATAATGTAAATTTAAAACTAAATACACGAGTTACTGCCGATGATTTAGCAAATGGTAATTTTGATGAGGTAGTGTTAGCTACAGGTATCACACCAAGGACTCCTAAAATTGAAGGTGTAAATCATGAAAAAGTATTAAGTTATATAGATGTTGTTAAACATAAAAAGCCAGTGGGTAAACGTGTAGCTGTTATTGGTGGTGGTGCCATCGGTTTTGATATTTCTGAGTATTTAGCACATGAAGGAGAAAGCACTTCACAAAATATAGATGCCTGGTTAAAAGAATGGGGAATTGATAAAACATTAGAAGCTCGTGCTGGTATAGAAAACATGAAAGCAGATATTCATCCATCACCTAGAGAAATATTTATGTTTAAACGCAGCAAAGGTAAGTTTGGCGCAAAATTAGGAAAAACTACAGGTTGGATTCACCGTTCGGTTTTAAAAAGAAAAAAAGTAAATTTTATAAGCGAAGTTCAATACACTAAAATTGATGATGAAGGAGTACATTATGTTCAAAATGAAGAGCATAAAATATTAGCTGTCGATAACATAGTTTTATGTGCTGGTCAAGTTCCGTTTAAAGAATTACTAGCCCCTTTAGAAGCTAAAGGTATTAAAACTCACGTAATTGGCGGAGCTGATTTTGCAGCAGAGTTAGATGCGAAAAGAGCTATCAGTCAAGGAAGTAGATTGGCTGCTCAAATTTAAAATATGAAACCCTCGAAATATTAAAAGTCCTGCTATATGCAGGATTTTTTTTGTTAAAAAATTAAATAGTATTTTTAGCAAACTAATCAGAAAAATCAAACATGAAATCATTTACAATAAAAGAGATTAATTCATTATTAAACGGGGAATTAATAGGAGATTGCTCCGAAAAAATTACAGCCCCAGCGCAAATTGAAAAAGCGGAAAAAGGTCAAATTACTTTTATTGGAAATAAAAAGTTTGCTCGTTTATGGCAAACTTCAAACGCAAGTGCAGTAATCGTTGATGAAAAAATAATAATAGAACCAGGAGAAAATAAAGCGTTGATTAAGGTAAAAAATGCCGATTTAGCAATGGCTATCATATTAGAAGCTTTTCAACCAGAGGCACCTTATTTTGAAACTGAAATTCATCCAACAGCTGTAATTGATAAAACAGCAAAAATAGGCGAGGGTTGTAAAATTGGAGCAAATTGTTATGTAGGTAAAAATGTAATTTTAGCAAACGAAGTTATTTTATATCCAAATGTTTCCATTTTTGATGACACTACAATAGGAAATAATACAACGGTTTGGTCAGGTACCGTAATAAGAGAACGAAGTGTAATTGGTAGTCACTGTATTTTTCATACAAACGTTAGTATTGGTTCAGACGGATTTGGATACAGACCAAGCGAACAAGGGTTAACTAAAATTCCGCACATTGGTAATGTTGTAATAGGTAATCAGGTTGAGGTAGGCGCAAACTCTTGTATTGATAGAGGTAAATTTAGCGCTACTATTTTAGGTGATGGCTGTAAAATTGATAATTTGGTACAGATTGGACACAATTCGGTATTAGGGAAGTTTTGTATTATGGCAGGAAATAGCGGGTTAGCAGGTTCTGTTACCTTAGGCGACGGTGTTGTTATTGGCGGTAGCGCATCTATAAAAGATCACACAACCATTCATTCAGGAGCAAAAGTAGGAGCAGGATCTGGAGTTATTGCTGATGTGCCAGCAGGAAAAACAGTTGTAGGGTACCCAGCAACTGACTCAAGAGAAATGATGAAACAATGGGTAGCTTTACGTAAGTTGGCAAGAGAGTAAAAAATAAAGACACTTTTTTAAAATCTCACTATAAAAGAGGTTTTTGAGTAAACTTTTTAAACAGAAAAGATAAAATAAATACCGATATTTGCGGTTCACATTTTTATAAAGAATAGATTATGGCAATGAATAAAAATACCGTTTTAGGATGGGCTACTTTAATAATGATTTTAATAGGGCTTTTACTAGTATGTTTAGGGGCTTTTAGGTATGATGAGGTAGCAGGTTACGGATTTGCAGCAGTAGGTTTAGGTTTTTTTGCAAATGCATGGGTTTTTAATGCATTAAAAGGACGCGTTTAATTAATAAAAAAATACAATAAAATGTCAGACGATAAGAAAGTCATTTTTTCAATGAATAAGGTCTCTAAGACCTACCAAAGTACCAACAAACAAGTTTTAAAAGATATTTATTTAAGCTTCTTTTACGGAGCCAAAATTGGTATTTTAGGTTTAAACGGATCGGGTAAATCTACCTTATTAAAAATTATTGCAGGAGTTGAAAAAAACTTCCAGGGTGATGTAACCTTTTCACCAGGTTATAAAGTTGGTTATTTAGAACAAGAACCAAAATTAGACGATTCTAAAACAGTTATTGAAATTGTAAAAGAAGGTGTTGCAGAAACAGTTGCTATTTTAGAAGAGTACAATAAAATTAACGACATGTTTGGATTAGAAGAAGTATATTCTGATGCAGATAAAATGGATAAGTTAATGGCACAACAAGCAGAACTTCAAGATAAAATTGATGCTTCTAATGCTTGGGAGTTAGACACGAAGTTAGAAATTGCCATGAATGCATTACGTACTCCAGATGGTGATACGCCAATTAAAAACTTATCTGGAGGGGAAAGAAGAAGAGTTGCTTTATGTAGATTGTTGTTACAAGAACCAGAAATATTATTACTAGATGAACCTACCAATCACTTGGATGCAGAATCTGTACACTGGTTAGAGCACCATTTAGCACAATATAAAGGAACGGTAATTGCTGTAACGCACGATAGATATTTCTTAGATAATGTTGCTGGTTGGATTTTAGAATTAGATAGAGGAGAAGGAATTCCTTGGAAAGGAAATTATTCTTCTTGGTTAGATCAAAAGTCAAACAGGTTAGCACAAGAAAGTAAAACAGCTTCTAAACGTCAAAAAACGTTAGAACGTGAGTTAGAATGGGTTCGTCAAGGGGCAAAAGGTCGTCAAACAAAGCAAAAAGCACGTTTGAAGAACTATGAAAAATTGATGAGTCAAGATCAAAAACAAACAGATGAAAAACTTGAAATTTACATTCCTAACGGGCCACGTTTAGGAACTAATGTTATTGAAGCTACTGGAGTGTCAAAAGCATTTGGAGATAAATTATTATATGATAATTTAGAGTTTAATCTTCCGCAAGCAGGAATTGTAGGTATTATTGGACCAAACGGTGCTGGTAAAACCACAATTTTTAAAATGATTATGGGTGAGGAGACTCCAGACGATGGAAATTTTAAAGTAGGTGAAACTGCAAAAATTGCATATGTAGATCAGGCACACTCAAACATTGATCCAGATAAATCTATTTGGGAAAACTTTTCTGAAGGGCAAGATTTGGTAATGATGGGCGGTAAGCAAGTAAATTCTCGTGCGTATTTAAGTCGTTTTAATTTTGGAGGAAGTGAACAGAATAAAAAAGTTTCTACACTTTCTGGAGGTGAACGTAACCGTTTGCATTTAGCAATGACTTTAAAGGAAGAAGGAAACGTTTTATTATTAGATGAGCCAACGAATGATTTAGATGTAAATACATTAAGAGCCTTAGAGGAAGGTTTAGAAAACTTTGCTGGTTGTGCAGTTGTTATTAGTCACGATAGATGGTTTTTAGATCGTATTTGTACACACATTTTGGCTTTTGAAGGTAATAGTGAAGTGTATTTCTTTGAAGGAGGTTTTTCAGATTACGAAGAAAACAAGAAGAAACGTTTAGGTGGAGATTTAATGCCAAAACGAATTAAATACAGAAAGTTAATTAGATAGATTAACTTTTACATTTTTTTATAAAAAAAAACAAAAACTCGAAGCTAGCATACTTCGAGTTTTTTCTTTCCTTTTCATTTAACAATTCTCCCACCAATTAAAACTGTTAAGTAAATAGTTCTTCATAGTTTGTGATTTGTGTTAAAGATTTGTTAAAATCAATAAGTGTGCCGAAAACATAATTTTATATTATTTTTTTAATTATTAATAGAATACAAGTTAAATTATTGTGCTTATGAGTTTAAACTTATTTAAATTTCAAATTATTATCGTAAAAATTAGCTTCTAAATCTAAAATTAGTATTTATGTTTTAGGCTTCCTTAATTTTTATAATTCTTTTTAAGATAATGTTCCCTTCATAAGGTAACTCTATCATAAAGTCATTTTTACAAAAGACGTTATTGAATTTTCAACTTTACAGCCATATGCAATTTTTAGTTCTATATTTAGCCTATCAAAGTCTTTTAAATCCGTGGTTTTTACAAATACAAAAAAACCTCACCAATATGTGGTGAGGTTTATAAGTATTTATATTTTATAAGTTTAGTAGCATTTTTCAAAGTAACCATCAATACAGCAATATAGAACATCAATAATACAGTGTACTGGAGAAGAATATTGACTGTTACAGGCTAAACGTTCTCTAGGGCATATACTAGTAATTCCACCAGTAATAGATTTTTGTTCAGAAGCTTTTAAGACAGACCCCATGTTTAAAAAATTTCTTAACATAATTGTAAATTTTTATAGTTAAACAAATTTATATAATAGAGATTAAGTAACTTAATTAAAAACCGTAATAAAAGTAAGGGAATCACATACTTTTAGAAGTAAAGAACTATCAGTTGATTATTTAAGAAAAGCTTTTGAAAGTCTTAAAAACTCTGTCTTGTTATCACCATCATGTGCATAATGGCCTGTGTTAGGAACTATCCATAATTGAGAATTATTAAGTGTTTGGTGAAGCTTTACTACGGAGTCTAAAGATATTTGTTCAGCCTTATCTCCTAAAACAAGTAATGTCTTAGCTTTAATCCTTTTTAGTTCTTCGTTTGTTAGTTTTATTTTATAATTAGCAAGCTGATTTAAAATACCTTTAATTTGTTCTTCTCCACCAGCGTGATAATCTCTAATCCATTGGAATTTTTCAATATTATTATAATTAAAAGTATTAAGCATAGAAGGGAAATTTTGACTATCCCAGTTTCCATTAGCTCCTATAATAACCATAGCTTCTACAAGTTCAGGACTCATACTACTTAATTCAAGAAGTACATCTCCACCAAAACTCAAACCAATTCCTTTAATTTTATCAATACTAAGCTTTTTTATAAGAGACAAAATATCTTCGGATGCAGCTCTTACAGAAAATTGTTTTTCAAATTTACTCGATTTTCCATGTCCTCTTAGGTCTATTAAGTATACTTCAAAATCATTATAGTATTCTTTAATATATTTTTGCCAAGCAATAGAGGATTGTGTAAAACCATGTAGTAAGAGAAGAGGCTGACCTTTACCATAAACTTCATAATAAATTTCAAGACCATTTATATTTACCCTTTCATGTTTTTTTGGAGTAATTGTATTTTTCATATTTATTTATTCATTGTTCTAATGAGTGCTATTATTGGAAAGTGAATATATTATTTTTTAGAATTTAAGAATAACTATTTACTCTTTCTGAAGTAAACAGGACATTTTTATTATTGTTTTATTGAAAAGGTACTGTATCAATAAATATTTTTTAACTATGAAAAGCAGCATTATGCGCTAAATCGCCAGCACAACTTTTACATTTTCCAGCAGCATCTGCACCCCCAGCACATCCATTTTTACAAGTATAATGATATTGTCCCGCAGCATTAGGACCTGAAGCAGGTAACGGAGCTACAGGAGTTGAAACTGGTGAAGATGGTGTTTGTGGTGTGTTATGAAATGCTTGGTTGTGTGCAAGAGGTGTTTTACAAACAGTACAAGCAGTACCTTTAACATTTGAAGTTCCACCTTTACATTTTTTAGGGCAAATATAATGTGCACCACCTATAACATTAACAGAAACATTGCTAGCGTTTGGAAGAGTTGGTACAGGTCGTTCGTTAAAAGGAAGATTTAAAGGGTGTGTAGGAGTTGAGGCTTTTTTTTCTGCTGTTTTACAAGAAGAAAAATACAGGATTAATAATGCGAATATTGAGATAAATTTTTTCATTTTCAAATATAAAAAAACCTTACTAATCAGTGAAATTCTTAAATATATAATTTTTTTAACCTAAGAATTGATAAATTCAGAGTTAACACTTAAAAAATATTATTTATGAAAAAATAACGAAGGAGTTGAATGTTTTATGAAAATTATAATATCAAACATTTTAGTAATATTATATTTATTAAAGCTATTAGTGTATATAGTAGATCCAACTTCTCTATGCTTACGTTTTTTTAAAAACCATTTACTATAATTACTATTTTCATTTTTTATAGTCCTTAAATCTATTAAAAATAAAGGTTCATTTAATTGATTAAGAATGTGTTCGTAACTGTTGGTAGGAGTTTTATCTAATAATATTTTTCTTTTTTTATTATCATATTTAGTGCTTTTTGCTGCTATGCTTCCCTCATATAATAGAAAGCCGATTGAGATATAATTACCTTTAAATTGTTTATTTAAAAAATGACCTTGTGTAAATTTATCTTTTCTTATATGAAGATTATGAGCTGAAACTAATATCTTAGATTTTGGATGTTGTTGTTTTATCCATAGAATATTTTCAGCCATAGCTTTATCTCTTGTGTACCTATTTTTATAGTCAATGAACTGAGTTAATAGTTTTAAATTTTGATTTAGCCATTCTTTTTGTTTATCAGAGGTTTCTAGTTTTTCTAATTTGTTTTTTAATAATTTAATATTTTTAAAAAATAGACCTCTATCTTTCTTAGATATAGAAATAAAATCTTTTGATGCTAACCTTTTCTTAAATGTTGATGTTAAAATTCTATTTATTTCAGAAATTAAATCTAAAGATATTTTATCTTTTAATTCTTTTTTAATTTCAATAATAGACTGTTGAAAATACTGTATATCAAAACCATAAAAATCAATTTTATTATAGTCTTTCATCCAATTTAGTAAATCAATAAATTCTTGAGATTGATAAATTCCATGTACATTTTGTAAAACCTCTTTGGGAGAACTGTTTGTATTATTATGAATAAAATTATTAATAAGACTACCTTTAGCCATATTAGATTCTAAAGCATAAACGTTAAAAGAGCTGTCTCTTTTAGCTAGAAATTGTACAATTTTATTTTTAATAATAAAATTTTCATGGCTTCCGTGAGATACTTCGCCTAAGCCAATAATATTAATATTTTTAACTGTTTGATAAAACCAATTTAAACCTTGATCTTTGGAATTATCAATGTTTTTAATTGGATGAATATTCTTTTTTAACCAATTAATTTTTTCAGAGTTTATTTGTTGACTGAATGTTATAAAAGAATATAATAAAAAGAGGGTAGAAGTAATTTTTTTCATTTAAAATTTGGGTAAAAAAAAGCCTCGCAAAATGCGAGGCTTAAATATAATACTATAATTTCTTATAAATGAATTACCTCATCATAAGCATCAGCAACAGCTTCCATAACCGCTTCACTCATTGTTGGGTGCGGGTGAATAGCTTTTAATACTTCATGACCAGTAGTTTCTAACTTACGTCCTAAAACAGCTTCGGCAATCATATCAGTTACACCAGCACCAATCATGTGGCAACCTAACCATTCTCCATATTTAGCATCAAAAATTACTTTTACAAATCCGTCAGGAGTTCCAGCTGCTTTAGCTTTACCAGATGCCGAAAATGGAAATTTACCAACTTTTAATTCGTAACCCGCTTCTTTAGCTTTTTCTTCCGTTAAACCAACAGATGCAATTTCTGGAGTAGCATAAGTACAACCAGGAATATTTCCGTAATCGATAGCTTCTGTATGTACACCAGCCATTTTTTCAACACAAGTAATTCCTTCGGCAGAAGCAACGTGTGCTAATGCAGGACCCGGAGTAACATCACCAATAGCATAATAACCAGGAATGTTAGTTTGGTACCAATCGTTTACTAAAATTTTATCTCTATCGGTAATAATACCAACATCTTCTAAACCGATGTTTTCAATATTTGTTTTAATTCCTACTGCCGATAATACGATATCAGCCTCTAAAATTTCTTCACCTTTTTTAGTTTTTACGGTAGCTTTAACTCCGTCACCAGAAGTATCTACAGATTCTACAGAAGAATTTGTCATTACTTTAATTCCAGCTTTTTTGAAAGAACGCTCCATTTGCTTAGAAACATCTTTATCTTCAACAGGAACAATATTTGGCATAAACTCTACAACAGTAACATCAGTTCCCATTGAGTTATAAAAATGTGCAAACTCAACACCAATAGCACCAGAACCTACAACAATCATAGATTTTGGTTGGCTAGGTAAACTCATCGCTTCACGATATCCAATTACTTTTTTACCATCTTGTGGTAAATTAGGTAATACTCTAGAGCGAGCACCAGTAGCAATAATAATATTGTTTGCAGAATATTCAGTTACAGTACCATCTTCGGCAGTAACATCAACTTTTTTACCAGTTTTAATTTTACCAAAACCGTTAATAATATCAATTTTGTTTTTCTTCATTAAAAACTGAACACCTTTGCTCATTCCTTCAGCAACACCACGACTACGTTTAATAACAGCTTCGAAATCTTTATCGATTGCTTCTGCCTTTAAACCATATTGATCAACATGTTTTAAGTAATCGTAAACTTGAGCAGATTTTAATAATGCTTTTGTAGGAATACATCCCCAGTTTAAGCAAATTCCACCTAAATTTTCTTTTTCAATTACTCCAACCTTAAATCCTAATTGAGATGCTCTAATTGCAGTTACATATCCTCCAGGACCACTTCCTATTATTAATACGTCGTATTTCATGTGTATGTCTTTATTGTTGTTTGTTTATTATTTTTATTTATGTCACTTCACTTTAATTGTTTTCTCAAAATTATATCGAGAATTTTGGCGTTCGAGCGGGCTTTCCGTTATATCTTTTTAAAAATGTCATTACGAAGTTTCCTTTCTTATAAACTAAGGAAATCTCTTAACCTAATGAGATTACTTCGTCGTTTCTCCTCGTAATGACGCGTTTATTGTAATTTTTTAAAAAGGATGCCACTTCAATCCCTAACGCGTGTACTTGTTAATTATCTACATTCTCTCAGGAACCTGAATTCCTAACAATCCAAATGCTGATTTTATAGTATCGGCTACCTTTTTAGATAACTGAACTCTAAATACTTTTTTATCTTGATTCTCTTCTCCTAAAATATGTACGTTTTGGTAAAAAGAATTAAATTCTTTTACCAATTCATAGGTGTAATTAGCAATAACAGCTGGTGAATAATTACTCGCTGCTTGCTGAATTATTTCAGGATATAATTCTAATTGTTTTATTAATTCTTTTTCCTTTTCGTGTAATTCAATCGATACTGCATTTGAACAATCAAAATCAGCTTTTCTTAAAATAGATTGAATTCTAGCATAGGTATATTGAATAAAAGGTCCTGTGTTTCCTTGAAAATCTACTGATGCTTTTGGGTCGAATAAAATACGCTTTTTAGGATCAACTTTTAAGATAAAATATTTTAAAGCACCTAAACCAATAATTTTATACAATTCTTCTTTTTCTGAATCTGAATACCCTTCTAATTTACCTAATTCTTGCGAAATAGCTTTTGCAGTACCCGTCATTTCATCCATTAAATCATCCGCGTCAACTACGGTTCCTTCACGAGATTTCATTTTTCCAGAAGGTAAATCTACCATTCCGTAACTTAAATGATGTAGTTGCTCTGCCCAAGAATATCCTAATTTTTTTAAGATTAAAAACAATACTTTAAAGTGATAATCTTGTTCGTTACCAACCGTGTATACCATTCCACCAACATCTGGCATGTCTTTAGAACGTTGTATAGCAGTACCAATATCTTGTGTCATGTAAACTGCTGTTCCGTCTGAACGTAACACCAATTTTTCATCTAAACCATCATCTGTTAAATCGCACCAAACAGAACCGTCTTCTTTTTTATAGAAAACACCACTTTTTAGTCCGTCATCAATAACATCTTTACCTAGTAAATAAGTATTACTTTCGTAGTATAATTTATCAAAATCTACCCCAATACTTTTATAAGTAACATCAAAACCTTTATAAACCCAAGAGTTCATTGTTTTCCAAAGCGCAACAACCTGTTCGTCTCCAGCCTCCCATTTACGTAACATCTGTTGAGCTTCAATAAATAAAGGCGCTTGCTTTTTAGCATCGTCCTCAGATACCCCTGCTGCAACCATGTCGCTAATTTCTTTTTTATATTCTTGATCGAATTTCACATAATAATTCCCAACCAACTTATCACCTTTTAAACCTGTTGATTCTGGCGTTTCTCCGTTACCGAATTTTTGCCAAGCTAACATCGATTTACAAATATGAATACCACGATCGTTAATAATTTGTGTTTTATATACTTTTTTACCTGATGCTTTTAAAATTTCAGCAACTGAATATCCTAATAATACATTACGTACATGACCTAAATGTAAAGGTTTGTTGGTGTTTGGTGATGAATACTCAACCATACGAGAAGAATCATCCGCTACAGGCGAAACAAATCCGTAAGTAGTATCAGTAGCTATTTTGTTAAAGAAGTTGTTGTAAAAGCTATCGTTTATAACTAAGTTTAAGAAACCTTTTACAACATTAAAGTTTTCAATTTCGGTAACATTTTCAACCAAATACTTTCCTAAATCTTGACCTATTTGAACCGGATTTCCTTTTTTATACCTTAAAAGCGGAAAAACCACTACGGTGATATCTCCTTCAAAATCTTTACGAGTTGCTTGAAATTCTACCGTCGGAATTTCAATATTATATAAGGTTAAAAATCCTTCTTTTACTTTAGTTGCTATTAAGGTTTGTATACTCATTATTTGTTGAAAATTGAAGTGCAAAATTACGTAATTTATTTGGATGATATTTAAACTGATTCTAACAATTTATATGGTTAGTTTTGCAGTAAGTTTTGTCTTTAATATTTCAGAATATTATTTCAGATAATTATACGTTAATTAATAGCATCGAAACTCCTTCTTAAAATAAAAATTATGGATAAAGATTTAGATAATTTAGAAAAGTTAGCAGCAGATGTAGAAAAGCAAAATAAAAAATATTTTGCCACCATAAAAAAACGAGCACCTAAAAACTTTGATGTTGTAGTACATGATATTCATGATAAGGAATTTGAAAAAACAGATTGTTTAGATTGTGGAAATTGTTGTAAAACTACGAGTCCGATTTTTACAGATAAAGATATTGAGCGTATCTCTAAACATTTAAAAATGAAGGTTCGTGATTTTGAAGCGCAATATTTAGAGCGTGATGCTGATAATTTTATGGTGTTAAAAACAGCGCCCTGTTCATTTTTAGATGAAAGCGATAATTCGTGCTTTATTTATGATGTGCGCCCGAAAGCTTGTGCAGAATATCCTCATACAAATCGTAAAAAGTTTATACAATTAGCTGATTTAACAATAGCAAATACAGCTATTTGCCCTGCTACTTATAGAATTGTAGAAGAATTAAAAAAACGTTTGCCAGTTAGATCTAACGAGAAAATAAAAAGATTAGGTTAGTTTTTTTTTCTTATTTTTAGAGAAATATTTTACGTTGGAAACCCTAATTCATTATTTTGAAACCATTCCGTCTAGTCACCGAAGTTTAATTTTAGTTGGCGGAATTACTTTTTTTTGGTTGTTAGAAAGTGCCTTACCATTATTTAATTTTAAATATAATAAATGGAAACATGCCTTACCAAACCTGTTTTTTACAGGAACAACGATTATCATCAATTTTACTTTGGCTTTTGTATTACTAAAAACTGCCGATTGGGTGCAATTAAATAATTTCGGATTGATTAATTGGTTACCAGAAATGCCGTTGTGGTTATATGTAGTTTTAGGAGTGTTATTTCTAGATTTTTTTGGAGCTTATCTTGCACATTTTACTGAGCATAAAATTCCTAAACTTTGGATGGTTCATTTGGTGCATCATACCGATCATGAAGTAGATACAACTACAGCAAATCGTCATCATCCTTTAGAAAGTGTTATTCGTTTTGCGTTTACTTTGTTAGGTGTTCTGTTAGTTGGTACGCCAATTGCAATTGTAATGTTATATCAATCAATGTCGTTAATATTTACGCAGTTAACACACGCAAATATTAAAATGCCAAAAAAACTAGATAAAATATTGAGTTATATAATTGTATCGCCAGACATGCATAAGGTTCATCATCATAATATGCTGCCTTACACGGATTCTAATTACGGGAATATTTTTTCTATATGGGATCGTTTATTCGGTACGTATATGGAGCTCGATAGAGAGAAAATTGTGTACGGGGTAGATACTTTTCCTGATGAAGAAAAGAATTCAAGTTTAAAAGAATTACTAAAACAACCGTTCGTTGGTTATAGAAAACCTACTAATATATAATAGATTAAATAAGAAGCGTAAATTAAGGTTCACGCTTCTTTTAGTTTAAAGTTAATTAAGTTTTTTAGATAAGTAAACTGTAATCTATAGACTTCCTAGAGCAGGAATTGCAGTACAAAAATATCCTTGTTTTTGAAGTATATTAGTTGCAGCGTTTGTGCTAGAAAATGTGCATCCGAATACAGTATGACAACACTTTGCGACAAAATTATTTGAAAATCCACCATTAATAACCTTTTGTTCTGTCTTCTCTAAGGTTTTTCCTAAATTTGCAATCTTTTTTAACATAATTTATAATTTAATTGTTAATATTGATTTAAATATAAGTTTTATCTTAAAAAATAATAGAAGCCACTTTGTGAATGGTTAAATTAGTTTGTGAATGGTAAGTATTTGATAATTAATTGGTTTATTTCTTAATCAACTCTAAAATATATTTTCCACGAGCTTTACAACCTTTGCTTTCATGAATAATCTTAGTGCTAATTAAATGTTGTAATTCTGGATGCACCCAATCTCTTTGTAAACCGAACAGGTATAAAAAATTCATAGTATAAGCCCTAACTGCAATTTTTTGATCGCTAATTAACCAATCAAAACCAGTTTCAATAATTGCATCAATATGATTTTTTTTTAAAGTAGTTTTAGTTTTATTGTCTTTTTTTGAAGTAAAAGCATTGGCTAAATGTTCACAAATTTTAGCGCAAGGACGCACAGCACTATCAAAATGGACGGTTGAAATATTTGTAGCAAAACTATCCAAATAAGGTAAAATATGTTCAACTCCATGATGTGTACAAATCCATTCTAATACCCAAGCAGCCTTAATTGATAATTTATTATTTACATCAAAAGTTAAATCAACTAAATATTTTATCAATTTAGGTTCATTTAATACAATATTTGCTGCTTTATCTCGGTTTACTTTAGCAGGATTCTGCATGTCATCTAAAACAGAAATTAAAAAATCAATACTCATTTTGGTATGGTTTGTGTATTTTTGATATCAGTTAAGTAACAAAATAAAATAATCAATGTTAAATATAAAAAGGATATTTTCAATAGCGCTTCTATTATCTGTTTTTTTTACAATTTCTATTCAAGCTCAAAAATTAAATCAATTTGATAGTAACGGAAAAAGAACTGGAGTTTGGAAAAAGTTTTATGATAATGGAAAAATTCGTTATTCAGGTACTTTTAAAAATGGAAAAGAAATAGGTGTTTTTAAATTTTATAAAATAACATCATCTTCACAACCCACAATTATAAAAGAATACGCTAAAGATACTGCTACTGTCAAGTTTTTTGATGCACAAGGCAGATTAAAAAGTACTGGTAAAATGCTTGCTAAAAACCGTGAGGGAAAATGGATTTATTATTTTACAAACGGAAAACTTTTTTCAGAAGAAAAATATAAGGAAGGAAAATTAGATGGAGTTGTTAAAAATTATTATCCAAACGGAAATATAACACAACAAACAAGTTACAAAAACGGAAAAAAAGAAGGAGTTTCTAAAACATTTACGGATTATGGTGTTTTAATAGAAGAAGTGTTTTATGCTAACGGAAAATTAGAAGGAGAAGGTAAATACTATGATTTAAAAGGAGGCATAAAAGAAAAAGGAATGTATAAAGCAGGAAAAAGAATTGGGAAGTGGGAGTTTTATATGGATGGAGAAATCGTTACCAAGCGAAAAAAAGAAAAACTATCTGACTTAAAAAATAAATAAATCTATCAATTAAATTGATGTATCTATCAGTTTTATCCATCATAAAAACAGAAACTTATTCGTAAATTTGCAGCTTAGAAAAGTATAGAATGAAAAGAGTAGTAGTAGGACTTTCGGGAGGTGTAGACAGTAGTGTAACAGCTTATTTATTAAAAGAACAAGGATATGAAGTAATCGGGTTGTTTATGAAAAACTGGCATGACGATTCAGTAACCATATCTGATGAATGCCCTTGGTTAGAGGATAGTAATGATGCAATGATTGTTGCTGATAAACTAGGAATTCCTTTTCAAACAGTAGATTTAAGTGACCAATATAAAGAACGTATTGTAGATTATATGTTTAATGAATACGAAAAAGGTCGTACACCAAATCCGGATGTTTTATGTAACCGAGAAATTAAGTTTGATGTTTTTATGGACATCGCTTTAAGTCTTGGTGCCGATTATGTGGCAACGGGTCATTATTGTAGAAAAGATGAAGAAGTTATTGATGGAAATGCTGTATATAAATTATTAGCAGGAAAAGATAACAATAAAGATCAATCGTATTTTTTATGTCAATTATCGCAAAAACAATTATCTAAAGCAATGTTTCCTATTGGTGAATTAACAAAGCCAGAAGTTAGAGAAATTGCAAAAAAAGCAGATTTAATTACTGCGGATAAAAAAGATTCTCAAGGATTATGTTTTATAGGTAAAGTTCGTTTACCTGATTTTTTGCAACAAAAATTACAACCAAAAGAAGGAGTAATTGTACAAATTCCTTCAGATTTTGAACAGTATACAAAAATAGCACCTGATTTTAAAAGTAAGGAAGAAGAACTTGAGTATTATTCAACAAAATTCTCTTACAATAAAGAGGACGGAAAAATAGTAGGTAAACATCAAGGAGCGCACTATTTTACAAAAGGGCAACGAAAAGGTTTAAATGTAGGAGGAACCAAAGAAGCTCTGTATGTTATTGAAACGGATGTAAACGAAAATGTAATTTATACAGGTGAAGGTAAAAATCACCAAGGTTTGTATCGCAATGTATTATTTGTGTCTAATGAAGAATTACATTGGGTTCGTGAAGATTTAGCTTTAAAACAAGGAGGAACCATGGAAGTTGAAGCTAGAATTCGTTACCGTCAGAAATTAGAAAAAGCAACGCTTTATAAAGTCGAAAGCGGATTATATGTTGAGTTTAAAAATAAGCAATCTGCTATTCAAGAAGGGCAGTTTGTAGCTTGGTATATAAACGAAGAACTTTTAGGTTCGGGAGTTATTTCTTAAAAAATAAAATATGAAAAAAGGATTGCTATTATTTATCTTATTTTTAAGTTTTCAAGGGTATTCCCAAAAAGATTCTATTGTTAATTATTTAGGAAGAAAGTATGAGAAAATATCAAAAGATAAGGCTTGGTATATTCAAACTATTGTAAAGAAGAAAGATTTATGGAGAGCAACAGTTTATTTTTTAAATGGGAAACCAAAATTAGATGGAACCTTTAAGGAGCGTAAATTAAAAACTAGAGTAGGAATTTTTAAAGTATATAATGAACAAGGTAAATTAAAATCAATTCAAAAATATAACTCTAAAGGAAAAAAGCAAGGAAATTACTTCTATTTTAATGATGACGGTGAGCAAATAATAAGTGGTTTTTTTCAGAACAGCAAGAGAGAAAGTGTTTGGAAGTATTTTGATGATGCAAAGAATGTAAGAGCTAGAGTTTTATTTAAGAAAGGTAAAGTTCTAAATTATAAATTGTGGAATGAATATGGAGAAGTTCTAAAAGAAGAATTAATCTTATCAAGAAAACCAGGATTTAAATCATTTAAGCTTAAACTGAAAAAAGATTTAGTAAAAGAATTAGAGGAAGAAGGTTTAAAAACTAATTTTCTAGTAAAAATTAAGATAACTGATAGTGGAAAAATTAATAAAGTTAATATAGTTCCAAAGTTAAAAGAACAATACGAGAATAGAATTAAGGACTTCTTTTATAATTTAAAAGATGTTGAGCCAGCTATTTTGGTAAATAGAAAAATTTCATCTAATTTAAGCCTACCGATAATCATAAATTAAATTTATGCAAAATAAAATCACACAACTTTTTAATATAAAATATCCAATTATTCAGGGAGGAATGATTTGGATTTCTGGATGGAAACTAGCATCTGCTGTATCAAATGCAGGCGGATTAGGTTTAATCGGTGCAGGGTCTATGTATCCAGATATATTGCGTGAGCATATACAAAAATGCAAAAAAGCAACAGATAAACCTTTTGGAGTAAATGTACCAATGTTATACCCTGATATTGAAAAAATCATGGATATTATTATTGAAGAAGACGTTAAAATTGTTTTTACATCCGCAGGAAACCCTAAAACTTGGACTTCTTACCTGAAGGAAAAAGGAATTACCGTTGTGCATGTTGTAAGTTCTGTAAAGTTTGCGTTAAAAGCCGAAGCGGCAGGAGTAGATGCTGTTGTTTGTGAAGGTTTTGAAGCTGGCGGACATAACGGACGTGAAGAAACCACTACACTTACCTTAATACCAATGGTAAAACAAGAGGTTAAAATACCAGTAATTTCTGCAGGAGGAATAGGATCAGGTAGAGGAATGTTAGCAGCGATGGTTTTAGGTGCAGATGGCGTACAAATTGGTAGTCGTTTTGCAGCAACTTTAGAATCTTCTGCACATGATAATTTTAAAAATACAATTGTAGATGTTAAAGACGGTGGAACACAATTAACATTAAAAGAGTTAGCACCAGTTCGTTTGGTAAAAAATAAATTCTATAATGAAGTACAAGAGTTGTATCAGCAAAATCCATCAATTGAAGATATTAAAGAATTATTAGGTCGAGCAAGAGCTAAAAAAGGTATGTTTGAAGGTGATTTAGATAATGGTGAGTTGGAAATAGGTCAAGTAGCAGGAATTATAAATGATATAAAGTCAGCTAAAGAGGTTTTAGAAGATATTCTAAAAGAATATAATGAAGTTAAATTAGCAGTAGTTAATTTGTAACTGGTGATATTTTACAAAACAAAAAAGGAAGCGATATCGCTTCCTTTTTTGTTTTGTAAATATATGTTTTAATAATTTACGTAATCTACAATTTCTAATCCGTAACCAATCATACCAACACGTTTGGTTTGTTTGGAATTTGAGACTAAACGAAGTTTGTGTAAGTGTAAGTCATGTAGTATTTGTGCTCCGATACCAAAATCTTTATTGTCCATTACAACATTTGGCGCTTTCATTTTTCCGTTAGTTTGGTTGTCTTTTAAGCCTCTTAAACGGTTTAATAAATTTAATGCCTGACTTTGTTGATTAATAAAAACAATCGCTCCTTTACCTTCTTTATTGATAACATTAAACATTTGGTCTAATTTCTTATCAGCATTATTTGTTAAAGTACCTAGAATGTCATTATTTATTAATGTTGAATTTATTCTTGTTAAAACTGGGTCATTTTTTGTCCAAGTACCTTTAGTTAAGGCAATGTGAATTTGATTATTGGTAGTTTGTTTATAGGCTCTTAAGCGAAAATCACCAAAACGGGTTTGAATATTAAAATCTTCTTTCTTTTCAATTAAAGAATCATGTTCCATTCTGTAAGCTACTAAATCTTCAATAGAAACAATTTTAAGGTCAAACTTTTTAGCAACTTTTAATAGTTGAGGTAAGCGAGCCATGGTACCATCTTCATTCATGATTTCAACAATCACTCCTGCAGGTTGTAAACTAGCTAAACGAGCAAAGTCGATTGCAGCTTCTGTGTGGCCAGTTCTTCTTAATACACCTCCGTTTTTAGCCTTTAAAGGAAAAATATGTCCTGGTCGAGCAAGATCAAAAGGTTTTGTTTCGTTATCAACTAAAGCAGCAATTGTTTTAGCTCTATCAGCGGCAGAAATACCTGTGGTAACACCTTTACCGCGTAAGTCAACCGAAACTGTAAACGCAGTTTCCATTGGGTCGGTATTGTTGTTAACCATCATGTTTAGTTCTAGTTCTTTACAGCGATCTTCAGTAAGTGGAGTGCAAATTAAGCCCCTACCATGCGTTGCCATGAAATTAACCATTTCAGGTGTTATTTTTTCTGCGGCAGCTAAAAAGTCACCCTCATTTTCACGATCTTCATCATCAACTACAATAATAACTTTTCCGTCTTTAATATCTTGTATCGCTTCTTCAATTGTGTTTAATTGAATTTTACTTGCTGTTTGTGTTGTCATTGTTATGTTGTTTTCTCGTTTTTAGAGAATAAGTTTTTAAAAGTGTTGCTAATTGAATTTATAAAAGTTTTAAAATCAAATAAACCTTTGTCTTTACTAGCTCTAATAGTTAATATGATAGCCAAAGGTAGCATTAAAAATACACTTAGCCAAGAGCCTGTAATAGCTGTTACAGAGCTTTCTTCGGCTAAATTTCGACCAAAAGTGTTGGTGAAAAAATAAAGTACATATATGGCTATTGCTAAAATCATTGGTAAACCCATACCACCTTTTCTAATTATAGAGCCTAGCGGTGCACCAATAAAGAAAAGTAATAGGCAAGAAAGAGAAAAAGCTACTCTGTTATAAAATTCAATGTCATATAAATTTAAGTATTTTCTTTTTCGTTTAAAGGATTCTTTATTTGTTTTAATATTATTTAAAGTACGTTCAATTTTAGAGTTTGAAACACTTAAAATAGTTTTTATTTCTTTAGGGTTAAAGTTTTCTAGGACGTTAATTGATAGCTCTTTATTTAATAAAGAATCAGGATGGGCATATAATTTATTTATTTTAAGAGCTAAAAATAAGTTTTTAGCTCTACTAGATATGTGCGAATCATAGCTTTCTTTCATCACAGGTATAGTGTCTTTAAGTTGTCCTAAACTTAACATGTTATACTGTGTTTTATACCTTTCTTCCTCTAAGTCATCACCACTTAAAGATGAGATGTCTATGTTGATTGTGTATTGATCAAAATAAGCATGAGAAGCTGGCATTTTTTGTTTTTCTTTAGTAGTGGTTCCGTTTTTTATATGATGTTCAAAATAATAGCCATCTTCTAAAACTAAGGTCATGTACCTGCTACCTTCTTCAGAAATTATTTTCCCTTTTTTAGCTGTTATAATTTTGTTATTTCCTTTTTTTGCAGATAAATCGTAAATCATAACCTCTTTTAAAAGGTTGTTTTCTTCTCCATATTTTTCTTCAAACTTAATTTGAAAATTAGGTAACTCTGTGTTAAAGCTACCGGCAACTAAAGCAATTGAAGGTTGTTTCTTTTTTATATTTATCTTCATGTTTAGCTGTTTTAACATTGCATATGGATATACATTGTTTAAAAACACAAAGTTAATAGCACTTAAAAAAAGTGTTAAAAATACTAAAGGACGTACCATTCTAGGTAATGAAATACCTGCTGATTTTGTGGCTGCAAATTCATAGTTTTCAGATAAACTACCTAAGGTCATTATAGAAGAAAGAAGTACGCCAATGGGTAAAGCCTGAGGTGCCATTAGCAAGGTGGTATACCAAAGAAACTTTAAAATAATAACAAGACTAATTCCTTTTCCAGCAAAATTATCAAAAGCAAGCCATAACGCCTGCATTACTAAAACAAATAGTATGATTAAGAATGTTGCAAAAAAAGGCTGTAAGAAGCTTTTTAAAATATATTTGTCTAATGTTTTCACAGAAGCAAAGGTACTAGGTTAGGTTGATAAAAAAACAAAAGTTTTGTTAATAGGTTAAATTATTACTAACAAAACTCTTTTTAGGTTTTAGTCAATATAATAGCCTTGTTTTATGTATTTATCTTTGTTAAAAGAAAATAAATTTTTAGAAATAGGTTGATTACTTTTAAAAGCAGTTATAGTAAAAGTTGTTTCGGCACCGTTAGATCCTATTTGAACTAGTTTATAAATATGTTTTGTTTTAGCATCAATTCCTAACTGCACCTTAATGATATCAGAATTACTATCAATAGGAGTAAGATTTACTAATTGTATTTTACGGCCGTTATTGTTTGTTAATTGCCCCATTGAAAAGTTATAACCTTCTTTGTAAAAGGTTAATAGTTTAGAAGGGTAAATAAAGCCATCTTCTTCTTCTAAATCTCCATTTGATATGTTTACCTCTTTTTCTTCTTGATTGATAACAACTAATTTTGTACCATCAAAAACAAAATTATTTCCTAAATAATCTAAGTTATATTTTTCACCAGCTAATGTAATTTTACCTCTAATTGGTGGGTCGTTGGTTATTCCTGCCTCTTTGTTTATTAAAGTTGAGTTAAAACCAATAATCATATTGTTATATGCTCCCATTTTATTAGATACTTCATCTAGTAAGTTTTTAGCTTGTGTGGCAGTATTTTGCCCTAAGATGTTAAAAGAAATAAATAATCCAATAAATAATAATCCTATTTTTTTCATGATATGTTTGTGCTTCCGATTTACGGAATAATTTATAATTATTTTTTTTCGTTTTCTAATAATTGTTCAAGAGCTATAAAGTCAGGTACTAAAACTTGTCGTGCCTTACTACCTTCAAAAGGGCCTACTATACCAGCGGCTTCTAGTTGATCTATTAATCGCCCAGCTCTATTATAACCTAGTTTTAGCTTACGTTGTAATAATGAGGCCGAACCTTGTTGTGCAGTAACAATTACTTCAGCAGCATTTTTAAACAATTTATCTCTATCTGCAATGTCTATATCAACATTTGTGCCAGCTTCTTCACCTACATATTCAGGTAATAAATAAGCGTCAGGATAGGCACGTTGCGAGCCAATAAAGTCGGTTATTTTTTCAACTTCTGGGGTGTCAACAAAAGCACATTGTATACGTGTTATATCATTTCCTCCAGAGTATAGCATATCTCCACGACCAATTAATTGATCGGCTCCTGGTGCATCTAAAATAGTTCGAGAATCAATTTTAGAAGTTACTCTAAAGGCTATTCTTGCAGGGAAATTTGCTTTAATAATACCTGTAATTACGTTTACTGACGGGCGCTGCGTAGCTACAATTAAATGAATACCAATAGCACGTGCTAATTGTGCTAAACGAGCAATTGGTGTTTCTACTTCTTTACCAGCGGTCATAATTAAATCAGCAAATTCATCAATAACTAAAACGATGTAAGGTAAAAATTGATGTCCGTTTTCAGGATTTAATTTTCGAGCTCTAAATTTTGTATTATATTCTTTAATATTACGAACCATTGCGTTTTTTAACAAGTCATAACGGTTGTCCATTTCAATACAAAGCGAGTTTAGTGTATGTACAACTTTGGTGGTATCGGTAATAATAGCTTCTTCAACATCGGGTAATTTTGCTAAATAATGACGTTCAATTTTGTTAAATAAAGTTAATTCTACTTTTTTCGGATCAACTAAAATAAATTTAACTTCAGCAGGATGTTTTCTATATAATAGTGATGTTAATACAGCATTTAATCCTACCGATTTACCTTGACCAGTAGCACCTGCCATTAATAAGTGAGGCATTTTAGCTAAATCAACCACTAGTGTTTCGTTGGCAATAGTTTTACCTAAGGCGATTGGTAATTCCATTGGACTTTCTTGAAATCTCTTAGAAGAAATAACAGAATGCATAGAAACAATAGTCGATTTTTTATTTGGCACCTCAATACCGATTGTTCCTTTTCCTGGGATTGGAGCAATAATACGAATTCCTAATGCAGAAAGAGATAAAGCAATATCATCTTCTAAGTTTTTTATTTTTGAGATTCGAATCCCTGCTTCTGGAACAATTTCATACAAGGTAATTGTTGGTCCTACGGTTGCTTTTATTTGTGCGATACCAATTTTGTAGTTTTTAAGAGTTTCTACAATTTTATTTTTATTAGCCTCAAGTTCTTCTGGGTCAATAGATATGGTTTCGTTATATTCTTTTAATAAATTAAATGTAGGAAATTTGTAATTCCCTAATTCTAATGTTGGGTCAAATTCTCCAAAATCTTTTACAAGGCTATCGGATAAATTTTCAGCAACACTTTTTTCTTCAGCAACTTTTTCAATAGCTACTTCAACTTCTTTTATTGTTTCTTCAGATACTATTACCGAAGAAGGTTCCTTTTTTACATTTACATCTAAGGTTATTTCATCTTTTTGTATTGGGGTAACAGTTTTTACTTCAGAGTGTTTTGTAATTGTAGGTTGTAAATCTTCAACAGATAATTCAAAATCAGATTTAGATACTGTATTTTGTTCTTCAGGTTTATTAGCTACGGTATTAGAAACTGAAGCTTCTGTTTTTGTAATAGTTTCGTTAGCAAGGGGAGTGTTATTTGTTTTTATTTTTTCATTAATCTTTTCAGGAGTAATGCTATATCTGATGATTAAATAAGCTATAAGAAAGAATAGTAATAAAATAATTAACCCTGTTTTTCCTAAAAAAGTTTGTAAATACTCATTCAATTCAAAACCAATAATACCTGATAAGATTGCGTTTGTTTTTTCAACAAAACCTAAAGCTATAGAAAACCATAGCATAATTAATAATCCCCAATTCCATGAAATTATAATTCTTTTTAAATTTGTTTGTAATAAAATTCTTGCTCCAGTTAAAAGTAATGTAACTGGTATTACAAAGGCGCCTAATCCAAAACCTTTGTAAATAAAAAAGTTGCTCAATTTTGCGCCAATTTTACCTAATAAATTTTTTGTAGGAATGGCTTTGTTTGAATATTGAGACAATGCACTTTGATCATCTTGCCAAGAAAAGAAAAAAGAAATAAAAGCAACAGTTAAAAATATTGAAAAAAGCACCAAAAAAGCACCTAAAATGGTTTGATTATGTTTGTTAGAAAGAAAAGAAGTGATCTTTTTAAACAAATTATTATTAGGTTGTTTCTTTTTGGTGGTTGTCTTTTTTTTTGCCATGTATTTATACTAAAAATAAATTGAACGTTACAATATAGCTATTATTTTAGGAAGATAAATTATGCTCGCAACAATTAGCGAGGTTAGGGCAGCAAAAGCAGGTGCACCCGCTGCAATATCTTTTATGAAACCTATCTTTTTATGAAAATCAGGATGTACAAAATCAGCCACTTTTTCAACAGCTGTATTTAAAGCTTCTGCTACCAATATCATGCCAATTAAAATGCATTGAATCATCCATTCGGTTGCCGAAATATTAAAGTAAAAACCTAATAAAGTAGCAATAAAACCAAAAAATAGTTGTGCTTTAATACTATCTTCTGTGGTAATTAATAGCCACATTCCTTTTAAGGCAAAGGTCATACTTCGTAACCTTCCTTTTATAAAACCATCATTCGGATTTTTCATAAATTGTTATAAAACTTTTAAAGCAGCTTCGTAATTAGGCTCATCAACAATTTCGTTTACTTGCTCAGTATATATAATTTTACCTTCTTCATTAATAATAACAATACAACGAGAATGTAAGTTGGCTAAAGGCCCATTGGTAATTTCTAATCCGTAATCTTTTCCAAATTTACCTGTTGAAAAATCAGATAACATTACTACGTTTTCAATTCCTTCAGCACCACAAAAACGACCTTGAGCAAATGGTAAATCTCTAGAAATACATAAAACTTTGGTATTGTCTAAATTCGCAACTTTTTTATTAAATTCTCTAACAGAAGTAGCGCAAGTACCAGTATCTACACTCGGAAAAATATTTAAGATTAATCGATTTCCAGAAAAATCAGTTAAAGATTTAGTGGATAAGTCAGTTGCGATTAAAGAAAAATCAATTGCTTTTGTGTTGTTTTTTGGTAGGTTACCTATTGTGTTTACAGGTGTTCCTTTTAGTGTGATTGAAGCCATTTTTTAGTGTTTTTTAGAAAAACAAAGGTAATTAAAAAATGAGGAAGAAAAACAAGATGGACTTCTAAAAAAGTTATCTTCGCGCTTTATATACGATACTTTTGAATTTACATCAATACACATCAGAGTTTAAATATAACTGGAAACTTGCAGCACCTGTAATGCTAGGTATGTTAGGACATACTTTTGTAAGTTTTGTTGATAATATTATGGTAGGGCAGTTAGGTACGGCCGAATTAGCAGCTGTTTCTTTAGGAAATAGCTTTATGTTTATAGCCATGTCGTTAGGAATCGGTTTTTCAACGGCAATAACACCTTTAATCGCTGAAGCTGATTCGTCTAATAATTTTAAACAAGCAAAATCAACATTTAAACATGGTTTGTTTTTGTGTACGGCAATTGGAGTGTTGATGTTTTTAATGGTTTTCTTTTCAAAACCGTTAATGTATTTAATGAAACAACCTGTTGAAGTTGTTGAACTAGCAATTCCGTATTTAGATTTAGTTGCATTTTCATTAATTCCGATGATTATTTTCCAAGCATTTAAACAATTTAGTGATGGATTATCAATGACACGTTACCCAATGTATTCAACTATTGTAGCAAATGTGTTAAATGTAATTTTAAATTACTTATTAATTTTCGGGAAGTTTGGATTCCCAGAAATGGGAATTATTGGTGCGGCATACGGAACTTTAGTATCTAGGTTTGTAATGGTATTACACCTTTGGTGGATACTTACAAAAAAAGAGCGATCAAAAAATTTGGTTACCAATATTAAATTATTTGTACTTGATAAATTGATGCTTCGTAAAATTATTAATCTTGGTGCCCCAAGTGCGATGCAAATGTTTTTTGAAGTAGCTATTTTTACTGCCGCAATTTGGTTAAGTGGATTGTTAGGTAAAAATGCACAAGCGGCCAATCAAATAGCTTTAAATTTATCATCAATGACATTTATGGTAGCCATGGGTTTAAGTGTTGCATCGATGATTAGGGTAGGAAATCAAAAAGGGTTAAAAAGCTATGTAGAGCTTCGAAGAATAGCATTTTCTATCTTTTTATTAGGAATCATTTTAGCTATTGGGTTTGCAACTATATTTTATCTTTTTCATAAATCACTGCCTAATTTATATGTAGATTTAAATGATGTTAAAAATTATGCAGATAATATGGAGGTGATGAAAATAGCGGCTAATCTATTAATAGCAGCTGCCTTTTTTCAAATATCAGACAGTATTCAAGTAGTTGTTTTAGGAGCCTTACGAGGTTTACAAGATGTTAAAGTACCTACCATTATTACCTTTATATCATATTGGGTAGTCGGTTTTCCAATCAGTTACTTTTTGGGAACCGAAGAAAAATACGGTAGTTTTGGTATTTGGTTGGGGTTGTTAGCAGGTTTAACAACAGCATCTATTTTGTTATTTATTAGATTTAATAAATTAACATTAAAATTGATTGAAACAAACCCAATTGTTGGAGATAAATAAAATATAAATAATACATTTTTTATGAAATTACCTAAGTTTTTGTTGGCAGATAATAGTAATCATCCAGAAGATATTTTTGTTTTACATACTGAGTATCCACGTTTTTTAATCAATTTAAAAGATGATGAAGTTGAGTGGTTTGAAGATTTATCTGGCGAAAGAGAAGAGGATATTACTACTGAATTAGCTGATTTAATGGATAAAGCTGGCGAGTTTTATGATAAAGAAATGGAGGGGTTAGCGTAAGTGAAAATGCTTGTTAGTAAAACTTTATTATATTTTTTTAACAAGCATTTTTTAAGTAAATTAATTATTATTGTAAATAAATAGCTTTTATTCACTTAATTTATATTTTCCTATGTAGCTAGATATATCTCCACCAAGGTATAAATAGCCATTATGTTCTTCAACTGATGTTGCTTCTTTAACAATTTTACCAGTTGTATCATAATATGTTTTTATAATCTTACCTTTATTATCTATATGCATTATCATTCCATAGGCTACAGCTTTTGGATGTAAAAAAGAAGGTAGACCATAAATGATTTTTTTAAGTAAAGGTTTTGGGTGAATTTTATCTAATAACTCATCTCTTTTAGTAGAAAAACCAAGCCAAAAACTTCCGTCTTGTCTTCTTGATATTCCGTTTGGAAAACCTGGTAAATTATCTAAAAAAATATCAGTAGTACCTTTTTTTTCTCCTTTAAGCCAATATCTACGTATTCTGTATTTTGCTAAATCTACCATTAAAACAAAATCATCATTTTGAGAAACGGCAACACCATTTCCAAAATACGTACCATCTATTAATGTTTTTACGCGTTTTGTTGTTGGATTGTAACTATAAAGCCCTCCATCTGGTTTAGATTCCATTAATAATTTCCAAATATGTTTGTTGTTAAAATTCAATTTAGATGATGTGTTTGTAAAATATATCATTCCGTTACTAGCTATATCTACATCATTAGGTATAAGAAACTTATTACCCTTTTCATCTTTATTAGCTAAAACAGTTATACCTCCTTTTTTATCAATACTTATTAGACCTCGTTCTAAATCGCAAGCAATAAGGTTTTGATCACGGTCAAAATGCAACCCAGTAACCCAAGATTTAGAATTTGAAAATATTGAAACTTTTCCAGATGTGTCAATTTTTAAAACACGACCGTCCGTGAAATCATCTTTTGAAACATGAACTCCACAATATAAGTTGCCAAGATTATCAATAGCAATATCCTCAGGGCCATACCAACCGTTTAAATCAATCGGTTTTGTTGTGTTTAATAAATTATTTTTAGCCAAAACCCCTTCTTGTTTTGGAACTTTTAGAGGCGACCACGCTATTGGATTAATTGATTTAGAGTTGTATAAAACACTAATAAAAAGTAAGCTAATTAAAGAGAGTACTGTAATTGTTATTTTTTTTAACATTTGCATTATATTTTTTAAAATTTATATAATACAAAGAAACAACAGCGTTTAGTGTTTGTATCTTGATATTTGTTATGAAATAAAAATTTCTTTTCTAATTCGACTTAGAGATTCGGAGGCTATACCAAGAAAGCTAGCTATTTGATATTGTGGAGCTCTACGAATAATTTTTTTATTGTAATTTTTTAAAAAATCTAGGTATCTTATTTTTGCTGATTTTGTTTGCATTGTTAAATTTCTTTCTAAAGCGCAGATATGGTTTTTTTCAGCTAAAATTCTTCCAAATTTTTCAAAATTTGAAGATGTGTTATAAAGGGTAGATAAGTTGCTAAAAGAAATCTCATAAACAATACTATCCTCAATAGCTTCTAGAGTTTCTAAAGAATTTGTCTGATTTATGAAGCTATTAAAAATAGTTATAAATTGATTGTCGCAAGCAAAGTAAGTAGTGATATTTTTTTCATCTAAATTTTTATATGTTCTAAATAAACCAGATTCAATAAAATACAAGTTGTCAGCTATTTTTCCTTCTTTAATTAATAAAGATTTAGCTTTATATTCTTGTTTTTTTAATTGACTGCAAAAAACTTCACGTTCTTTTTTTGTAAACCCAACTAATTCTTCAAGTATTTTATTTAGTTCATTCATTTTTATTGATTTAAAATGTTTAAAAAAAAACACTAGATTGATTTTCATTTTAATAAATAACTAGGGGTTTATTAAATTAAAAGAAGAAAACTACTTTTTAGCTCGCTCCACCAGTTCTAATTGCTCTAATTTAGCTTTGGTTGTAAATAAACCATAATTTATAAAAACGGTTTTCTTTTCTATTTTATCAATAGTACCTACTGCGTTTCCATCAATTAAACGAACACGGTCGTTTAATTTGTATATATAGGCAGCTTTTTCTATGGCTATTTTTTTAGCCTCTTCTTTCTTTTCTGCTCTAACTTTTACTACTTTTTGTAGTACTTCTTTTTCTACCTTTTGTATTGCTTCTTTTTGTTTTTGTGCAATAACTTTTTCCTGTTTTTTCTCAGTTTTAGTTAGTTTTTTAAGAGGTGCTTTTTTTATGCGTTTTGTTTTTTCGTTAGCTACCCATTTAAAAAAATCGGCAGATAACTCTTTTTTATTATTGGTTTGAAAATACTTATTAAGTAATTCATTTGTCTTTCTTCCCAAGGTAAGCATTCGCTGATTATTATCGTACAGTTCTTGAAAACCTGAAAGTTTGCTTTGTATTTTTTGCTCTTTTTCTTGTAAACTTTCTATGTGTTCTTGCCCTTTAGATTTTTGTTTAACCAAACTATCGGACGTTTTTTGTAATCGGTTACGTTCTTTTTGAAGCTTAGAAATGGTTTTATCTAATCTAATTTTTTCGGTTTCAACCCTTTTCTTAGCACGATTAATTAAGCTATATGGAATTCCGTTTTTTTGAGCAACTTCAAAAGTAAAAGAGCTACCAGCTTGTCCTACATGTAATTTGTACAAAGGTTGTAAAGTACGTTCATCAAACTGCATATTTGCATTGGTAACATTATCTAGCTCATTAGCTAAAACTTTTAAATTAGCGTAATGTGTAGTAATAATACCAAAAGCTTTTCGCTCGTAAAACTCTTCTAAGAAAATTTCAGCTAAGGCTCCACCTAACTCAGGATCAGAACCGGTACCAAATTCATCAATTAAAAATAATGTGCGTTCGTTACATTTTTTTAAAAATGAACGCATGTTTTTTAATCGATAGCTGTAAGTACTTAATTGATTTTCGATAGATTGATTATCGCCAATATCAGTTAAAATAGTATTAAATAATGTAGTTTCACTACGTTCGTGAACAGGTATTAATAAAGCGCTTTGCAACATTAATTGTAGTAAACCGATTGTTTTTAAAGTAATACTTTTTCCCCCAGCATTAGGACCAGAAATAACAATAATTTGCTGTTTTTCATCTAATCCAATCGTTTGAGGAAAAGTTTCGATATTTTGTTCTTTATTTTTTTTCCATAAAATGGGATGAAAGGCGTCTTTAAAAAATATTTTTTTGTCTTTGCTTATTTTTGGAAGCAATCCGTTTATACTTCTAGCGTATTTTGCTTTTGCTCCCACCAAATCCAGATGGGTTAAAAAATCAGTATATTCGTTCAGTAAATAGGTGTAAGGATGTATTTTACTAGCTAAAGCTCTTAAAACTTTTACAACTTCTTGTTTTTCTTCATAAATTAAATTTTGCAATTCCCTACTGTAAGCAAGCGTTGCTTGCGGAGCTATGTATACAATATTTCCTGATTTTGAAGATCCTAACAAACTACCTTTTACTTTACGACGATACATTGCTGTAACAGCTAAAACGCGTTGGTTGTCAATAACGGTTTCTTTAATATCATCTAAATAGCCACTGGTTATATTTCGCGTTAAAGCATGTGAAAAACTTTCGGCTATTTTTCCACGAACGTTATTAATGTCTTTTCTAAGTTGTTTTAAAATAGGTGAAGCATTATCAGCTACTACACCGTACGAAGTAATTATTTCTTTGATGCTATCTGAAATAAAAGTAGTAAACTCTATTTTATCACTTAAATTAAAAAGCTTAGGGTAGTAGGTTGCAAATTTTTTAAGAAACTTTTTTTGTTCGTTAACAGTCTCGGTAACTGAGGCTACTTTTAAAAAAGCTTCGGTTTCTAAAAAACTGTTTTCTATCGATAATCTTTTAGTTTCTTCAGATATGTCTTCAAAAAAATGATTCGGAATCCTATTTTCATTTTCAAATGAGGATAGGTATTCGTTTACCAAGTTTAGTTCGAAAAATAAATTTCTCTTGTTTGAAATTGGCTGAATTTGTAGCGTTTTTTCTTTTCCTAAATTTGTAATACAGTACTCCGCAACTTGTTTTAAAACAGTTGTAAATTCTAAATCTTGAAGTGTCTTTTCTGAAATGTTTTTAGTCAAAATAGTATATTTGAAACCTGAGCAAAAATAACAAACAATGCAATTAAATATTAGTGATAGCTGGAAAAATATTTTACAAACCGAGTTTGATAAACCGTATTTTAAAAACTTAACTGATTTTATTGATAGCCAATATAAAAATCATACTTGTTTTCCGAACAAAGAAGAAATATTTGCAGCGTTTAATTACTGTAGTTTTAATGATTTAAAAGTGGTTATTATTGGGCAAGACCCTTATCATGGAAAAAAGCAAGCAAACGGATTATGTTTTTCGGTTCATGAAGATGTTACACATCCGCCGTCATTAAAAAATATCTTTAAAGAAATTGAAACTGATTTAGAAACAACATATCCAGTTTCGGGAGATTTGTCTCGTTGGGCAACACAAGGTGTTTTGTTGTTAAACGCAACTTTAACCGTAAGGGAAGGAGAAGCAGGAAGCCATCAACAAAAAGGTTGGGAAACTTTCACCGATACAGTGATTAAAAAAATATCTGAAAAAAAAGAGGATGTGGTATTTTTACTTTGGGGGAAGTTTGCCGAAAAAAAAGGAAGCATTATTGATGTTAAAAAGCATACGATTTTTAAAGCCCCGCACCCATCTCCGTTGGGTGCTTGGCGAGGCTGGTTTGGTAGTAAGCATTTTTCTAAAACAAACACTTTTTTAAAAGATAAAGGTAAGGAGATTATCCAATGGTAATTTCGGTCAAATCTATTTGTTGATTGTCATAATATGGTAAAATAATAGCATCTAATATATCTTCTGTAATATCAGGGTAATTGACTTTAATTGATTGTTTAGTGTTTACCCATGAAGATATTTTAGAAACTTGGTTTTTGTTAAATTTCTTTAAAACAGGGATTCCCATTTGTTTTAAAGATAAAGCATTACATTGTTGTTCGTATTGATTTTTCATAGGAACTACCAGTAATTTTTTTTGTAGAAACAATGCTTCAGCAGGTGTTTCAAAACCAGCACCACATATAACTCCTTTACAAGAACTAATGCTTTTAATAAAATTATGACCATTTATAGGTTTTATAATAACATTATTTTTAAAGATATGCTCGGAAGTGTTTTTTGAAAAAACCTCCCATTTTACGTTTGTTATTTGTGAGAGTACTTTGATGATTTTTTTATCACTGTAAGCAGGAAGATAAACAGTATAATGCCCCTTGTTTGTATTATTACTGTATCTTATTTTTTTACGTATTATTGGTGTAAAAATAGCAGAAGAGTAGGTGTTAAAATGAAAACCAAATTTTGTTTTTATAGGGGCATAATATTTTAAAATTAACCGCTCTACTCTATAGGTTCCATATTTTGGCGCATTAGGATCCAAAACAGCATTTTGATGACTTAATGATATAATTTGAGTGTTTTTAAATTTGGCAGCCCAAGCTGTAATAGGTTCAAAATCATTAATAACCAAATCATAGTTTTCAATAGGAACAGATTTAATTTCGTTTATTAAGTTTTTAATTTTAACTTTTTTAATTGTTTCCCAAAAATTAATTCCGCCTTTTTTTCCAAAAATAAAACTCAATCCGTAATATTTGTATTTTACTTTAAAAGGAAGTTTTAATTCAGATTGATAACCACTAATTAATATATCAACCTCCCCTTTTTGCTGTAAATAAGGTATTATTTCTGTAGCTCTGCTTGCGTGTCCGTTTCCTGTACCTTGAAAAGCGTATAAAATTTTCATATTTTTAGTGAATGTTAAATTCTTTTAAAAGTTCTTCAAAAAGTTTGTGATTACTACTTTCAGCATTCATATACTCGGTATCATTAATTGAAGTATTTTTATGAATGTTTTTGGCAACGTTGTCTTTTTCATATTCGTATAAAGACCAAGATTTGTTTGAATATTCTAACGATGTTAAGTTTTCAATCCAATCACCAGAGTTTAAATATGTTGTTCTTCCTTTTTCTATTTCAATTTGTTTTATTTCAGGTTGATGTATATGCCCACAAACCACATAATCATAGTTTTTTGAAATAGCTATTTCTGATACTATTTTTTCAAAATTATTAATAAATTTTACAGCACTTTTAACACTGTTTTTTATTTTTTTAGAAAAAGATAATCTTCCGTACCCTAATTTATTACTAGTCCAGTTTACGGCAGTGTTTATCATAATTAAAGTGTCGTATCCAATACTACCAAGTTTAGCTAACCATTTAGAATGTTGCATGGTAACATCAAAAACATCTCCATGAAAAAACCATCCTTTTTTACCATCAATATCTAGTATTAACTTGTTTACAATTTCAAAACTACCAAGACGAAATCCTTTAAATTTACGTAACATTTCATCATGGTTTCCAGTAATGTAGTATACTTTTGTGCCAGAAGTTATATAAGACATTAGTTGTTTTATAATTTTCATGTGTGGCTTAGGAAAGTATCTTTTTTTAAATTGCCAAATGTCAATAATATCACCATTTAAAATTAATATTTTAGGGTTTATTGTTTTTAAGTAATTGTGCAATTCGCTAGCTCTACAGCCATAAGTGCCTAAATGTACATCAGAAATAACAGCAATATCTAATTTTCGTCTTTTCATTTTAAAGTATGCTAAATATATTTTAGTAAATATACTTTTCGAATGTGTTTTTAAACTAAACTAAATGTAAAGTGTTGGTAATTATAGTTTTATTATATAGTAAGGTGTATGTTTTTTTAACGTAAAAAAGCTCGGTCTGTACCGAGCTTTTTACGTTTTATAGATAGGATAAAGTTAGTTGTTGTATAACACCCAAGTTCCTTTTTCTAATAAAGGAATGGCTTGTTTGTATTTTACTTCTTTTTCTTCACCAGACATTACATTTTTAATAGTAACTTTTTCGTTACGACCAATTTTTGGTTGCTCACGAACAATAGTTTCAACAATTTGCTGCTCTTGTGTTTGTTGATTACGAGCGTTACTCATTGCTTGTTGTGTTGAATTTTGAACTTCGTCTTTACGAGTGTCTAATTGTTCACGTTTTTGATGTTGCGGAGCTTCTGATACTTGTGATGCATCTTGACTTGGTAATTGTCCTTTAAATAAGAATGACAATACCTCTTTATTAACTTTATCAACCGTTTCTTGAAATAATTCAAAAGCTTCAAATTTGTAAACTAATAAAGGATCCTTTTGCTCGTAAGTAGCGTTTTGAACGGTTTGTTTTAACTCGTCCATTTTACGTAAATGATCTTTCCAGTTTTCATCAATAATTGATAAAGTAATATTCTTTTCAAAATCATTTACTAATGATTTTCCTTCAGATTCATACGCTTCTTTTAAGTTTGTAACAACCTGCAATGTTTTTACGCCATCGGTAAAAGGAACTACAATACGTTCGTAACGATCTCCTTCATTTTCAAAAACATTTTTAATTACCGGAAAAGCACTGTCAGCGTGTCTTTCAGTATCATTTTTATAATGTTCAGAAACAATTATATATAACTTATCGGTTAATTCTTCTTCTGTAAATTTGTTAAACTCTTCTTCAGAAAAAGGAGAAGTCATTGCTGAGAAACGGATTAATTCGAACTCGAAGTTCTTATAATCATTTTTTATTTTATTTTGTTTTACAATTGAGCTACAAGTATCATAAATCATATTTGCAATGTCAATTTGTAAACGTTGCCCATCTAATGCATGACGACGACGTTTGTATATAAACTCACGTTGTGCGTTCATAATATCATCATACTCTAATAAACGTTTACGAACACCAAAGTTATTTTCTTCTACTTTTTTCTGTGCTCTTTCGATAGATTTTGAAATCATAGAATGCTGAATTACTTCGCCTTCTTTTAATCCCATTCTGTCCATCATTTTAGCAATTCTGTCAGAACCAAATAAACGCATTAAATTGTCATCTAAAGCAACATAAAATTGCGAAGAACCAACATCTCCTTGACGACCAGCACGACCACGTAACTGACGATCGACACGACGAGAATCATGACGTTCTGTACCAACAATGGCCAAACCACCAGCGGCTTTTACTTCATCTGATAATTTAATATCTGTACCACGACCAGCCATGTTTGTTGCAATTGTAACAACGCCTGGGTTACCTGCTTCGGCAACTACATCAGCTTCACGTTTGTGTAATTTTGCATTTAATATATTATGAGGAATTTTACGCATTTGTAACATTCTACCTAATAATTCAGAAATTTCAACAGAAGTTGTTCCAATAAGAACTGGGCGACCAGCTTTTGATAACTGTACTACATCTTCAATAACAGCGTTGTATTTTTCACGCGTAGTTTTATAAACTAAATCTTCTTTATCATCTCTTTGAATAGGTCTGTTTGTTGGAATTTCAACAACATCTAATTTGTAGATTTCCCAAAATTCACCAGCTTCAGTAATCGCAGTACCTGTCATACCAGATAATTTACGATACATTCTAAAGTAATTTTGTAAAGTTACGGTTGCAAATGTTTGGGTAGCATCTTCAATTTTTACATCTTCTTTAGCTTCAATTGCCTGATGTAATCCGTCAGAATAACGACGACCGTCCATAATACGACCAGTTTGCTCATCAACAATCATTACTTTATTGTCCATCACTACATATTCAACATCTTTTTCAAAAACAGTGTAGGCTTTTAAAAGTTGATTCATAGTATGAATACGCTCGCTTTTTATACTGAAATCGCGATATAATTCTTCTTTTTGATTTGCTTTTTCTTCAGGAGAATCATTACTGTTATCAATTTGACCAACAATAACACTAATATCAGGTAAAACGAAAAAAGTATCGTTTTGTGTTTTTTCTGATAATTGACCAATACCTTTATCGGTTAAATCAATTTGATTGTTTTTTTCTTCAACTGTAAACCATAATTCTGCATCAACTTCAGGCATCAGCTTATTGTTGTCTTGCATGTAAAAGTTTTCAGTTTTTTGAAGAATTTGCTTAATTCCTTCTTGTGATAAAAACTTAATTAAGGCTTTGTTTTTTGGTAAACCGCGGTAAACTCTTAATAATAAAAATCCGCCTTCTTTATCGTCTCCTGCTTTTAATAGTGCTTTTGCTTCAGCTAAAACGCCTACCAAGTATTTGTTTTGAATAGCAACTAAATCGGCAACAAGTGGTTTTAGCTCGTTAAATTCATGACGGTCTCCTTGTGGTACTGGTCCGGAAATAATTAATGGCGTACGGGCGTCATCAACTAAAACAGAATCTACTTCATCAATAATGGCATAATTTGGAGCTCTTTGTACTAAATCTTCTTTAGAGCTAGCCATGTTGTCACGTAAATAATCGAAACCAAATTCGTTATTTGTTCCGTAAGTAATATCGGCATTATAGGCTTTTCTACGAGCTTCTGAATTTGGCTGATGAAAGTCGATACAATCGGTACTTAAACCATGAAATTCGAAAATAGGAGCCATCCATGCACGGTCACGTTTTGCTAAGTAATCATTTACAGTTACTACATGTACTCCGTTACCAGATAAGGCGTTTAAATATACAGGTAAGGTAGAAACTAGTGTTTTACCTTCTCCTGTCATCATTTCGGCAATTTTACCTTGGTGTAATACTGATCCACCAATTAATTGCACATCGTAATGAACCATTTCCCAAGCAACTTCTTTACCAGCAGCATCCCATGAACTTGCCCAATATGCTTTGTCGTTTTCTAAAGTGATATGGTCTCTTGTAGCAGATAATTCTCTGTCAAAAGCAGTTGCTTCAACTTCTAACTCATCGTTTTTAGTAAAGCGTTTAGCGGTTTCTTTAACTAAAGCAAAAGCTTCAGGCATAATGGCTAATAAAACAGCTTCAGAAGCTTCATAAGCTTCGTCTTTTAATTTGTCAACTTCGGTGTATATTTCTTCTTGTCGATCAATATCAGCTGTTAGTGCTTCTTCTTCAAGAGCTGTAATCCTTTCTGTAAAAGATTTTGTAGCGTCCTTAATTTTGGATTTAAATTCGATTGTTTTTGCACGCAAATCATCATTAGATAAACTGCTTAATGAATTTTCAAAAGATTGTACTTTTTCAACAATCGGTTGTAGTGATTTTAGGTCTTTTTGCTGTTTGTCTCCAACAAAAAGTTTTAGAATCGAATTTAAAACGCTCATTTGTAAAATATTGTTTTATAGCTCATTATGTTTTTGATAATGAGTTTTGTTATATGTTATGTTTGTATGCTTAAAAGTAAGCAAAAAAAAAGCCTCTTAATATAATATTAGAGACTTTTTTGTGGTTGTATTTTTAGTATTCGTCTTCGTTCCAAAGATAATCTTCTTCTGTCGGATAATCTGGCCAAATTTCAATTATTGAGTCGTATGAATCACCTTCATCTTCAATATCTTGTAAATTTTCAACTACTTCTAAAGGCGCTCCTGTACGAATAGCGTAATCGATTAATTCGTCTTTAGTGGCAGGCCAAGGTGCATCTGCTAAATATGATGCTAATTCAAGTGTCCAATACATTTCTTTATTTGTTTAAATAAGATTATCGCAAAAATAATTTTTTTTTGCAAAAAGTCAAGTTTTTTTTAAAAAATGTTAAATCAATAAAAAAAGAACTTTAATTACAGTTTTTCAGGAATCCATTTAACTTCCTCTGCGTTTAAGTCTTTAGTCAATTTTCGTGCCAGTACAAAAAGGTAGTCAGAAAGTCGGTTTAAGTACATTAAAACCGAATTGTTAATAGTTTCTTCTTCGTTTAAAGCGACAGATAAACGTTCGGCTCTACGACATACGCAGCGAGCTATGTGACAAAATGACACAGTTTCGTGTCCTCCTGGTAAAATAAAATGAGTCATTTGTGGTAAAGATGTATTCATAACATCAATTTGATTTTCTAAAAATTGAATGGAATCATCCGTTATTTTATTAATATTTAGTCTTTCCTTACCATTTTTTAAGGTTTCTTTTTCTGGCGGAGTGGCTAGCATTGCTCCTAAAATAAATAAATCACTTTGTATTTTAGATAGCGAAGATCTTAGTATTTCATCGGTGTTTTTATCTCTTATTAAACCAATGTATGAGTTTAATTCATCAACAGTACCATAGCTTTCTATTCGTAAATGGTGTTTGGGTACTCGAGTTCCGCCAAAAAGAGCGGTGGTGCCTTTGTCTCCTGTTTTAGTGTATATTTTCATTTAAGTACTAGAATTTTTATTGTTTTTGTAAAGTTAGTTTTTCTAAAACATAATTTGGGCAACGCATTGGTTTTTTTGTTTTCATGTTTATAAAAGCTAATACAGTGTTACCTGTGCAAATTAATTCGTTGTTTTGATTGATGATTTTATAATCAAATTCAATTTTAACTGTTGGTGTTTTTTTTAGAGTAGTTATAATGGTTATTTCATCATCATATAAAGCAGATTTTTTATAATTGATAGACAGTGAAATAACAGGTAACATCACGCCGTTTTTTTCCATGTTGCTATAAGTAATTCCTGTAGTGCGTAATAACTCGGTGCGCCCTATTTCTAGGTATTGTGCATAGTTACCATGGTATACAACTCCCATTTTATCAGTTTCAGCATATCTAACACGAATTGTTGTTTGGTTTTTTTTCAAGGTGTTTTTTAGTTTATGTTACGCTAACGTTACGTAAAAAATAATTAAGAATCAATAGTGAATTGATTTTTTTATACTGAATTTTATTCACACTTTTGCTCACTCTTACAGGTAGCACTGTAATCCCCTTAAATGAATATAAATTAACAACAAAAATAGTTTTTAAGCCAAATGACTAAAACTGCTGACTCAGTTTGGAATGAATGCCTGTCTTTTATAGAAGATAACATTAAACCACAAGCGTATAAGACTTGGTTTGAGCCAATTAAGCCAATTAAATTGGCAGGGGGAGCTCTTACTGTTCAGGTGCCAAGTAAATTTTTTTACGAATGGTTAGAAGAACATTATATTAAATTATTACGAGTAGCTTTAGTTAGGGAATTAGGAAGTGAGGCAAAGTTAATTTATGATGTTCGTATGGAAAATACGTATAGTAGTAATAGCCCACAAACGGTTAAAATTCCTAGCTCAAATAGAAATCCATTAAAGCCACAAAAAGTAGCAGTTCCTTTAGAATCTAAAAGAGAGTTAAAAAACCCTTTTGTTATTCCAGGATTACAAAAGGTTAAGATAGAGTCCCAATTAAATCCTAACTATAATTTTGTTAATTTTGTTGAAGGAGATTCTAACAGGTTGGCGAGATCAGCAGGTATGGCGGTTGCAAATAAACCTGGAGGAACCTCGTTTAATCCGTTACTAATTTATGGAGGAGTAGGTTTAGGAAAAACACATTTAGCACACGCAATTGGTGTTGAAATAAAAGATAAGTATGCCGATAAAACGGTTTTATATATTTCTTCAGAAAAATTTACGCAACAATTTATTGATTCGGTAAAATCGAATACAAGAAATGACTTTATTCATTTTTATCAAATGGTTGATGTGTTAATTATTGATGATGTTCAGTTTTTATCAGGAAAAACAGGAACACAGGATGTGTTTTTTCATATTTTTAATCATTTACATCAAAATGGAAAACAAGTAATTTTAACTTCTGATAAAGCGCCTGTTGATATGCAAGATATTGAACAGCGTTTGTTATCTCGTTTCAAATGGGGTTTGTCAGCAGAGTTACAGGCTCCAGATTTTGAAACACGAGTTTCTATTTTACAAAATAAATTATATAGAGACGGTGTTGAAATGCCTGAGGAAATTGTTGAGTATATTGCTAAAAATATAAAATCGAATGTACGTGAATTAGAAGGAGTTATCATTTCTATGATTGCACAAGCTTCTTTTAATAGAAAAGAATTTACGGTTGAACTAGCAAAAGAGATAGTTGATAAGTTTGTTAAAAATACTAAGAAAGAAGTTTCTATTGATTATATTCAAAAAGTAGTATCAAAGTATTTTGATATGGATGTTGCTACTTTACAATCAAAAACTCGAAAAAGACATATTGTACAAGCTCGTCAATTAGCTATGTATTTTGCTAAACGTATGACTAAATCATCTTTAGCAAGTATTGGTAGTCAAATAGGTAAAAGAGATCATGCTACGGTGTTACACGCTTGTAAAACTGTTGATAATTTAACCGAAACAGATAAGCAATTTAAAAAATACGTTGAAGATTTAACTAAGAAACTAACAATGTAATTATGAAAAAAATACTAATGGTTTGTTTGGGGAATATTTGTCGTTCGCCATTGGCTGAAGGTATTTTACAATCAAAATTACCAATTGATTTTTTTAAAGTTAGCTCAGCAGGAACAGCTGGGCATCATGTGGGCGAATTACCTGACGTAAGATCTATTGAAGTAGCTAAGAAATACGGAATAGATATTACAAAACAACGTTCAAGAAAATTTATAAAATCAGATTTTAAAGAGTTTGATTTAATTTTTACAATGGATCAAAGTAATTATAATGATGTTGTTTCGATGACTGATGATTATAAAGATATTCAAAAAGTAAAAATGATTTTAAACGAGTTGTATCCGTCAGAAAATAAAAATGTTCCAGATCCGTACTACGGAGGTGAGCAAGGTTTTGAAAATGTGTATAAGATGTTAGAGGAATCTTGTGAAATTATTGCATCAAAATTAAATTATTAATGAAAGGTAAATTATACTTAATACCAACAACTTTAGGTGATACAGAACCTTTAGAGGTAATGCCTATTTCGGTTAAAAAGGTAATAGAGCATCTTGATCATTTCATTGTAGAAAATGAAAAATCAGCAAGAAGATTTATAAAAAGAATTACACCTCAAAAAGCGCAACCTTCTTTAGAGTTATTATTGTTAGATAAATATTCAAACGATATTGAAATTCAAAATTATTTAGATGTATGTGATTCTGGGACTTCAATAGGTTTGTTGTCTGAAGCAGGAGTTCCGGCAGTTGCAGATCCTGGAGCTAGTATTGTAAAATTGGCTCATGAAAGAGGGGTTCAGGTGGTGCCTTTAGTAGGGCCATCATCAATTTTAATGGCAATGATGGGGTCGGGTATGAATGGTCAAAACTTTGCTTTTAACGGTTATTTACCTATTGATAAATCAGATAGAAAAAGAGCTATAAAAGAATTAGAAAAAATTTCTAGAGATAAAAATCAATCTCAAATTTTTATAGAAACTCCGTATCGAAATGAAAAAATGCTAGATGATTTACGTGCTATTTTATCGCCAGATACCCGAGTTTGTGTTGCTTGTGATATAACATTACCATCTGAGTATATAAAAACTTTCACGATAAAAGAATGGAAAAATAAAAAAACAGATTTACATAAACGACCAGCAATCTTTATACTTCATAAAAACTAAAAAAAATAGCACCTATTTAGGTGCTATTTTTTTATTTATAATTTAATTTTTTTAAACGCTCGGTTTTTTATTTGCACTGATATTTGATACATCATAGTTAGCAAATTTTTTCATATATGATTTTATAGAGGTTCCAAAAGCATCATTAAATCTAATAACTCCGTTAGAGCGTAGGTATTTTTTAACATTACCAGCACCACTTAAATGAGCTGCCGCTAAAATACCGGATTCAGTAATTTTTATACCGTTAATAGTTTTACCAACACTTCGTTTAATATCTTTTCTTAAAATCCATTTATTTACTTTACAGTAAGCTATAAAAGCTTTTTCTTGTAATTCAGGTGTTTTAAGGAAATTTTGAGTGTTGTAAATTCTAAATCTTTTTAAGGTTTCTCTTCCAAATTGGTATTTTCCTAAATAACCTAGTTTATTTACTATTCTATATTTACCTTGAGATTCTTTAAAAGCTAACGCTTCTTTAAAACCAACAAAATCTTTTGTTAAAAAAGGAATGTTAAAACTCTCAGCATAGTGTGCTGTTGTAGTTGGATTAAGTGTAGTTTTTTCTTTTTTTATTTTTGGAGTTGTAAAACTAACAAGTAAAACAAAACCTAAACATATAAATACTATATTCTTGATAATTAATCGCTTTCTATTTGGCGGCGCAAAGGTACATTAATTTACTTAAATCACTAATGTTCAGTTGTTTGAAATAATTGATAAATAGATATGTTGCTAATTATTCGTTGATTTGTTGCTTAAAAACTAGTAAAAACATGAATATGTTATATATTTTATAATATTTTAAGTGTTATGTTGTGAATAAAATTATGTTAAATATTTACCTATTAATTCCTCGTTGGGTTATCCATCGTTGATATTTAGCAGCATTTCTGTTGTGTTGCGCTAATGAATTGGCAAAATCATGAAAGCCAATTTTATCAACACTAGCACACATATAATAATAGTTGTGTTTTTTGTAATTCAAAACAGCATCTATTGATGATACATCGGGCATAGCTATTAACGATGGCGGTAAACCTGTGTTTTGATAGGTATTATAAGGCGATTTAATTTTAAGATCTTTATTTAAAACACGTTTTACTATAAAATCTTGTCCTTTAAGTTGTTTAATGGCATAAATAACTGTTGGGTCAGCTTGTAAAGGCCAACTGTCTCTTAATCTATTTAAATATAAGCCAGCTACAATTGGACGTTCACTTTTTTTAGCAGTTTCTTTTTGAACGATAGAAGCTAGAGTAATTACTTCCTTTTTTGATAGATTTAGTTTTTTAGCTTTTTCTAAACGCGATGAGTTCCAAAAACGGTTGTATTCACGGAGCATTTTTGTACGGAATGTTTCAGCAGAGGTATTCCAGTAAAATTCATAACTGTTCGGAATATACATTCCTAAGGCATTTTTTTGATTAAAACTGTTTTTAGCTAAAAAACCTTCATCCTTCATTACTTTTATTAATGAAATAGAATCTGTTTCAATCTGTTGTGCTATTCTTCCTGCTAGTTTTTCTAAAGAATCTTGATTGTTAAATGATAATTTAATTGGAGTTTGATTTCCACTCCTCAATAAGTTTACCATATCATTTAAACTCATTCCTTTTTTAAGAATGTATTTTCCGCCTTTTGGTTTGGTAAACTTTTTCTTTTTGGCAACCCAAATAAAATCATCAGGAGTATTTAAATAGTTTGCAAGTTGTTTTTTTAAATCATCAAAAGTATCATCAGATTTTATATAAATAGCGCCATTTTTAGTAACCGCTTTGCTAAATATTTTCTGATAAAAATTAAACCCAATAATTCCGCCAATTAAAAATATAATGGCAATAGCTGTGTATATTATTTTCTTATTCATTTATCAATTGAAATAAAATTTCGTCTTTATATATATTGTTGCTTAGAATCCAATCTTTTTTAACACCGATTTTGTTAAAATTGTGTTTTGTAAAAAGATGGATGCTATTTTTATTATCAGCAGTAATATTAGCATACAACTGATGTAATTGTATATGTGTAAAGCAATACTTAATTAATAATTGTAAAGCTTCATAAGCAAATCCGTTTTGCTGATAATCTGGGTGAATTAAAATTCCGATACCAGCTCTTTTGTGCTGTGGATTAAAATCAAAAAGGTCAATCATTCCCACAGTTTTTTTTGCTTTAATATCTTCAATAATTAAGCGTAATTGTTTTGCTTCATAAATATCTAAATGGGCATTTTCTAAATATTGCTTTAAAATAAATTTAGAAAAAGGAGCTTGGGTATGGCTGATTTCCCAAAAAGATTCGTTGTTTTCTATTTCAAAAAGAAATTCTAAATCTTCAGGCTCTATAGCTCTTAAATTTATATGTGTGCCTTTTAAGGTATTCATTACAATTTAATTTCGCCTTTAAATACACAAACGGCAGGACCTTTTAAAAATATATTGGTGTAATTCCCTTTTTTTTCTTCAAAACTTACTTCAAGTAAACCACCTTCAACAGGCAACTTAATTGAATTATGCGTTGTTTTTTTAGTAGCATGCATGGCAATTGCAACAGCAGTAACTCCGGTACCACAAGCTAAAGTTTCATTTTCTACACCTTTTTCGTAGGTTCTAACCCTAAAAGTATTGTTGTTAATTTGTTGTGCGAAATTTACATTAGCTCCAGGAGTATCGTAACTATATCTTATTTTCTTTCCGTTTTCAAAAACAGGGTAATCATCTAAAGAAGCCACTAATTCAACATGATGTTGCGTTCCTGTGTACGCAAAAACCGAATCGTTATTAATTTTGATGTCGTTTACATCAATCATTTGCAAAGAAACAATTCCATTATCAATTTCGGCATAATGCTCGCCATCAATAGCTGTAAATGTTGTTTTTTGTTTAAATATGTTTAATTGATTCGCAAAAGATACGGCACATCTAGCTCCGTTACCGCACATTGCTTGGCTACCATCAGCATTAAAATAAATCATTTTAAAATCGGTAGTAGTATCATTTTCTATCAAAATTAAACCATCGGCTCCTATACCAAAGTTTCTATCACATAATTTAGAAATTAAAGCAATGTTATTTTTAGGGAAAACAGTAATACGATTATCAATAATAATAAAATCGTTCCCGGTACCTTGATATTTATAAAAAGTTAAACTCATAGAGCACAAATATACATATTTTATCAGCGAAGCATAAGTGTTAAATAGCGGTTAAAATCAGTTAAAACAAAGTTAAACAGATTTATTAAGAATGTTAAAATACTATATTTGATATATTAAATTTTTAATCACATGAAGAAAATACTTAAAACACTAGGAGTCGGAATATTAGGAGGTGTAGTAGCACTTTCTGGATATAAAATGATAGTCGAAAAAACACCAACAATTATAACTGAAGCAGCGATGCCAGCTTTACAAACCGTACAAGCAAATTATATACCAACGGTTGTAAACTCAGCTACTGGGCCAACAGATTTTACGGTAGCAGCTGATAAAACCGTACATGCTGTAGTGCATGTTAAAAATACAGCAGTTAGAACACAGCAAAACCCGTATGCGCAACTTTTTGGAAGAAATGGAACAAGAAAGTATGAACGTGTAGGAACAGGGAGTGGTGTAATTATTTCACCTGACGGATATATCGTAACAAACAATCATGTAATAGAAGGAGCGAATGAAATTGAGATTACTTTAAATAACCAGAAAAAATTAAAAGCAGTTTTAATTGGAGCTGATAAAAGTAACGATATTGCTTTGTTAAAGGTTGAGACAGATGAAGAATTACCTAATTTACCTTTCGGAAACTCTGATAATGCCAAAATTGGAGAATGGGTATTAGCGGTTGGTAATCCGTATAACTTAACATCAACAGTAACCGCAGGTATTGTAAGTGCAAAAGGACGTGATTTGGACGGGAATAAAAATATTGAAGCTTTTATTCAAACAGATGCTGCGGTAAATCCTGGTAATAGTGGTGGAGCATTGGTAAATACGAGAGGTGAGTTAATTGGAATTAATACCGCTATTTCATCAAAAACAGGTTCTTTTATTGGATACTCTTTTGCTGTACCATCAAATATTGCTAAGAAAATTGTAAACGATTTACTAGAATTCGGATCGGTACAAGAGGCAATTTTAGGAATAGGAATTGATAATGAAACAGAAGGTTTAGAGGGTGTTAAAATAGGTTCGATAGATGAAGATAGTGATGCTTTAAAAGCAGGTTTAGAAGAGGGAGACGTAATTAAAAAAGTAAATAATATTAAAATTTCCAAGTTTTCTGAATTAAAAGGACAGTTAACAGCAAAAAGACCTGGTGAATATGTAAATGTAACAGTTAGTAGAAATGGTGAAGATTTAACGAAAACAGTAAAATTGAGTAAAAAAAGTACATTTATTTCTCAGACTTTTGGTGTTCAGTTAAAAGACTTATCAAAAAAAGAGCAAAAAAAATTAGGTATTTCGGGGGGTGCTAAAATTACAGCGACAAACAATAAAGGTTTTCAGTACTATAGAGTAGGAGCTGGTTATGTTTTAACAAAAATTAATGGTAAAAAAATTAATAATGCTTCTGAAGCTGTTGATCTTCTAGATGCTTATACAGGTAATCAACAAATGATTCTAGAACTAATGAGTCCTGAAGGAAAAAAAGAATATTTTAGATTTTAAAATAAGTAATAATAAGGGCAGATGTCGTTGAAAATTGTTTTTTCAACGACATTTTTATATTACAAAATCGATACGAAATCGTTTGAAATTCCTATTTTTGCAGCACATTTTTAAAATTTAGTTAACACACAACTATGTCAACAATAACAAATTACGAAAAAGAAGTAGTAGGTCAGGCGCAAGTAAGACGAGCTACGGTTGAGTTTATTAATATCGTTAATGATTTATGGTACGATAAATCGATAGAATTAGTTTTATTTAGAAATCCATTAGTAGATAAAAGAGCTAGTGAGGTTTTAAATTTAATCGATTATGCTAAAGAATTTGTAGCAAAAGAGATTTCTATTAACGATGCTTTAGAAATAGCAAAAGCAATTCAGAATATTGATTTACCAGCATCTAAATTAGATATTGGTAAATTAGCATATGAGTATCATTTACAAGATGATGCATCAGCAAATAAATTAGATTTTGTAAAAAATCAATTAAAAGATGCAACAAAGGCAGGAGATATTCAGCCAAAAGATGTTGTATTATATGGTTTTGGTCGTATTGGGCGTTTATTAGCACGTGAGTTAATGACAAAAATGGGTAAAGGTTCTCAATTAAGATTAAGAGCAGTTGTTACTCGTGGTGAAATTAACGAGGCAGTGTTAGAAAAAAGAGCTTCTTTATTAAGTGTAGATTCTGTTCATGGAGATTTCTTAGGAACTGTTCAGGTTGATGTAGATAACAATGCATTAATTATTAATGGAACTACTGTATATATGATTTCTGCTGGTAAGCCAGAAGATATTGATTATACTAAATACGGAATCAACGATGCGTTAATTATAGATAACACAGGTGCTTTTAAAGATAAAGAAGCATTGAGTCGTCATTTAGTGCCAAACGGAGCAAGTAAAGTATTATTAACAGCACCAGGAAAAGGAATTCCAAATATTGTACACGGAGTAAATCATTCAGAAAACAATCCAGATAACGTAGATATTTTCTCTGCAGCTTCATGTACAACAAATGCTATTACGCCAGTTTTAAAAGTTTTAGAAGACAACTTCGGAATTAAAAAAGGACATTTAGAAACGATACATGCATATACTAACGATCAAAATTTAGTAGATAATATGCATAGTAAATATCGTAGAGGTAGAGCAGCAGCTTTAAACATGGTGATTACTGAAACAGGAGCAGGAAAAGCAGTAGCAAAAGCATTACCAGCTTTAGAGGGTAAGTTAACTTCAAGTGCTATTAGAGTACCGGTTCCAAATGGTTCATTAGCAATTTTAAATTTACAATTAAACTCAAATACAACGGTTGAAGCAGTAAATGCTATAATGAAACAATACGCTTTAGAGGGTGATTTAGTAGAGCAAATTCAATATTCATTAAATAACGAGTTGGTTTCTTCAGATATTATTGGAACAACAGCGCCTTCAATTTTTGATAGTAAAGCAACTATTGCAGACGGTAACACAATTGTAATCTATATTTGGTATGACAATGAATATGGATACTCTCACCAAGTTATGCGTTTAGCAAAGCATATTGCTAAGGTGCGTCGTTATACATATTATTAACATATTATAATAATTACTTAAAAAAAGCCAAAACATTTTTTGTTTTGGCTTTTTTTTAGCTATATTTGAAAAACACAACCCCCTAACCCCCCCCCTAATTATGAGAAAAGTATTCTCTCTGTTTTTGTTGTTGCTAAGTGTAACAATATCATCTTTTTCACAACAAGTAAATGAGCTAGATTTTTTAACTTCAGGTAAATGGCAAGTAGAATCAATTCAAATTGGTGAAGAACTTCAAGAATTTTCAGAAAATAATAATTGGATGATTTTTCATGCAGATGGAAAGTATCAAGTTGTTATGAATAATAGTGAAAAAAGAGGTAATTGGAAGCTCGAAGAAGCTAGTAAAGTTATCAAATTTGAAGAAGATGAAAATTTAGCTAATGGCTTAAAAATAGAATTATTAAATAAGAAAGAACTTTTATTTTCGGCAACTGAAGGTGATATAGTCTATACCATGAAGTTGAAAAGATAAAAAAAAATAAGTATATGTAAACCGAAGCAAAAGCTTCGGTTTTTTTGTTAAAAGTAAAAAGGTGTTTAATAAAAGGTTATTTATACATAAATATATACCATTTATACATTGGTTTGGCTGTTTATTGTTAATTAAAGTATCTTTGTAGTGTAATACACAAGGGAATCATAATTGATGAATTGGGGGATTAATCAATAATGAAGATTTAAAAAGCATCACTTTATAAAGTGATGCTTTTTGTTGTTATATAACCTAGCTTGTTGATAAGTATATTTGTAATTTTGTAACTTAAAATTAAATAAGATTATTAAACATAATAGGTGTAAGTTATTACCTAAAACTTTTCTTAATTTCGCCTTAAATTTTAAAATATGAAACCATTTTTTTCTTCACTTTTTCTACTATTAGCGATAGTAACAGTTAATTCACAATCAAAACTACCTTATTATGAGGTGCCACATGCAGCTGTTGAATATACAGCAGGTGCTGTAGTTAGTAGAATGGTAGATGGCCTTGGTTTTCGTTATTATTGGGCAACAGAAGGATTGGTAAAAAAAGACTTAGTATTTAAACCAAATAAAGAATCGAGAACAACATTAGAAACGGTTGATCACATTTTAAGCTTATCACAAGTTATTTTAAATGCAACTTTAAGTAAAAAAAACGGAGAAAAACAACCAAAAATGACATTTGCTGAAAAGCGAAAAAAAACACTAGAAAATTTAAAGCAAGCAAGTGATATTTTAAAAATAAGTAAAGATTTATCACAATATAAAATCATTTTCGGTAAAAAAGAATTTCCATTTTGGAATGCTATTAATGGTCCCATAGCAGATGCTACTTGGCATGTTGGTCAAATAGTTTCTTTTCGTCGTTCATCAGGTAACCCTTTACCCAAAGGAATACAGTTTTTAACAGGAACAGTAAAGAGGTAATAATTTTTATAGCTATTATTTTAATGACAATTCAAAAAAAAATACAATCGCTTCGCGATGAACTTAATCAGCATACATATAATTATTATGTATTAGATAATGCTACAATTTCAGATTATGATTTTGATATTAAGTTGAAAGAATTAGAGGCTTTAGAGATTGAAAATCCACAGTTTTTTGATGCAAATTCGCCAACGCAAAGAGTAGGTGGAGAAATTACTAAAAACTTTGAAACTGTTGTCCACAAAAATCGCATGTATTCTTTAGATAACTCTTACTCTAAAGATGATTTGTTAGATTGGGAAAAACGTATTCAGAAAATGTTAGGAACTGATGAGATTGAATACACATGCGAGCTAAAATACGATGGCGCTTCTATTAATTTAACTTTTGAAGATGGGAAATTTGTAAAAGCGGTAACTCGAGGAGATGGTTTTCAGGGAGATGATGTAACAACAAATATTAAAACAATCCGTTCAATTCCGTTAAGTTTAAAAGCTGACTTTGTTAGAGATTTTGAAATGCGTGGAGAAATTATTTTACCACTCGATGGATTTAATAAAATGAATGAAGAGCGTATTGCTAATGGAGAAGAAGAATATAAAAACCCTAGAAATACCGCAAGCGGAAGTTTAAAACTACAAGATAGTGCAGAAGTAGCAAAACGACCGCTAGATTGTTTGTTGTATCAAGTTGTTACATCAGAAAGGAAATATAAAACGCATTTTGAAAGTTTAGAAAATGCACGAAAAGTAGGGTTTAAAGTACCAAAAACAATAGCTTTAGTAAAATCAATTAATGAAGTTTTTGATTTTGTAAATAACTGGGAGGTTAACCGACATGATTTACCTTATGAAACAGACGGAATTGTAATAAAAGTAAACAATTTACAACAACAAGAAGAATTAGGCTATACATCCAAAGCCCCTCGTTGGGCAGTTGCCTATAAATTTAAGGCAGAACAGGTTTCTACGGTTTTGAATGAAATTACGTATCAGGTTGGTAGAACAGGAGCTATAACACCGGTAGCAAATTTAAAACCAGTACAATTAGCAGGTACAACTGTAAAAAGAGCTTCATTACACAATGCAGATCAAATTGAAAAACTTGATATTAGAATAAATGACACTGTTTTTGTAGAAAAAGGTGGAGAAATTATTCCTAAAATTATTGCGGTTGATTTTACAAAACGACCACAAAATTCAGAGCCAACAATTTATATAACGCATTGTCCCGAATGTAATTCTGAATTAGTTAGAACAAAAGGTGATGCAAAACATTATTGCCCAAATGAATTTGGATGTGCACCACAAATAACAGGAAGAATCCAACATTTTATCAGTAGAAAAGCGATGGATATTGATGGATTAGGAGGAGAAACTGTTGATTTGTTACGTAAAGAAGGGTTGATTGAAAACTATGCAGATTTATATGACTTAACAACAGCGCAAGTAATTCCGTTAGAAAGAATGGCAGAAAAATCGGCGCAAAATATGATTGCTGGAATTGAAAAGTCAAAAGAAATTCCGTTCGAAAAAGTATTATTTGCTTTAGGTATCCGCTTTGTTGGAGAAACCGTAGCAAAAAAACTAGCCAAACATTTTAAATCGATAGATAATTTAATGGCTGCTAATTTTGAAACATTGATTTCAGTCGATGAAATAGGAGAAAGAATAGCACAAAGTATTATTGATTTTTCGAATAACTTAGGTAACATTCAATTGATTGATCGATTAAAAAAACATGGAGTTCAATTAGAAGTTTCAGCTGAAAGTTTAGAGGGGCAAACAGATAAGCTTACGGGAAAGGTATTTGTGGTTTCAGGAGTTTTTCATCAAATGAGTAGAAATGAGCTAAAAAAAGCGATTGAAGATAATGGCGGAAAAGTAAGTTCATCAATATCTAAAAAAACAAGTTTTATTGTTGCAGGTGATAATATGGGGCCAAGTAAATTAGCGAAAGCTGAAAGTTTAGGGATACCAATTATTACAGAGCAATATTTTATAGATATGATAAGTTAAATGACTTATAAGTTTTAGATTAATAGTAAATTAAACTCCAAAAGAAATAATGACAAAAAAAACTAAAAAAACCATTGCCTCTATATTGTTTTTACTAGTTGCTATTATAGATGTATACGCTGTAATAGTTCAAGATAAAAGTTTAGAAATTATTTTTAAACCTTTGTTAATGATGGCTTTAGTAGTTGTTTATTTAGTTTCTGTTAAACAAGTCAATTTTTGGTTAATATCTGCTTTGTTTTTTTCATTTTGGGGTGATGTATTTCTGTTAGATAAAACAAATTATTTTGTGTTTGGGTTAGCGTCATTTTTAATAGCGCATATTATGTATATAAAAATGATATCTAGTTTTTTAAAAAAACAATCTTTTATAAAGGTGATAAAAGCCGCAATTATATTTGTTACCTTATTTGCAGGTGTCCTATTTTTAATAAAAGATAATTTAGGAGAAATGTTAGCTCCGGTAATTGTGTATGGAGTTGCAATTTCTACGTTTGGAACTTGTACTTTATTAAATTATCAAGAAAATAAAACAATAGCCAATTTATGGTTGTTATTAGGTGCTATTCTGTTTATAGCATCTGATAGTTTAATAGCGTTGAATAATTTTTATCAACCAACGCACATGTTTGATGTTTTAATCATTATTTTATATGTTGTGTCTCAGTATTTAATAGTAAATTCAATGCTTAAAAATAACAAGAAGTATAAGTAACTTTTTAAATGTTATACCATTTAAAAAGTTGAATTATTTTGTTAAAAAAATAAAAGCTAAAAAATAGTAGTAGTAATTTATATAAAAAACTATATTGCTACATTCTGAAAGAAAAATTAAAAAAGCTAAAAAAGTAACGATTAAAATTATTTTAAATAAAATCATATAAAATAAGTATGACAAAAAAAACTAAAATAGTAGTAGCAACTATATTATTTTTTATTGTTTCGGTAGCTGACATTTTTGCTGTAGTTTTTCAAAATAAAACAATGGAAATTGTTTTTAAACCATTATTAATGATTTCGTTATTAGTAGTGTATTTTTTTTCGAAAAAAAAAGTTAATTGGTGGTTGGTTTTAGGGCTATTTTTTGCTTTTTTAGGTGATGTTCTTTTGTTAGCTGATCAAAGTTATTTTGTTTTTGGAGTAGCTTCTTTTTTAGTAACTCACGTATTATATATAAAAATAATAGTTGGTTTTCTTGAAAAGAAATCATTTACAAGAATGGTTCTTTCTACTGTCCCGTACATGACATATTTTTTAACAATCATGTATGTAGTTTTTGATAACTTAAAAGACATGTTAATTCCTGTAGCTGAATATGGACTAGTGGTGTCGATATATGGGGCAGTTACATTTTTAAATTATCAGCAAGAAAAATCAAAAGGAAATTTGTTATTGTTTTTTAGTGCCATATTTTTTGTCATTGCTGATGGTTTTATTATTTTAAATATATATTATGAGTATAATAAAATACTTGACTTTTTTGTAATTTTATTATATATCACTGCACAATATTTAACCGTAAAAGGATTAATTGTAAGAGAAGAAGTTAATAAAATTTAAAAATGAAAACAGTAAGATTACTAATTATTGCTTTGTGCTTTGTGTCTTGTAAAAAAGAAAAATTACAACTGCATTTTTTAAACGAATATATAGTTAAAGACTCTTTATTAATAGATAACACTGTAATAGGTGGTATTTCAGGTATAGATTATCATGAGAACCAATATTACATGGTTGTTGATGATGCAAAAAAACCGAGAGTTATAATTGGAGGTATTCAAATTGAAGAAGATTCAATAAAATCGATAAATTTTAAAAAAGTAATTAAATTAGATAATACAAATTCTTTTTCTAAACAGAATGCGCTAGATTTAGAGTCTATTTTTATTTCAAATAATAAAATTAACTTAGTAAGTGAAGGGGCTATCAATATAGGTAAAAACCCAACAATTTTCGCTGTTGATATGAAAGGCGAATTTCAAAAAGAATTTAATATTCCAAGTTATTTTAAAGCAAATTCTAAAGCAGAACCAAAACATAACGCAGTTTTTGAAGGTTCTTCAAAAAGTTTTGATAAGAAAGGTTTTTGGGTAGCAATGGAAGGTGTATTAGCAGCTGATGGAGAGGAGGCTACGTTTCATAAAACACAATCACCAATTAGAATTACGTATTTTGATAATCAAACAAAAAAAGCAACAAAACAATTTGCGTACCAATTAGAAAAAATAGACAACCCTGCAAAAGGAAACATAAATTTAAATGGCGTAACAGCTATTTTAGAATACCAAAAGAATCATTTTTTTATTGTTGAAAGAATTTATCAAAGTGGTTACGGTACTTTAGGAAATACCATCAGAATTTTTAAAGCAACAATTAAAGAAGAATCAACAAATACATTAAGTATTAAATCTTTAAAAAAAGAAGCATATATTCCATTAAAAAAAGAATTAGTTTTTGATTTTAAAAATGTACAACATAAATTAACAGATACAATAATTGATAATATTGAAGGGATTACCTTGGGACCTAATTTATCAAATGGAAATAGGTCTTTAATTTTAGTCTCTGATGATAATTTTCAGGTATATGGCAAGCAATTAAATCAGTTTTTATTGTTAGAAATTGATGAGAAGTAAAACGTATTAAGGTTAGTAATTAATAGGAATGATAAATAGACTTAAGCAAAAATCAATTCAAAAAATTTACAATAAAACAATTGTAAAAAAATCAGTTAAAAATAAAGAAGAGAGAAAGATAAAAAAAGTCGCTATTTTATTAGATAACGAATCGTTAGAGAATATTGTTTTAGCTAATTTAAGCAATAAACTATCTTTTGTAAAAGAAAATATAACTGTTTTAATTTATAGAGAATTTTCTAAAAAAGAAGAAGTTTTACCTAAATTTTTCACAAATAAAGATATTGGTATGAAAGCGAGTTTAAAATCAGACAATTTAAAAAACTTCGTTAAAAACGATTATGACTTGCTTATAAGCTATATAAAAACACCAAATTTATATACGAATATGGTAACTTTGCTGTCGCAAGCAAGTTTAAAAACTGGTTTTGCAGGAGTTGATGATAGATTGTATGATCTTGTTATTTCCGATGAAGGATTTAATGAGGCAGTTTTAAATCAAGAATTAAAAAAATACTTAACGATATTAAATAAAATATAATGCAAAAATTTGTTGGTACCGGAGTCGCTTTAGTAACTCCTTTTAACGAAGATTTAAGTGTCGATTATAACGCACTTAGAAAGTTAGTAAATTATAATATTGATAACGGAACAAATTATATAGTTATTAACGGAACCACGGCCGAAAGTGGAACGATAACAGTAGCAGAAAAAGAAGAAATAATAAAAGTAATAGCGCAAGAGAACAACGGTAGATTACCTTTAGTTTTAGGAGTTGGTGGTAATAATACACAAAAAGTAATTGAGGAGTTAAATTCACTCGATTTGTCAAGTATCGACGGTATTTTATCTGTAGCACCTTATTATAGCAAACCAACACAAGAAGGTTTTTATCAGCATTTTAAAGCTATTTCATTGGTAAGTTCTAAGCCAATAATTTTATACAATGTACCTGGTAGAACGGCTAAAAACATGGAGCCATCAACTATTATACGGTTAGCGAATGATTTTGATAATATTATAGGTGTTAAAGAAGCAGGTAATATTCAACAACAATATTTAGAATTGCTAAAAAATAAGCCAGAAGATTTTTTAATAATTTCAGGTGATGATGATTTAGCTTTAGGAGTTGTTTTAGCAGGAGCATCAGGAGTAATATCAGTAATAGGACAGGGATTGCCAAAAGAGTTCTCGAAAATGATTCAATTAGGGTTGGCGGGAAAAAACAAAGAAGCTTACGAAATACATTATAAATTAATGGATATTGTAAACTATATTTTTGAAGAAAACAATCCGGCAGGAATTAAATCAGTTTTATTAAAAAAAGGAATTTGTTTAGATGAAGTTCGTTTACCTCTAGTAAAAGCTACTGAAGAATTACAAACTAAAATATCAGACTTTATAGATAATTTATAATTTGTCTAAAAAAGAATATGAGTTATAAAAGACTACAATTTTTTAATTGTAGTCTTTTTTTAGCATCTTTGTTAAGAATCTTTATATAAGTTATTATAAAGCTAAAAATTAATAAAAAAAATAAAAATATGTTATCAAAAGCAATAGAAAAAGCTTTAAACGAGCAAATAAAAATAGAAGCAGAATCATCACAAGTATATTTATCAATGGCATGTTGGGCTGAAATTCAAGGTTTTGAAGGTGTAGCACAATTTATGTACGCACACTCAGATGAAGAGCGTATGCACATGTTAAAGTTAGTAAAGTTTGTAAACGAAAGAGGAGGACATGCATTAGTTTCTGATTTAGCAGCACCACCAGCAGAGTTTGGCTCTTTTAAAGATATGTTTCAAACCTTGTTTGATCATGAAGTAATGGTTTCAAAATCAATTAATGATTTAGTACATATTACTTTAGAAGAAAGAGATTATGCAACTCACAATTTTTTACAATGGTATGTATCTGAACAAATTGAAGAAGAAGCATTAGCAAGAAATATTTTAGATAAAATAAACCTAATAGGTGATGACAAAGGAGGTTTGTATTTGTTTGATAATGATGTAAAGCAAATTGTAGCTCAAGGAGCTGCCGATACAGCTTTATAAGATTAACAAACATTTAGGAACTATTACTTATTATTATAACAGATTTATAGTTTATTGCAATACTCTATTAAGAGTAAAAAATCGTTTTAATAATCCATATTTAATCACTAATTTTGCCAAATGCAAAAAATTAAAAATTTAGCGTATTTAATTGTAATGCTTTTAATTGTATCTTCATGTGGAGAATATAATAGAGCATTAAATAAAGGTACAGTACAAGAACAATATAAAATGGCTGTAAAAATGTACGAAGTACAAAAATACAGCAAAGCTTTACGTTTGTTTGAAAAAATAACGCCTTCTTACCGTGGTAAACCACAAATGGAACGTATTCAATATATGGTGTCTCAATCTAATTTTAATGAAAAAAATTATGGATTGGCAGGATATTATTTTAATAGATTTACAAAAAATTATCCTAAAAGTTCTAAAAGAGAAGAGGCTGCATTTTTATCAGCATTGAGTTATTATAAAGCAGCTCCTAGTTTTAGTTTAGATCCAACAGATACTCAAAAAGCGCTAGAATCTTTTCAGTCTTTTATTGATAAATATCCAAATTCAGATAAGCAAGAAGAGGCTAATAAATATTATGCTGAATTGCGTAATAAATTAGAAAAAAAGGCTTTTGAAATAGCAAAAGTATATTATACTACAGCTGGATATGACTCTAGAAATTACAGGGCTGCCATTGTAGCTTTTGATAATTTATTGGAAGATTATTTAGGGACAAAATACAAAGAAGAAGCATTGTACTATCGTTTAAAGGCTACACACGATTTTGTGTTAAAAAGTACACAACGTAGAAAACCTGAAAGAATTAAAGCTGCGATAAAAGCATACGATAAGTTAAAGAGAAGCTTTCCTGAATCTAAATTCATGAAAGAGTCAAATGAAATGTTGGCAACATTAAATAAAGAACAAGAACAATTAGTTAAAAGTTAAAAAATGGATTATAAAGAAACGAAAGCGGCATTAAGTACTATTACTTATAACAAAGAAGCTATCGAAGCTCCAACAGAAAACATCTACGAAGCTATTTCAGTTATCGCTAAAAGAGCAAATCAAATTAATTCTGATTTAAAAAAAGAATTAGTTGATAAGTTAGATGAATTTGCTACGTATAACGATAGTTTAGAGGAAGTTTTTGAAAACAAAGAACAAATTGAAGTTTCTAAGTTTTACGAGCGTTTACCAAAACCTCACGCTATTGCAGTTGAAGAGTGGTTAAACGATAAAGTATATCACAGAACTCCAGACGCAGAATAATATGTCTGTATTAAGCGGTAAAAAAGTATTACTTGGCGTTACCGCAGGTATTGCCGCATACAAAACAGCGAACTTAGTTCGTTTATTTATAAAATCGGGCGCAGCAGTCAAAGTAATAATGACTCCTGCGTCTAAAGATTTTATTACTCCACTTACACTTTCTACTTTATCAAAAAATCCAGTTCATTCAACTTTTTACGAAAAAGAAGATGAAAATGAATTATGGAATAACCACGTTGATTTAGGACTTTGGGCTGATATTATGATAATTGCTCCGGCAACCGCAAATACCTTGTCTAAAATGACAAACGGAACTTGTGATAATTTATTATTAGCAACCTACTTATCAGCAAAATGCCCTGTATATTTTGCACCTGCGATGGATTTAGATATGTATATTCACCCATCAACAAAAGTGAGTTTAAATACATTGCAAAGTTTTGGTAATATTTTAATTCCTGCCGCTTCAGGAGAGCTAGCCAGTGGTTTAGTTGGTGAAGGACGAATGGCTGAACCAGAAGATATTGTTTCTTTTATAGAAAAAGATATCGTATCTAAATTACCACTTCGTGGAAAGAAGGTATTAATAACAGCAGGCCCAACTTATGAAGCGATTGATCCAGTGAGGTTTATAGGAAATCATTCTTCAGGAAAAATGGGGTTTGAAATAGCAAAAACAGCAGCTAATTTAGGAGCAGAAGTTTTTTTAATAGCTGGTCCATCACATCAAAAAGTAAAACACTCATTTATTCATCGAGTTGATGTAAAATCAGCTCAAGAAATGTACGATGCCTGCCATAAATATTATGCAGATGTTAATATTGCTATATTATCGGCTGCTGTAGCAGACTATCGTCCAAAAAATGTAGCTACTCAGAAAATAAAAAAGAAAGATTCAGCGTTAGTAATAGAGTTAGAGCCTACGAAAGATATTTTAAAATCGTTAGGTGAAGCAAAAAAACAGCAATTATTAGTTGGTTTTGCGCTAGAAACTAATAATGAAGTTGAAAATGCAAAGCGTAAAATAACCAAAAAGAATTTAGATTTAATTATTTTAAATTCATTACAAGATAAAGGAGCTGGTTTTGCAACTGATACTAATAAAATTACAATTATTGATGCCGATTTTAATCAAAAACCATTTGAATTAAAATCAAAAAGAGCAGTATCTGTTGATATTGTAAATGAAATCATCAATAAAATTAGTTAAAAAAATCGATGCTTTTTAATATAGTTTTGATTTTATGAAACTTAAATTAAAATCAATTTGATAAACAAACTTATAGTAAATGCGTAAAATTATATTCTCTTTTTTTATAATAGTATCAATTTTTACAGTTAATTCACAAGAGTTAAACGCATTAGTTGTTATAAATACCGACAAAGTTCAAAGTAGTAATAAACAAGTTTATGAAACATTACAAAAATCATTAACCGAGTTTATAAATGATAAGCAATGGACTAATAAGAAATATAAACAGCAAGAAAAAATTAACTGCGCATTTACCATTATCGTAAATGAACAAAGTGGCAATAACTTTAAAGCAACTTTGCAGGTACAATCTACACGGCCAGTATATAATTCTAGTTACGCAACACCTGTTTTAAATATTAATGACACCAATTTTAATTTTCGTTATAACGAGTTTGATCCATTAAATTTTAATCCTAATAATTACGATTCTAAGTTAGTTTCATTAATCGCATTTTATGCATATACAATCATAGGTGTAGATGCTGATACCTTTGCTTTAAAAGGCGGTACACAATACTTAAAAGTAGCTGAAAGTGTAATGTTACAAGCACAATCAAATGGAGAATTGGGTTGGCAAAATGAAGTAGGTAAACAAAACCGTTTTGCATTAATTGATAATTTATTATCTTCAAAATTTAGTACACTAAGAACTATTTATTACAACTATCATCGTAAAGGGTTTGATTATTTTTCAGAAGACAAAACCAAAGCGAAAGAAACTATACAAAACAATGTAATAATGTTAGATAAATTATATAATGTTGGTATAGGTAATTACATGATTCGTATTTTTTTAGATGCAAAAGGTGATGAAATCTCAAGTGTTTTTTCTGATGGAAAGCCAGTTAAAAATACACAAAAAATGTTGAGTGTTTTAGATAAAATTGCGCCTACTTATAAAAATAAGTGGAAAACAATTAATTAAAAATGAAGAGAATAGTTTTTGTCATAATTCTTACAATCATAATGTTATATGTGATTTCTAGAGGAATTATTAATGATAAGCTCAATAGTATTGAAAGCTTTTTATTAGCTTTTGTACTTTTATCAATTATAATTGGTAACTTATTATCAAGAAGAAAAAAACAATAAAGATCTCTTATTTTTAAGTATATATATATCCACTAAAATACGTATTTTTATCTTTTAAAAAAGATGAAATTTGCTTACACATTTAACCATACATAATTACGCATTAATCAATCAGTTGTCGATTGATTTTTCAAAAGATTTATCAATCATCACAGGTGAAACTGGAGCAGGAAAGTCAATTTTACTAGGAGCTTTAGGCTTGGTTATGGGAAATCGTGCTGATTTATCATCGTTAAAAAATGCTGAAAAAAAGTGTATTATCGAAGCTAAATTTGCTGTTGAAGGCTATGCTTTACAAAGTTTATTTGAAAAGTTAGATGTTGATTATGAAGCGGAAACAATTATCCGTAGAGAAATTCTTCCCTCAGGAAAATCAAGAGCTTTTGTAAATGATACGCCAGTAAATTTATCGGTTTTAACAGCTTTAAAAACAAAGTTGATCGATGTTCATTCGCAGCATCAAACCATGCAATTATCTGATACAAGTTTTCAGTTTTCGGTAATTGATGCCTTGGCAAAAAATCAAGCAAAAATAGCATCCTACAAAAGAGGAATACGTAAATACTCACAATTACAAAAAGAGTTAAAAACGCTTCAGACTGAAACCGAAAAATCTAACGAACAGTATGAGTATAATTTGCATTTATTTAATGAGTTAGAAGAAGCTAAATTAATTAAAGGTGAGCAACAAGAATTAGAAGAAAAACTAGAGCGTTTAAATAATATTGAAGAAATAAAACTTAGTTTATCAGAAGCTCTGGCTATAACAACAAATGAAGAAATAGGGCTACAAAATTTACTGTATTCATTAGAAAATAACTTGCAAAAAATAAATAGTTATTCAAAAAAGTATGAAGAAATAGCCAGTAGAGTAACGAGTATAAAACTAGAGTTAGACGATGTGGTTACTGAGCTAGAAAATGAAAATGAGAATGTTGATTTTAATCCGAATGAAATTGAAGAATTAAATGATCGATTACAATTAATTTATAATTTACAAAAAAAACATTCGGTAGATTCTATTAAAGAATTAGAAATTATACACCAATCCTTAGCTAAAAAAGTAGCACAGGTTGAAGATGCTGGAACTATAATTGAAGCTAAGAATAAAGAAATAAGTGAGGTTGCTAAAAAATTAGATGATGTAGCAGCGATGATAACTAAATCTAGAAATAAAGCGATTCCAAAACTGAAAAAGCAGTTAGAAGCTTTACTTAAAGAGTTAGGAATGCCTAATGCTCGTTTTTTAATTGAATTAAGTGATTCAGAAGAGTATTTTACTAACGGAAAAGACATATTATCATTTTTGTTTTCAGCAAACAAAGGCGGAAACTTTGGTGAGCTTAAAAAGGTGGCTTCCGGTGGAGAGTTATCTAGAATAATGCTTTCTATCAAAAAAATACTATCAGAAAACATACAGTTGCCAACTATTATTTTTGACGAAATTGATACAGGAGTTTCAGGAGAAGTATCAAATAAAATTGCAAAAATTATGCAAGATATGGGCGTAAATATGCAAGTAATAACCATTACACATTTACCACAAATAGCCGCAAAAGGAGTACAGCATTACAAAGTATTTAAAGGCGAAGAAAAAGGAGTTACAACCTCTAATTTAAAGTTATTATCTTATGATGAGCGAGTGGTTGAAATAGCAGAAATGTTAAGTGGAAAAGACATTTCTGAAAGTGCATTAACACATGCAAAAGAATTATTAAATTAAAACTATATTTGTTTAACAAACGAACAACTATAGATTAAAACACATAAATATGTACAATTTATTAAAAGGAAAAAAAGGAATCATTTTTGGAGCTTTAGATGAAAATTCTATTGCATGGAAAGTTGCAGAACGTGCGCATGAAGAGGGTGCCGAATTTGTTTTAACCAACGCACCGATAGCAATGCGTATGGGGCAAATTAAAGAGTTAGCTGCTAAAACAGGTTCAGAAATTATACCAGCAGATGCTACTTCAATGGATGATTTAACAAACTTAGTTGAAAAATCGATGGAAATTTTAGGAGGTAAAATCGACTTCGTTTTACACTCAATTGGTATGTCGGTTAATGTTCGTAAAGGACGTCATTATACCGATTCTAAATATGACTTTACTACTAAAGGATGGGATGTTTCAGCAGTATCTTTTCATAAAGTAATGAATGTTTTATACAATAAAGAAGCTATGAATGAGTGGGGAAGTATTGTTGCGTTAACTTACATGGCAGCGCAAAGAGTTTTTCCTGATTATAACGATATGGCAGATAATAAAGCTTATTTAGAAAGTATTGCTCGTAGTTTTGGTTACTTTTTTGGACGCGATCAAAAAGTACGTGTAAACACCATTTCTCAATCACCAACACCAACCACGGCTGGGCAAGGAGTTAAAGGTTTTGATGGGTTTATATCATATGCCGAAAAAATGTCTCCACTTGGCAATGCAACCGCTTTAGAGTGTGCAGATTATACAATTTCTTTATTTTCTGATTTAACTAAAAAGGTAACTTTACAAAACCTATTTCATGATGGCGGTTTCTCAAATATGGGAGTTAGTGATGCTGTGATGGAAAAGTTTGAGTAGTTTTTATAAAACTTAGAATATAATAAAAATGCAAATCGTTAGGTTTGCATTTTTATTGAATAAAATTATTAAAATGAATACTATTTTAAGTATTGAAAAGGAGCTAGCCCCTTTAAGAAAACAATTAAAAAACCACGAATTATATACATCATTAAAAAATATAGATGATGTAAAAATATTTATGGAATCACATGTTTTTGCAGTATGGGATTTTATGTCGCTATTAAAAGCCTTACAAGAAAAATTAACATGTACTACGTTACCATGGTTTCCTGTGGTAAATTCTAAAACGGCAAGATTTATTAATGAAATAGTTTTAGGAGAGGAAACAGATGTAAATGAATTAGGAGAGCCTAAAAGTCATTTTGAAATGTATATTGATGCAATGAAACAAGCTAAGGCAAGTACAATTGAAATAGCTAGTTTTATAAATAATATTATTGACGGAAATACGATTGAAAAATCATTAAATGAAGGCTCGGTTTTAAACGAGGTTAAAGAATTTGTATTGTTTTCTTTTAATGTTATTGATACACAACAACCACATATTATAGCGGCTAGTTTTACTTTTGGAAGAGAAGATGTTATTCCTGATATGTTTTTAGAAATTATTAAGAATACAGAAGAAAATACAAGTTTAAACTATAGTAAGTTAACTTATTATTTAAAAAGGCATATAGAGTTAGATGGAGATGAACACGGTCCATTATCTTTACAAATGATTGAAGAATTATGTGGTAATGATGAACAAAAATGGAATGATGTTTTATTTTATGCAAAAGAATCTCTTAAAAAAAGAATTAATCTTTGGAATGGAATATCTGCACAAATAAAAAATAACCATGTAGTTTAATGAAGTTGAAATTTTCTTTAATAATACCTGTTTACAATCGTCCGAAAGAGATAGATGAGTTATTAGAAAGTCTTACAAAACAAGATTTTTTAGATGATTTTGAAGTTATTATTGTAGAAGATGGTTCAGACAATTCATCACAAAAAACTGTAAACAATTATAAAGATAAACTTAATTTAAACTATTTTTATAAAGAAAATAGCGGAGCAGGAGCAAGTAGAAATTATGGAATGCAACAAGCTACCGGAAATTACTTTATCATTTTAGATAGTGATGTTATTGTTCCTTCACAATATTTATCCGAAGTAAAAAAAGCTTTAGAAAATAACTTTACAGATGCTTATGGCGGTCCAGATGCTGCTCATAAAAGTTTTACACCATTACAAAAAGCTATTAATTATTCGATGACGTCGGTTTTAACTACAGGCGGAATTAGAGGTAAAAAGAAAGGTATTGGTAAGTTTCAACCTCGTAGTTTTAATTTAGGATTATCTGAAGTAGCTTTTAGTAAAACAAACGGATTTTCGAAAATGAAAACGGGTGAAGATATCGATTTAACATTTCGTTTATGGGAAAACGATTTAAAAACACAGTTAATAGAAAAAGCCTTTGTGTATCATAAACGCAGAAGTACAATAGGTCAGTTTTTTAAACAAACATATTCATTCGGAACAGCAAGACCAATTTTAAATAAAAAATATCCAGAAACTGCTAAGATTACGTATTGGTTTCCGTCTTTATTTATTATCGGATTTGATATTAGTATTATTCTTGCATGTTTTGGTTATTGGCAGTTTATTGCTTTTTATGGATTTTACTTTACGTTATTATTTATAGATGCATTAATTCAGAATAAAAATATAAAAGTAGCTTTTTTAAGTATTATAACTTCTTTTACGCAATTTATAGGCTATGGTTTAGGTTTTTTAGAATCGAAGTTTATAAAAAAATAAAACTCCCAAGAAATTGGGAGTTTTATTTTAAATAATTTCTAAAATATTTTCTGGTGGACGACCTATTACGGCTTTATTACCATTAATAACAATTGGTCGCTCAATAAGTTTAGGGTTGTTAACCATAGCTTGTACTATTTCTGTGTCGGATAATTCTTTTCCTTTAAATTCCTCTTTCCATATTTTTTCGTTTTTACGAACTAACTGAATAGGAGTAATATTTAATAAGCTAATAATTTCGTTTAACTCTTTTTCAGAAGGAACATTGTCTAAGTATTTTATAACCTCAAATTTTTTACCAGAGTTTTCTAAAATTTCTAATCCGCAACGTGATTTACTGCATCTATTATTGTGAAATATTTGTATCATTTTGTTTAATTTTTATCAGTTTGAGTGATTTTCGATTTTAAGAGAAAATTATAGCGAGAACTTTATTATGAATTATCTTTTTGTCCGTTTAACATTAAATAGGATTTTAAAAACGGATTAATATCTCCATTCATAACATTATCTACATTACCAGTCTCATGTCCCGTTCGTACATCTTTTACTAACTTATAAGGATGCATTACATAATTACGAATTTGACTTCCCCATTCGGTTTTAAGTTTACCTGCTTCAATGTTTTCTCTTGTAGCTAAACGTTTTTGTAATTCAATTTCATATAATTGCGATTTTAGCATTTTTAAGGCAGTTGCTCTGTTATCGTGTTGTGAACGTGAGTTAGAACACTGAATTTGAATTCCGCTTGGTTTATGTGTTAGTTGCACTTTTGTCTCTACTTTGTTAACATTTTGTCCACCGGCACCACTAGAACGTGCAGTAACAATTTCTATATCAGCAGGATTTATTTCAATTTCAATACTATCATCAGCCACAGGAAAAACATATACAGAGCCGAATGTGGTATGTCGTTTTCCGTTACTATCAAAAGGAGAAATACGCACCAAACGATGCACGCCATTTTCACCTTTTAACCATCCGAAGGCATAATCGCCATCAATCTCAAAAGTAACTGTTTTTACACCTGCAACATCACCTGCTTGGTAATTGAGTGTTTTTAATTTAAAACCTTGCTTTTCTGCCCACATGGTATACATGCGCATCAGCATTTCTACCCAATCACAACTTTCGGTACCTCCAGCACCAGCAGTAATTTGAATGGTTGCGCTTAAATTATCTCCTTCATCAGAAAGCATATTTTTAAACTCAATATCTTCTAAAAATGTAGCCGTTTTTTCAAACTGTTCTATAACTTCATTTTCATCAACTTCACCTTCTTTATAAAAGTCATACAGAATTGTAAGATCCTCGTTTAATGTGATTACATTGTTGTAATCTGAAACCCATTTCTTTTTAAGTCGAAGGGATTTCATTAAAACTTCAGCTTCTTTTGGGTTGCTCCAAAAATCAGGATCGGCAGTTTTTTCTTCTTCATTATTTATTTCTATTAACTTCTTGTCAATTTCTAAATAAGCTTTTAACTTGCCAATTCGTTCAGTAATATCTTTTAACTGTTCGTGTGTAATCATACAACAAAAATACATTTTAAAACCGTAGATAAAAATGGAAATAAATTTAATAAGCGATACAGTTACCAAACCAACAAAATTAATGATGGAGGCAATGATGAATGCTGAAGTAGGTGATGATGTTTTTGGTGCTGATCCGACGGTAAACGCATTGCAAGAAAAGGTTGCTAAAATGTTTAATATGGAAGCTGCTTTGTTTTTTCCTTCAGGTACGATGGTAAATCAGACAGCTATAAAAATACATACACAACCTGGTGATAGAATGTTTTGTGATAAGTGGGCACATGTATATAATTATGAAGGCGGTGGCGCTGCATTTAACTCAGGAGTAACCTCTCATTTAATAGATGGGCATAGAGGTATGTTTACAGCCGATCAATTAAAACAAGCAGTATCTGGTAGATCAGATATTCATGCACCATACAGTCGTTTAGTTTGTATAGAAAACACCACAAATAAAGGAGGTGGTGCTTGCTGGGATTTTGAAGAGTTAAAAAAGATTCAGAAAATATCAAAAAAAAATAATTTAGCGTTTCATTTAGATGGAGCGCGTTTATTTAATGCTTTGGTTGCTAAAAATGAAACTCCTGCGCAATATGGAGAATTGTTTGATACGATTTCTATTTGTTTGTCTAAAGGATTAGGAGCTCCTGTAGGTTCTATTTTAATAGGAACTAAAAAGGATATGGAAAAAGCGTTACGTGTGCGTAAATTATTTGGAGGAGGAATGCGACAAGCTGGTTTTTTAGCAGCAGCAGCAATTTATGCGTTAGATAATAATGTAAATCGTTTGGCAGAAGATCATCAAAAAGCACAACAGATAGGAACTGTTTTAGAAGGATGTTTATACGTAACAAAGGTCGAGCCTATTGAAACCAATATTATTATTTTTTATGTAGATGATAAGATTGATCCGATGGATTTTATCAATAAAATGGCAGCAAAAGGTATTTTATTAATTTCAATGGGGGAAGGGAAAATACGAATTGTTACGCATTTAGATTTTACAGACACAATGTTGACTGTTTTATTAAAAGAGCTTAAAAGTTTTTAGAAAAAGATTCTTATAAAAGGAGAAAAAGCATTTGCATAAATGCTTTTATCTTCTTCGTATAGTACATCATACTGAATACCAAAAGTAACTTTACCTGTAATATAAGCGACTCCAATATTTAAAGAAGGATAGCTATAGTTGTCTTTAACGGTACCAATTTTTTTACTAACATAGGATTGTAAAAGCTCACCAGAAAATTCTATTTCTGGTATTGGTCTGTATAAAGTAATAACACTAGCAGAATACATATTTGCACTATAGTTACTACTTTTATTGTATAGGTAGCCGATACTACCTCCCAATGAAAACTCTTCATTAAAATCATAAACAGCGCTAGGTGATATAGAAAGAGTAGTTGTATTACTACCAAAACTAAAACCAAAACTACCACCAAAACGTGTGTTGTTCCAAAAACTAGACTCTTGAGAAAAGCTAAAAAGTGAATAAAAGAAAATACTAAACGTAATTAGGGTTTTCATAACAAATTAATTTTTTATAAAAGTAAGTAATTAAAATTGTTATAGTAAATAATTTTTAAACAAAAAAATAATTCTATATGTTATAGTTTATTGATTTTAACTAATTATTTGCAATTATTATCTATTCTAATTAATTCTTTGTAATTCTTATCTAATTTACGTAATAAAATACCATAAAGTAATTGGTAGAAGAGCCAAAAAAGCGCTAAGAAGATTATTAAAAAAACAATTTGAGTAACTAGCATTATTGTAAAAAAGCTTGAATCACTAATATTAATATTGTCATTATTAAAAACTTCTTTTAATTTATTTTGATCGCTAAAAATAATGACGTTAACAATAATAGATAAAATGATAAAAGTAATTAAGTTATAGTAAACATATATTTTTACAGTTTTACGAACGTTAAATATTTTTTTTAGTAACTCTTTTGTACCGTCCATTATAGAAATAGATGAGTGATTTTTATAAAAAATATATAAAAATATAATTATCACTAGATAATGAATATAATAAGTAATATTTAAAAATGTAATTAAGTTTAATTTTTCATAAACTTCCATATAGCTACTGTTAGAAGTAAAAAAATTTAAAATTAACCAAAAAGAAAACTCTAGTATTCCAATAATAAAAATCCATTTTACGATTGATGATGACTTGGAATGTGCCATTTTATAGATATCAACTTTAGAAACCGTATCAGTTTCTTCAGGTTGATTATTCCATGCTTTTTTATATTTATCTAAATCCATTAATTATGGGTTTAATACTTTTTTTAATTTATCTTTTGCTCTATTCATTTTTACACGAGCATTTACTTCACTAATACCTAAGGTTACAGATATCTCTTTATAAGGCTTATCTTCTAAGTATAAAAATATTAGTGCTTTATCAATATCATTTAGTTTTCTAATGGCATTGTATAATGCTTTTAGTTGTAACTCTTCTGTTTCGTCATAATCTTCCGCTTTAATTTTAAAAGCATATTCGGTAATATCTCTAGTTTTTACTGTTCTAGTTGATTTTCTGTATAAAGAAATAGCTGTGTTTAAGGCAACCCTGTACATCCAGGTACTAAATTTAGCATCTCCTCTAAATTTACTGTAGTTTTTCCATAGTTGAATTGTTACCTCCTGAAACAAATCATTATGAGCATCTTGGTTTGTCGTATAAATTCTACATACCTTATGCACAATGTTTTGATTGGCTTCAAAATCAGATAAAAATTTATTTTCTAATTCTTTATTCACTAAGTTTAGTATCGTTGATTAGTTACAAGTCGCTCAAAAATACAAATTGTTACAGTTCATCCTTAAAAAAATACGGTTCAGTTTTTTTTAGTTTTAAAAACGATAGATCAGTAGCATATTTGTAGTGTAATTAACCATAAAAATATAAGAAATGAAATTTTTAACATTAGTTTTAATCGGAACACTACTTTTTATATCAAAAAATATAATTGCTCAAAATAACACAATAACAGCAACTGTAGTTAATGCTACATCTAACAAAGGAAAAATAAGTTACGCACTATTTACAAAAGATAATTTTAGAGGTAAACCTTTACAAGCTATCTCATCTAAAATAAAAGAGAACAAAAGTGTAGCTGTTTTTAAAAATGTACCAACTGGTGAATATGCAATTATCTGTTTTCATGATAAGAATAATAATGACAAAATGGATTTTGAACCTAATGGGATGCCAATAGAAGATTATGGGGTTTCTAACAATGCGATGAATCGTTTTGGTCCACCTGAATATGAGCAAGCAAAATTTAAGGTTACTGATAAAAATGTATCTTTAAAAATTAAATTTTAGAAACACAAATACAATGCAAAAATATACATCGAATACATTTATAGACTTAAAAAAAGATTTATTAGTATGTTTAAAACTTACAATTGTTTTTGGGGTTATTTTTACAATAATAAATCAACAGTTTACGCTTAAAGGTGCTGCAATTGTGTTCTTGTTTTCAGCAATGTATTCGTTTATATTAGGCTTAGGTAATGGATTAATTAATAATTATTTAAATACTAGGTGGAACTGGGCTACACAAACTAATGAACGAGTTTGGGCAGGTATAATTGCAACTATTTGTTATACTGTTATAGCGGTTTTGTTAATTCATTATATACAATTTGTATTAATTTTTAAACATAAGTTTTCTGATTTTTTTGATGGAAAATTATTTTGGTCGCATTTATTTGCGATTATAATTTCTTTAGGAATTGCAAGTTTTTTTCATGCACGTAGTTTTATGATTAATTGGAAAGCGTCATTAAAACAAGAAACAACACAACATGAAATAGTTGCGAAAACTGAAACCGCAAAGTTTGAAACTTTAAAAAGTCAGTTAGACCCTCATTTTTTATTTAATAGTTTAAATGTATTAACATCATTAATTGGCGAAAATCCAAAGCAGGCAGAAAAATTTACCACAAAATTATCAAAAGTATATCGGTATGTTTTAGAGCAACGTAATAAAGAGTTAATTCCGTTAGAAGAGGAGTTAAGGTTTGCAAAAACATATATGGAGTTATTACAAATGCGATTTGAAGATGCTGTACAATTTAATATTCCAACCAAGGTAAGTAACTTAGATTTAAAAATAGTACCATTATCATTACAATTATTGTTAGAAAACGCAGTAAAACACAATGTAGTTTCATCGGCAAAACCTCTAGAAATTTACATTTTTGAACAAGATGGTTTTTTACAAATTCAAAATACGGTTAATCCTAAAGAAGCAATTGGAAAAAGCACAAAAGTTGGATTAAGAAATATAGCCGATAGGTATGGTTTAATTACTAATAAACGAGTAGAAATTAAAAATAACAATAAAACATTTACAGTGAGTTTACCGCTGTTAATAAAAACAAATAATATGTCGTTAGATTCAAAAAATATAGAAAACAGCAAGTATGTAAGAGCTGTTGAAAGAGTAGAGAAATTAAAGGAGTTTTATCAAAATTTAGCATCTTATTGTATTGTAATTCCTTTTTTAATATTTATAAATTTACGATTTTCACCAGGTTTCCATTGGTTTTGGTTTCCAATTTTTGGATGGGGAGTTGGATTAACCTTCCACTTCTTAGAAGTAAATAATTACAATATCTTTTTAGGAAAAAATTGGGAAGAACGAAAGATTAAAGAAATGATGAAAGATGATAAAAATTATAAATAAAATGGAAGATAGAGAACCACAGCAATATATTCAAGCTCAAAAAAGAGTTAAAAAGATTAAAGGATTTTATACACATTTAACAATTTATTGTATCGTTATACCAATAATTATTTTTGCAAATTTAAAATTTGAACCACATTTTCATTGGTTTTGGTTTTCATTAATAGGTTGGGGAACAGGACTTTTTTGTCATTTTTTAAGTGTTTTTGTATTTAGTAAAACAAGTATAGTGAAAAACTGGGAAGAACGTAAGATTAAAGAAATAATGAACGAAGGTAAAAATAATAAATAAGATGGAAATAGATTATTCAGAAGAACAAAAATATATTTTAGCAAAAAAAAGAGTTGAAAAAATTAAAGGTTTTTATATTCATTTAGCCGTTTATATAGTTGTCAATATTTTTATATCAGGAATTATTGTGTTTGGTTTAACTAGTGAAGATAAACTTAGTTTTCTAGAAGCAGTTACTCATTTCGGAACCTATTCAACTTGGTTGTTTTGGGGGATAGGATTATTTTTTCATTGGTTAGGAGTTTTTGGGTCTAATTTGTTTTTTGGGAAAGATTGGGAACAAAAAAAGATAAAGGAATACATGAACGATAATGATTTTTAATTATGAAATTAACAAATGACTATATAAAAGCCGAAAAACGAGTAAAAAAAATTAAAAATTTTTACAATCACTTACAAATATTTGTAATTATGATGCTAATATTAGCAGTTTTTTCAAATACAATATTTAATTTTTTTGAAAGCCATATTCATAATAAAGGAACTTTAAAATGGGCGAAATCAAATATTTGGATAAATTGTTTATTATGGGCTTTCGGGGTTTTAGTTCAAGGACTATATGCTTTTAAAAATAAAATTTCTTTTTTTGAAAATTGGGAAAACAAAAAAGTAAACGAGTTTATGAACGAAAAATAAGTAGTAGTATTGAAAAGATGAAAAATCAATCAGAAAAATACTTGAAAGCACAAAAAAGAGTTGAAGATATTAAAAGTTTTTATAAACATTTAGCTGTATATGTGTTGGTTAATTTATTTTTTATAGGAAGAAGAATTTATAAAGATATTCAATTTGGAGCTTCTGTAAAAGAAGCATTAACAGAGGCAAGTAATTATAAATTGTTTTTTATTTGGGGATTATTTTTAATTTTTCATGCCATTAGTACTTTCGGAATTGTAAATTTACTCGGTAAAAACTGGGAAGAGCGGAAGATTAAAGAATACATGGAAAAAAACTAACTTTATAAGTAATGAATGTAATTATTATTGAAGATGAAAAGCCGGCGGCAAGGCGTTTAAATAGAATGTTATCTGCCTTAAGTATAGAAGTAAAAACCATGTTACACTCTGTTGAAGAGTCTATTAATTGGTTTCAAAATAACAAACATCCTGATTTGATTTTTTTAGATATTCAATTATCAGACGGATTATCATTTGAAATATTTGAAGAAATACAAGTAAAATCGGCTATCATTTTTACCACGGCTTATGATGAATATGCTTTGAAAGCTTTCAAATTAAATTCGATAGATTATTTATTAAAACCCCTTGATGAAGATGAGTTAAAATCTGCTGTTGGTAAGTTTAAAGATAATCAAACAAAACAGTCAGATGTAAAGGTAAATATTGATGATATTAGAAAATTATTGATAAACCCGGTTGATAGAAAATTTAAAAAAAGATTTACAATCAAAGTAGGGCAGCATATAAAAATTATTCATGCTGATGAAATTGAATGTTTTTACTCAGAAAACAAAGCAACCTATATTCATACAAACTCAAACCGAAATTATTTAATCGATGATTCTCTAGAGCATTGGCAAGAGCAATTAAATCCTGAAAATTTTTTTAGAGTAAATCGTACTTTTATTGTACATATAAATGCTATAAAAGATATTGTTTCATATACAAATTCACGATTACAATTAATTTTACAATCGTATGCAGAAGCTGAAATTATCGTAAGTAGAGAACGTGTAAAAGATTTTAAAAATTGGATTGATTAATGTTTTTTAGCTTTTATAAAATCGGTAATTAAATAACTTATAAATTTACCTACTTGATTTGTTGCAGTAGGATCTTGCATAACAGCCGGAGCACCTTCGCAGATATGAATGTAATTTGCATTTTTATTTTTAGCAAAATAATGCACAAATTGTCTTGCTTGTTGTGATGTAAAACCACTAGGTGTCATTGCACTACTTGGAAAATTTTGTATGCAATCTAAATCTATTTCTATGCCAAAAGGTTTTTCTTGAATAAAATTTTGGGCACGTAACAATTCATTTTTAAACGGAATCGATTTGTAAATTTCTAATTCTTCATAGGTGTTGTAATCAATATTTACATTGGTATGTATATAATCAAAAACGTATTGTGGAGTATAGTTTTCATGTAGTCCAAACATAAAATATTTATTTAAATACTTGTGTTCAATTGCATACGAAAACCCGTTACCGCTATGACGTTCTTCTAAACGACGTAAATCAGTATGTGCATCTAAATTAATTACATTTATTGCTTGCTTTTTGCCTTCAGATAGTCCTTTTAAATTACCATAAGCATTGTTATGACCACCACCAATTACTATCGGAATTTTATTAGCTTCAATAATTGTTTTAATTATAGAGGATAATTCTCTATCAATAGCTTTTACCAATAAATCGCCTTTTTCTCTATCAGAACCATCAAAGTTTAAAGTTTCTTTTAAAAAATTTAAATAGCCTAAAACAAGAATGTCTTTACCATTGATAAATTGATTTTCTTGTGTGTTTAAAACTGATTTTAGTGTAGGGATAAAAGCTGTGTGAGCTCCGCCATTACCATAATTCATTTTTACTCCAATATCTTCAGGGGCACCAATAATAACAAATTTGGCAGATGTAAGATGTATGTTTTCAAGATTAGAAATTGTTTGTACAGATTGTCCTAATTTAGTTTCTCCTTCTCGCGGACTTACAAAACTGGTGATATCATTTTTAGAAAATAGCTGAAGCATTTTAAATTTCTTTTCCGTTAATAAATACTGAGTCGATTAAAACCGAACCGAAGTTATACGGAATAGCACCGTAGCTCAAAATATCTTTGGTAACAATAAAATTAGCTTTTTTACCAATAGTAATACTTCCTACTTCGTCAGATAAGTTCATGGCATAAGCACCGTTTATAGTAGCGGCATTTATAGCTTCTTCTGGAGTCATTTTCATTTTTATACAGGCTGTTGCTACAACAAAATTCATATTTCCAGATGGGGTAGAACCAGGATTAAAATCGGTAGCTAAAGCCAAAGGTAAGCCAGCATCTATAATTTTTCTAGCAGGTGTGTACGGAATACTTAAAAAATACGAACAAGAAGGTAGTGCAACAGGCATTGTATCGGTACCTTTTAAAGTTTCGATATCATCAGTGTTCATCACTTCTAAATGATCTATTGATAAGGCATTATGTTTTACACTTACTTGAACCCCTCCAATTGTTGTAAATTGATTTACATGAACTTTAGGTGTTAAGCCATATTTTTTACCAGCTTCTAATATTCGATCAGTATCTGCTACCGAAAAGTAACCAGTTTCACAAAAAGCATCAATAAAATCAGCTAAATTTTCTTCAGCTATTTTAGGTAACATTTCATTAATAATTAAATTAATATAACCTTCTTTGTTGTCTTTAAACTCTTTAGGAAAAGCATGGGCCCCTAAAAAAGTAGCTTTGATTGGTAACTTATAATTTTTACGTAGTTTTTTAATAACACGTAACATTTTTAGTTCAGCATCAACTGTTAAACCATAACCTGACTTTATTTCTACAGAACCTGTACCAAGTTTCATAACTTCTTCTAAACGTACAGTAGATTGTTGGTATAAATCTTCTTCAGAAGTGTTTTGTAATTTTTTAGCTGAGTTTAAAATTCCACCACCGTTATTAGCTATTTCTTCGTAGGTTAATCCGTTAATTCTATCAACAAATTCTTGTTCTCTGTTACCGGCGTAAACAATATGTGTATGAGAATCACACCAAGTCGGTAAAATCATTTTGCCGGTACAATCAATTGTTTTATCTGCTGAAGATGATAAATTATCCATAAGACCAAAATCAAGAATTTCATCATCTTTAATTAGTAAAAAAGCATTCTTAATGGTAGGTAAAATGCTCATTTCTTTACCTGAAGCTTTCTTTATTGAAGCTTCTCTTACTTGAATTAATTCTTTAATGTTAATAAATAAAGTTGTCATGTAAATTACTTAAAATGTATTGTACAAATTTAGGGTAAAAAGATAAAAACAACTTGTTTTCTATAATTGAAATTTAAAAAATATGTTTATTGCTTTAATAAAGAAAACGTATTCATTTCTTAACATTACAATTATAAACACTCTTAAGTTGTTTGCTTTGAATATTAATAATGATTTAAGGGTGCTTCATATGGTTTTTCTATATTTACATAAACTTGTTTTTTATTTTTGTATTGATGATATTTGAATATATATAGTGTTTTGAAAAATGTATAAATGTTAGATTTAACAACTTTCGTTTACCCTCTGCTTTTAATGTATTTATATTGCTCTTCGAGTAAATCATTTTTACTACAATATATGTCAGTTATTTTTATGGCGCGACAATTTTTCGCAAAAATTGTCGGGCTTTCACTCCTCGCTTTTTAGCTTTACCAAGCAAAAAGAGCTCAAACAGA